>NZ_BAAARB010000004.1:0-309827 GCF_039531975.1 Gordonia cholesterolivorans | reverse complement strand
CCGACCGCGATCTCCGTCCGGTCCGCCACCGTCAACATCATCCGTCCCAGCCCCACCCAGGGTCTCCTACCGCGCTACCCGCAACCCCTCGTGGCCTGCAGTGTTGCTACGACGGTATGACACCGCCCGGCCTTGTCGTACCCGACAGGCACAATCAGCTCACAACCATCAATCCGAAACCGCACAGGCCAGGACGTCACCCCGATGAAATTTCGAGGCCAACTCCAGAGCACGAGCAGGCCGCTGAGGTCATATCACCCGACACCGCACCAATTGGGGCAATCCCGCCGAAAGCTCCCAGCTTCCGAGTGCAAGCGTACGGGTTCAAGTCCTACTCAGACCTCTTCACGCCACGCCAACTCACCGCGCTGACGACATTCAGCGATCTGGTCGGAGAAGCACGCGAGCTGGTCTTGCGTGACGCGCTCGCCGCGGGAATGACGGAGGGTAGCCGACTCGACGACGGGGGAACGGGAGCCGTCGCGTATTCGGATGCGGTGGCCACCTACCTGGGACTGAGTACAAGTAAGGCAACGAACCTCTCTTCATCGATTACGACTTGGATGAGCGACCGCTCAGCGTTACGTGAAGTATTTGCTCGCCAAGCAATTCCGATGTCATGGGACTTTGCTGAGGCCAACTTGCTGGGATCTGCTGGTGGGGGACTCACCACCGTAGTCGACAAAGTCGCTCAGGCTGTCGCAATTGCGCCAATGGGTGGAGGGGCTGCAACGCAAACCGACGCCGCTGACTCACTCGGTCGACACTTACTGATTTCAACCGATCCCCCGTACTACGACAATATTGGGTACTCCGACCTTTCGGACTATTTCTACGTATGGCTTCGCCGATCACTTCGCGGCGTACACCCTTCGATTCTGTCAACGATGTTGGTCCCAAAGACGGAGGAATTAGTGGCAAATCCATACCGGCACAACGGTAAAGAAGGGGCACATAAGTTCTTCGAGGAAGGGTTCCGCGATGTATTCCGGCGAGCGCGCGAGAATGCGTACGCCGACTATCCCATCACCGTCTATTACGCCTTCAAACAGCAAGACTCGTCCAAAGGTGGGCAGTCGTCCACGGGGTGGGAGACCCTACTCGAGGGAATGATCCGTTCCGGGTGGCAGATCACTGCGACATGGCCGATGCGGACAGAAGGAAGCGGTCGACTTCTCGCGAAAGACACCAACGCCCTCGCCTCCTCCATCGTTCTCGCTCTCCGACCGCGCCCGGAGGACGCGCCTCGCGTCGACCGCCGTGCGTTCCTGGCGCGGCTGCGGAACGAGTTGCCGGCGAGCCTGCGCGAATTGCAGCAGGGCGCCATCGCGCCGGTCGATCTGCCGCAGGCCGCGATCGGGCCGGGCATGGCGATCTTCTCCGAGTACAACGCGGTGCTGGAGGACGACGGGTCGAAGATGACGGTCCGGACCGCGCTGCAGCGCATCAACGCGATCCTCGACGAGGTGCTCGGCGAATTGGAGAACGACTTCGACGCACCCACCCGCTTCGCGCTGACCTGGTTCCGCCAGAACGGCTTCGACAGCGGCAAGTTCGGCGACGCCGAGTCGCTCGCGAACGCGCGCAGCATCTCGCTCGACGGCATGGAGCGCTCGGGCATTCTCACCAAGGGCGGTGGCCGGGTCGCGCTGATCGCGCCCACGGACATGCCTGCCGACTACGACCCGTCCACCGACTCGTCGATCAGCCAGTGGGAGGTGGTGATGCACCTGGTGCGTGTCCTCGACTCGGACGGCATCCCCGCGGCGTCGACACTGCTGAGCCTGGTGCCGGATGCGGTCGACACCGACCTGTGCCGCGAACTCGCGAGCCTGCTGTTCAAACTCGCCGAGGATCGCAAATCGACGGCCCTCGCGGTCAGCTTCAACGGCCTCGGCGCCGCATGGAGCGACATCGCCCGCGGTGCGCGGGGTGCGGCGCACCAGGAGATGCTGCTGTGAGGCCCCTGCCGCAGCAGTAGGCGGGTATCCGTCACACCGGCGGCGGGACGTGACCTCGACGTCCTGATTGTCCGACCGCTGCGATAACCTTCGTCGCGAATACACACAGTTGTGTGAATAGTGAAAGGAGCCCTCCGTGGCGCCGAGTAATCGGGATCGGATCCATCAGGCGTTCGAGCTGCTCGGACCGGCGGTCGATCGTTTCCTGACCGAGACGATCGGCCCCGATCTGCCGGCGGGGGCGAGCGGCTGGATCGACGTGCTGCGCACGGTCAAGGCACCCAGCGCGCACCCCGACAAGAAGTACAACCCGCTCGACCCGTCGGACAGCCTTCGGATGTTCACCGACAACATTCCGTACAAGTTCCGGCGCGGCTGGGACCCGATCGGCAAGCGGCTCAGCCGCGCGCAGGTATCCCTGGCGACGCCGCTGGTTGACGCCCGGAACCGGCTCGCGCATCACGAGAACTTCACGAACGACGACGCGCAGTTCGACCTCGACATCTGTCACCGATTCCTGCTCGCCATCGACGCTCCGAAGGAGGCCGCCGACGTCGCGAAGCTGCGCGACGACGTCCGCGCCATCGGCACCCGGCAGGCCACCGAACGGGCCGCGCGCAACGTGCCCGCGCTGCAGGTGGGCTCCGACAATCTGCCGGCATGGCGCGACGTCCTGGCACCCCATCCCGACATCCAGAGCGACCAGTTCAACGCCGCGGAGTTCGCCGCCGACCTGTACACCGTCGCGATGCGCAGCGGCGGCCACAAGTCCGAGTACACCGACCCCGCCGAGTTCTTCGGCCGTACCTATCTCACCGAGGGGTTGCGCGATCTGATCACCCGGAACGTCGCGCGACTGACCGGCGACGAGAACGCGTCACCGGTCATCAACCTGCAGACCAACTTCGGCGGCGGCAAGACGCACTCGATGCTCGCGCTCTGGCATCTGGCGTCGGGCGCGGAGAGCCACGTCTTCGGTGACGACGTCGCTCCGCTCGCCAAACCGCTCGACGCGGTGCGAGGACGCGTCGGACGCGTCGCCCTGGTCGGCAACCAGATGGTCCCGTCACGGGAGAACACCGACGACGGCCGGCCGAACATCCGCACCATGTGGGGCGAACTGGCCTGGCAGCTGGGCGGGCAGGAAGCCTATGACATCGTCGCCCATGCCGACCGCACCTCGACCAACCCGGGTGCCGACCTCCGCGAGCTCTTCACGCTGTACTCCCCCGCGGTGATCCTGATCGACGAATGGGTGGCGTACGCCAGACAGCTCGTGAACCCTCCGGAACCGCTTCCGGCCGGCGACTTCGACACCCAGTTCACCTTCGCCCAGGCCCTCACCGAAGCCGCCCGTGCGGTCAAGGGCATTCAGGTGGTCATCTCGATCCCCGCGTCGTCCAACGGAGACGGCGGCGACGAGGTGAACGACGAAGAGGTCGGCGGCGAGTACGGCCGCGAAGCACTCCACGCACTGAAGAACGTGATCGGCCGGACCGCCGACCAGTGGCAGCCCGCCAACGCCGAGGAGAGCTTCGAGATCGTGCGGCGGCGCATCTTCTCCACACCGGACGCCGAGGCGTCGGCGAAGATCGCCAACATCGCCAAGAATGTCGTCGAGTTCTACCGCAAGTACCACGCCGAGTTCCCGTCGGAGGTCCGCGACTCCCAGTACGAGGACCGGATCAAGCGCTGCTACCCGATTCATCCGGAATTGTTCGACCGGCTGTACCAGGACTGGTCGACCCTCGACCGGTTCCAGCGGACTCGCGGCGTCCTGCAGATGATGAACCGGGTGGTCGGGACCCTCTGGCGGTCGGACAATTCGTCGGCGCTGATCATGCCGGGAACCGTGCCACTCGACGACGCCGACGTGGTCTCCGAGGTGACCAAGTACCTCGAGGACCAGTTCAAACCGGTGATTCACACCGACGTCGCCGGCCCCGAATCGGTCCCGGCGCTGGTCGACAAGAACAACGAGCACTTCGGCAAGCGCAAGGTGGCACAGCGGCTGGCCCGTTCGGTGTTCATGGCCGCGACTCCGGGCCTGCACTCGGCGCACAAGGGCGCAGAGAAGCACCGCATCTTCCTCGGCACCGCTCTCCCGGGCGACGTACCGGGCAACTTCCACTCGGCGCTCGACGCCCTCACCGGTCAGTCGACGTACCTGTACACCGAGTCGTCGCGCTACTGGTACGACACCCAGGCCAACATCAGCCGCACCGCGCGCGACCACGCGGCCGGGCTGGCGCCCGCGGACGTCTGGGCCGAGTTGGAACGACGGCTCACCGAACTGCGCAAGACCTCCGCAGACAAGTCGTTCGCCGGCATCCACGTGTTCCCCGAATCGTCCGCCGACGTGCCGGACGAGACCGACACTCGCCTGGTCGTGGTGCCCATGCAGCACACCTACGCCGCGCGGTCCTCGGCCCCGACGGCCAAGTCGTGGGCCGCGAACGTCCTCGAACACCGCGGCAACGCGATCCGTTCGTTCAAGAACTCGCTGATCTTCCTCGCCGCCGACACCAACCGGGCCCGCGAACTGGACGAGGCGGTGCGCAACTACCTGGCGTGGAAGCACGTCGCGGAGAACGCCGACGACTACGGGCTCGGCGGTCAGCAGACCAAGCAGGCGACGGAACGGCGCGCGACGAACGACGACATCGTGCGCAATCGACTCAACGAGACCTTCTGCTGGGCACTCTGCCCCGAGCAGCAGACGGGCGAGGCGACCTACTCCATCGACGTGGTCAACGTCTCGGGCAGCAAGGACGACGTGTACGCGCGCACCGGCGCCAAGCTCAGCCTGGAACACATCGCGCTGGCCCGATCGTCGTCGCTGATCTATCTGGATCTGACGGGCCGGTTGTCGGCGGCATGGGCTTCCGGACACCTCGACGTGGGCACGCTGCACCGGTACTACGCGACCTACCCATACCTGCCGCGGCTGCGCGACCGGGAGGTGCTGATCGACGGGCTGTACTCGGTCCTCGACGACCAGATCAGTTGGCGCCAGCAGGGATTCGCGTTCGCCGACGGATACGACGAGACCCAGAAGCGCTATCTCGGGCTGCATCTGCCCGGCGACGACGCCACCGTGCACATCTCCGACAGCACGCTGATCGTGAAGCCGGGACCGGCGGACGCTCAGCGCGACGAGGAGGTGCGCCAGCAGCGGGAGCGCGACGGCGAGCAGTCCTCGGCGGACGGCGGATCATCGGACGCGTCCACCGCCGGAGCGGGCTCGGCGGAGACGCAGTCCACCACTCAGAGCGCACTCAAGCGCCGCTACTTCGGCTCCGCGCAACTCGACTCGGACTTTCCGGCGCGCGACTTCAGCACCATCCAGCAGGAAGTGCTCAAGCACCTCTCCTCGGCCGCCGGACGGGTGGAGATCCGCATCGAGATCAGCGCCGTCGATCCCGACGGATTCTCCGATTCAGTGCGCCGCACCGTGTCGGAGAACGCGACGACCCTCGGCTTCGAAGCGTCCGGCTTCGAGAACGACTGAGGTCAGCGACGCTTCTTCTTCCGCGCCGCGGCGCGACGCTCGGCACGGTTGGCGGTCGCCGTCGGCGGCACGAGGTGCAGGACGATGTGGTCGGCGTCGTACTTCGACGGGGCGATCCGCGCAGTGAAGTCGCCGCTGCCGGTCCCGAGAACGTCACCGTCACCGATGACCGGACCGTCGTCGTACATCAGCACGGCGGTGTCGACGACGACCTTCACCACCTGCTCGGCCGGCAGTGTGCTGTCGGTGACCTCGATGTCGAGCAACCCCAGCTCCGACATGCCGATCGTCTCCGCCGACACCAGTCCGGCCTCGTCGGCGACCATGAAATCGACCCACAGCATCAGCGGCAGGTCGGGCGAGACCTCCAGCGCCGCGCGCCGGTACGCCGAGGGCTCGGCGATCTGCTCGGAGGTGTGCATGTACACTGCCCGCACCGAGTCGGTGCAGGCCAGCAGTGAGGTCACCACCCGCGAGATCAGCGTCGCCTCCTCGATGAGGTCACGGTCGTCACCGAGAACCGCGTCACCGAGAACCGCGTCGTCGAAGACCGGGCCGGCGAGCACCGCCTCCGAGGACGCCGCGACGACGAGGGAGGGCCCGTCCGGGTCGGGCAGCTCGGCCTCCGCACTCCACAGCGGACTGCCCTGAGCCGCGTCGGCGACGTCGAGTCCTTGCGGCACGTCGACGCCCGCCACGAGCACCCGGACCTCGTCGAAAGCGATCACGAACACCGGCGGGGACTCCGGTCCCTCGCCTCGTTGTGTCTCGACCACAACTGAGTCGAACTCGGAGTCGAGCAACTCGCCCCAGTCGGCACGGATCTGCTCGAGCAGTCTCGCAGCCGTCAGGCCGGGATCGATCCGAGTCTGGAACAGGGTGACGAACAGTGGATCCACGGGCGTCCTCACGGTCGTTGGCGGTACAGCCTCCATACAGCTTCCATTGCACCAGGATTCCATTGCACCAGGACGCGGGGTACCGTGTCGTGCCGCCGCACGGAACAAGGCACAATCGGTATGTGACGCAATCTGCGACTTCAGCGCAATCGGCCGCCGGCGACGCCGGTCTGTTGATCGAGACGGTCACCGATCCCGGCCTCGCTCCCGCGATCGCCGACGTCGCCGCCGCGACCTTCCCGCTCGCCTGCCCGCCGCACTCGACACCGGAGAACATCGCCGCGCACATCGAGCAGGTGCTCTCCGCCGCGCGGTTCGCCGAGTACCTTGCGGACCCGCGCAAGCAGGTACTCGTCGCGCGGACCGGTGCCGACGGCCCCATCGTCGGCTACGCGCTGCTGGTCCACGACCTTCCGGCCGACCCCGACGTGCGCGCGGCGGTCGACGCGTTCCCGGCCGGTGCCGCCGCCGTCGCGAACGGGACGGTCACCGAGATCTCCAAGATGTACGTGCTGCCCGAGCATCATGCCGTCCACAGCAGGCTCCGGCCGTCTCACGCCCTGATGAACGCGGCTGTCGACGCCGCCCGCGACCGCGGTGCGACCCTGGTGTGGCTCGGCGTGCACTCGGGCAACGAACGCGCGAAGAGGTATTACGCGAAGATGGGCTTCCGCCAGATCGGCACCAAGAGCTTCAACATGAACGGCGCCATCGAGCACGACTTCGTGCTGGCCCGCGAGAGCTGAACCCTCACACGGAGGGTTCGGCCGACGGCACCACGCGCGATCCGGCGGCGTCGACGATCAACGCTTGATCGTCGTACAGCGGCAGCAGTGTGAATCGGTCGCCGTACTCATTCAGCGTCCGGTCGATCAGTTCGGTGGGATACGGCGGCAACTGTCCGTCCGCATGCGGGATCACGACGGTGTCGGTGAGTCCGAGTCCCCGGAAATCGGCCAGGTCGAGACCCAGACCCGGGTCGTCCATCAACGCTGCGGGCTCCACGTCCGGCCCGGCCGCCACCGCTCCCGCACTGAGGCCGACGTAGGGAGTCCCGGCGCGGACCCGTTCGGCGATCACCTTGTCGGCGCCGCTGCGGCGCAGCCCGGACATCAGCGCGAAGGTGTCGCCTCCCGAGACGTAGAAGGCGTCGACACAGGCCAGAGCCTCCTCGAAGCCGCTCTTGCGGAGGTCGACATCGACGACGTCGTACCCGAACCGGACGAGCCGCTCGCGTTCGGGTCCGGTGAACGGCGCGTCGAGCAGATGACGCTGAGCCTCGTCGATGTAGCCGATCCGCAGACGACGCGGTTCGGTGGCGTCGTGCGCCGCGCCGGCGACCGGCGGCAGGTACTCCAACAGAGCGCCCGCCCCGAGGGACAGCAGGATCAGTGGGCCTTGCACGTCAGTCATCGGCGCCTCAGTCATTCGCCTCCGCGAATCGGGAGAGGGCCAGCAGCCGCGAGGTGGCGCGCAGATACTTCTTGCGGTAGCCGCCGGCCAGCATCTCCGGGGTGAACAGTTCGTCGAGCTTGACCCCGGAGATGCTCACCGGGATCTCCGCGTCGTACAACCGGTCGGCCAGCGCCACCAGGCGCAGTGCCACCGCCTGGTCCGGCGCGGGACGCACGTCGGAGATGCACACCAGCGACACGCCGTCGACCAGCGACTTGTACTTCGACGGGTGCAGCTTCGCCAGATGCGCGATCAGGTCGTCGAAGGTATCGAGGGTGGCCCCGACGGTGTTCTCGGCCTGACGCTCGAGCTCCTCGTCGGACATCGGCTCCGGTGCGGGCGGAAGGTCGCGGTGCCGGTAGTCGGGACCGTCGACGCGGATGGTCTCGAAGATCGACGACAGCTTCTGGATCTCGCGCAGGAAATCGCTCGCGGCGAACCGGCCTTCGCCGAGCTGTCCGGGCAGCGTGTTGGACGTGGCGACGATGGAGACGCCGCGGGCAGTGAGCTCGGTGAGCAGCCGCGAGACCACCATCGTGTCGCCCGGATCGTCGAGCTCGAACTCGTCGATGCAGAGGACGCTGTGCCCCGACAGCCGTTCCAGTGCGTCGATGTAACCGAGGGCGCCGACCACGTTGGTGACCTCGCCGAACGTCGCGAACGCCTTGGGCCCCGGCATCGCGTGGTAGATCGACGCCAGCAGGTGCGTCTTGCCGACGCCGAAGCCGCCGTCGAGATAGAGACCGATCCCCTGGGGTGCGGCGGACTTGCGGAAGAAGCTCTTCTTTCCGCCGCTGCGGACCTTGGATGCGCGGGCGACGAAGTCGCGGGCGGCGTTCACCGCCGCGGTCTGGCTGGGCTCATCGGGGTCGGGGATGTACGAGTCGAAGCTCACCTCGTCGAACATCGTCGGCGGAACCATCTCGCCGATGAGTTGGTCGGGAGCCAGGACCGGATTCCGATCGCTAAGTCGTGCCAGCATTAGGCAAGGGTAACGACCGGCACCATGATGGACTCATGTTCATCCTGCAGAAAGCGACTGATGTCACAGCAGACGGACTGGCGCAGGTCTATTCTTTTCCGCCGTCCGGCGGACCGGTGGTCCGCGCCAACATGATCGCCAGCATCGACGGCGCCGCCACCGCGCAGGGTCGGTCGGGCGCGTTGGGATCCGACGGCGACCACACCGTCTTCCACCTGCAGCGCGCACTGGCCGACGCGATCGTCGTGGGGGCGCAGACCGCGGTCACGGAGGGGTACGGACCACCGGTCGTCGAGCCCCGTCACGCACCGAGCCGCGCCGCCCGCGGCCAGTCGGCCGTGCCGCTGCTGGTCCTCGCGTCGCGATCGCTGAACCTGCCCGCCGACTTCACCACAGCGCGGCACCCCGACGTCCTCATCGCCACGTGCAGCGACGCCCCGCGAGACGCGCGGCGCCGACTGCTCGACGCCGGCGCCACCGTGGTCGACTGCGGTGAGTCGTCGGTGCAGCCGCGGGCGGTGATCGACGAGCTCGCCCGGCGTGGGTTGCGGCATGTGCTGTGCGAGGGCGGTCCCCGGTTCCTCGCCGATCTCGCAGCTGCCGGTCTGCTCGACGAACTGGCGTTGACGGTCAGCCCCGCGCTGGTCGGCGGCGACGCACCCCGCATCGCGCACGGCACCGCGGTCCCCGCTCGGACGGCCGGTTCCCTTCCCGGGCCGATGCGTCTGCGGCACATGCTCGGCGACGCCGAAGGGTATCTGTATCAACTGTGGGAGCGTGCCGACTAGGCTCGCGGTCATGCATTCACCCGGACGCCCGCGGACCGCTGGAGCATCGGCGGTCTCCCGGTTCGCCGCAGTCCTGACCGTGCTCGTCCTGGCCGCGTCCGTCGGCGGCTGCGCGGTCGGTCCGGACACCGGTCCCGACATCGTGCGCGGGGACGACGAGGGCGGGCAGGCGACCGGCGCACCGGAGCAGCCCGCCCTGCAGGCGCCGAAGAAGGACTTGAACTGGCGCCAGTGCGCGGGGTCGATCGCACAGAGGTACGGCGTCACCGTTCCCGACGGTGTGAAGCTCGACTGCGCGCGGCTGGACGTCCCGGTGGACCCGGCGCAGCAGTCGGGCACCACGATCAAGGTCGGCGTCGTCCGCGCCCGCACCGACGCCACGCCGGCCGGCGCCGTGCCGCTCGTGTTGACGAGCGGAGAGGACATGCCGAGTTCGCGGACCCTGCTGTCGTTCGCGACGGGCGCCGACCACGGCATCCTGGATCGCCGTCCGGTGATCGCCGTCGACCATCGCGGGATCGGCACGTCCGGTCTGATCGACTGCATGACCACCACGCAGCGCAGCGTCTACGACGACAACGGTGCGGGTGACGGACGCGATGTCGCGGCACGCGCCGAGAAACTGTCGGAGGCGGCGCGCGCGGCCGCCGACCAGTGCAACGACACGCTGACACCGGACCAGCTCGACTACTCGGCCGCGGCGGCGGGCGAAGACCTCGAGCAACTGCGCCAGCGCTGGGACGTCGACCGGCTCGCGATCCTGTCGGTCGGAACCGGATCGTCGGTGGCCCTCGCGTTCGCCGCCGCGCACCCGGACCACGTCGGCCGGCTGATCCTCGACTCCCCGGTCGGCTACAACGTGTCCGCGAAGGCCGCCGCCCAGAGCCGCGCCCGCGGCCTGCAGGCCACCCTCACCGCGTTCACGCAGCGCTGCGCCGGGGCGGGCTGTTCGCTCGGCGCGGGCGGGGCGGCCGTCCTCGGACGGCTGATGTCGTCGGGCGCGGGCGGACAGGAGGGCGCGCTGTCGGACACACAGGTCCTCGACGCACTCACCACTGCGCTCGCGGTCGGCGACACCTCCCCGGACGGACTGCGCGAACTGAGTACGGCGCTCACCGCCGCCGACCGCGGCGACACGGGTGCCCTGCGCAAGCTCGCGGACCGGGCTCGCTCGCTCCGCCTGGCCGACGGCCAGATCGTGGCCCGCTGCAACGACATGCGCGGGCGTCCGGGCACCGACGAGATCCCCGCCCTCGCGCGCGACTGGAACGCGCAGAATCCGCTGACCGCCGGCACCACGGCACTCGATCTCGTCCGGTGCGACGGCTGGGGCGTCGCCGACTCGCCCGCCGCACCGGAGCGCTTCGCGGTCGACCCGCTGGTGCTCGTCGGCCAGAACGATCCGATCAACGGCGCCGCCGCGGCCGACGATCTGACGCCGCTGATGCTGGCTGCCGACACGGCTCAGACCACCGTCTCGTGGGACGGTCTCGGCTACTCGGTGGCCGCCAATTCCACGTGCGCGGGCGACCTGATCGGCGAATATCTCGGCCCGGCTCCGCTGGGCGCGCCGAGCGAGCGCGCCTGTCCGGCCTGACACCGTGGTGTAGTACGGTGCGCGGGTGAACGTTGTAGAGCGCTACCTGTATCCGCGCGTGGAGTCGCAGCGGATCATCTCGCTGATTCTGTGGCCGATCTCGGTGATGATGATCATTCAGCGGTCGCTGATCCTCGGAGTCAACGGACACCGGACCGACGACTTCACGCCCGTCTACAACGCCGCGTTCGACTTCCTCAACCGGCTGCCGGTCTACAACGAGAACTACAGCACGGTCGATCCGCACTACCTGTACCCGCCGTCGGGCACCATGCTGATGGCGCCGCTCGCGGTTCTGAACCCGGAGTACTCCCGTTGGCTGTTCATCGCGGTGAGCGTGGTGGTGCTCATTCTCTGCGCCTACCTGTTGACCAGGATGTTCGGCTACTCCTACGACTCCTGGGTGTTCCCGGCGCTCCTGCTCTTCTTCTTCAGCACCGAGACCGTGGCGCACACGCTGATCTTCACCAACTTCAACGGTTTCGTCCTGCTCGGGATGCTGGCGTTCATGATGCTGATGATGCGCAGACACGACCTGTGGGCCGGCGTCGCGATCGGTCTCACGCTCGCCGTCAAGCCGGTACTCGCGCCGCTGCTCCTGCTGGTGCTGCTGAACCGCCAGTGGAAGATCCTGATCACCGCGATCGGTGTGCCGCTGGTGCTGAACGTGCTGGCGTGGCCGTTGTCGAAGGACCCGATGGACTTCGTCCACCGCACCGTCCCGTACCTCGGCGAGTCGCGCGACTACTACAACAGCTCCATCACCGGCAACGCCGCCTACTTCGGCGTCGACTCCTGGCTGGCGTGGCTGCTGCGGATCGCGTTCGTGGTGATGGCCGTCTTCTCGCTGTGGTTCCTCTACCGCTACTACCGCCGGAGCGACGAGTTGCTCTGGCTCGCGACCTCGTCGGGCGTTCTGCTCGGCACCACGTTCCTCGTGGGATCGCTGGGCCAGGGCTACTACTCGATGCTGCTGTTCCCGCTGCTGATGACCGTCTTCCAGACCGGCTCCACCATGCGGAACTGGCCGGCCTGGCTGGGCGTGTACGGCTGCATGACCTTCGACGTCTTCGACTCGAAGAAATGGGAACCGTTCGGCCGGTACCTCGAATACAACAAGGTTCCGCTCGGCTGGTCGCTGCTGATGATCTCGGTGTTCTGCGTGCTGCTGTTCCGCTACCTCGACCTGCGTGAAGCGGATGCGAGCGGCGGCTCCGTCGACGGGGGCTCGAGCGACGGCGGCTCGGTCCACGACGGGCCCGTCCCCGCCGCCTGAGCGCTACCCTGGACGGCATGACCGACCAGCCTGCCGACCTGTCCCAGCTCACCGACGAGCAGTGGCGTGAACGCCTCACTCCGCAGGAGTTCCACGTGCTGCGCGAAGCCGGCACCGAACGGCCCTTCGTCGGTGAGTACACCGACAAGACCGATGTCGGCGTCTACCGTTGCCGCGCCTGCGGCGCCGAACTGTTCCGGAGTACGACGAAGTTCGAGTCGCACTGCGGATGGCCGTCGTTCTTCTCCCCGCTCGCCGGCGACCGGATCATCGAGCGCGTCGACGACTCGCTGGGAATGACGCGGACCGAGGTCCTGTGCGCCAACTGCCACAGCCACCTCGGTCACGTCTTCGCCGGCGAGGGCTACGACACCCCGACCGATCTGCGCTATTGCATCAACTCCATCAGCCTCACCTTCGAGGCCGAGTGAACCCTGCCCGGCGCGCGGGCCCGATCAGGGCAGCGAGCGGGCCAGCTTGGCGGCGTCCACGCGCGGTCCGGTGAAGAACGGGATCTCCACGCGCACGTGGCGGCGCGCCTCGGTGGCGCGCAGGTCGCGCATCAGGTCGACGATCCGATGCAGTTCCGGCGCCTCGAAGGCCAGGATCCACTCGTAGTCGCCGAGCGCGAACGCCGGGACCGTGTTGGCCCGCACGTCCTTGTAGTCGCGCGCCTCCTTGCCGTGATCGGCGAGCATCTTGCGCCGGTCGGCGTCGGGCAGCAGGTACCAGTCGTACGACCGCACGAAGGGGTACACGCAGATGTACGCACCGGGCTCCTCGCCCGCGAGGAACGCCGGGATGTGGCTCTTGTTGAACTCCGCCGGACGGTGCAGCGCCGAGCCGCTCCAGAACGGGTCGGACGCCCGGCCCAGGACGGTGCTCCGGCGGAAGGTCGAGTAGGCGTCCTGCAACTGCTCGATGGTCTCCGCGTGCCACCAGAACATGAAGTCGGCGTCGCCGCGCATACCGGCGATGTCGTAGATGCCGCGCACCACCACGCCCTTGTCGGCGACCTCGGCGAGGAAACGCTCGAGATCGGCGGCGACCTCGTCACGGTCCGCCGGCAGCTCGCCCGCCCGGACTTTGAAGACCGAGAACATCAGGTATCGGATGGTTGCATTCAGTTCGGCGTAATCCAGGCGACTCATGCCTCCATCGTGCCACCGGCCCGACTCGGGCGGAACGTCAGGTCCGCAGGTCGGCGGTGATTTCTCCCACGGCCGCATCCGCGGTGCCGATGCAGGCGGGCACTCCGACTCCGGCGTAACCGGACCCGGCGACCCCGATCCGGGAGGGCAGTCCGGCCACCGCCTCGCGCACTCGGGCGAGATGCCCCGGTGCGTAGTGCGGCAGTCCGTGCGGCCAGCGCTGCACCGCCGCGTCGGCGACCTGGGGCGCGGGCAGTCCGGCAGCGGCGAAGACCGTGCCGAGGTCGGCGACCGCGGCGTCGACGAGTTCGGTGTCGCTCGCCGTCACCGGGTCGCCGAGCCGTCCGAACGAGGTCCGCAGCGTCCGCACGTCACCGTGTCGCAGATGCGGCCACTTCTGGCTGCTCAGCGTGATCGCCTTCAGCCGGAGGCCGGCGTCGGTCGCGACCAGCACGCCGGAATGCTCGGGCAGCGGGGTCGCGGCGGGCACCGCGAGAGCCACGACGGCCGAGCCCGCGGGTGCGACCTCGCCGAACACCGCGGCCGCGGCCGGAGCCGCCTCCGACAGGAGGCGGGCGGCCGTCCAGATCGGAACGGCGACGATCACCGCGTCGTACTCCACCGCCCGGGGCTCACCCGAACCGGCGACCAGCACCGCGGCGCCGTCGGCGATCGGCCGCAGCCCGACCACCTCGGTACCGAGTCTCAGGTCGGCGCCCGCGGCCTCGACGAGCGCGGACACCAGTTCCCGATATCCGCCGGCGAGCGCGCCGAACACCGGGCCCGTTCCCCCAGCGCCGGCGTCGAGCACGGTCCGAACGGCGGCGCTCAGCGACGCAGCGCCCGCGTCGAGGGCGCGAGCCAGTGCGGGCACGGCTTCGCGCAGTCCGAGCTGATCGGCGAGCGCCGAGTACACGCCGCCGAGCATCGGGTCCACCCCGCGCGCCACCACCGACCGTCCGTACCGCTCACCCACCAGCTCCCCCACCGACGGATCGGCTCCGGGAGTCCACTCCAGCGGAGTCCGCTCCTCGGCCGCCATCCTCTCCAGGTCGTCGGCGGCCGCGAGATCCGCGAACGGTGCCGGACCCGCCGGGATGCCCATCAGAGCCGGGGCCGGGAGGTCGTGCAGCGCTCCCCCGGACCAGATCGCCGGCCGCATCGGTCCCGGGGCCACCACGCGGTCGGCCAGACCGAGTTCGGTCACCAGCGCCAGTGCTTCGGGACGGCGCACGATGAACGCCTCGGCGCCGACGTCCACCGCGGTACCGCCGACGGTGCGGGTGCACAGCAGGCCGCCCGGCCGGTCAGCCGCGTCGTAGACGTCGATCCGCGCCTGTGCTCCGAGCTCGCGCCGCAGGCGGTGGGCGGCGGTCAGACCGGATACACCGGCCCCGATCACCGCGACCCGGTTCCGGTCCCCCGACCGCCCGCCGGTCACAGCGAGTGAATGAGCTCGACCACGCGCGTCACCACGCCGGCGTCGGTGTTCGGCAAGACGCCGTGCCCGAGATTGAAGATGTGTCCCGGGGCGCCCGCGTCGACGGCTCGCCGTCCGGCCGCCACCACTCGATCGATCTCGCGCTCGAGGACCGCGTCGTCGCCGGCCAGCAGAACCGTCGGATCGAGGTTGCCCTGGACCGCGACGCGGTGCCCGACGCGGGCCGCGGCCTCGTCGAGCGGGATGCGCCAGTCGACGCCGATGACGTCGGCGCCCACGTCGGTCATCGAGCCGAGGATCTCTCCGGTGCCGACACCGAAGTGGATGCGCGGCACCCCGTACTCGGCGACCTCCGCCATCACTCGAGACGAGTGCGGCGCTACGAACTCCTCGTACGCTGCCTTCGACAGCGTTCCCGCCCAGGAGTCGAACAGCTGAACGGCGTCGACGCCGGCGTCGAGCTGGGCGCGCAGGAACGCGATGGTGATGTCGGTGAGCCGCCCCATCAGCGAATGCCACAGCTCCGGCTCAGCCAACATCATCGCCTTGGTGTGCTCGTAGGTGCGGCTGGGTCCGCCCTCGATCAGATACGAGGCGAGGGTGAACGGTGCACCCGCGAAGCCGATCAGGGACTTCTCGTCGGCCAGTTCACCGAGGATCATGCCGATGGCCGCGGTCACGGCGCCGACCGAAGCGGGGTCCAGGCGTGGGATCGACGCCACATCACGCGCGGTCCGGATCGGCGAGGCGATGACCGGGCCCGTCCCGGCCACGATGTCCAGGTCGATCCCCGCAGCGCGCAGCGGGACCACGATGTCGGAGAACAGGATCGCCGCGTCGGTGTCGTGCCTGCGCACCGGCTGCATGGTGATCTCGGCCACCAGTTCCGGATCGAAGCAGGATTCGAGCATCCCGCGCCCGGCACGGATCTCGCGATACTCCGGCAGTGAACGCCCCGCCTGGCGCATGAACCACACAGGTCGGCGAGACGGGGTGCCGCCCGTGGCGGCAGCGATCAACGGCATCCGGCCCGGCGAACGTCGGCCTCGAATCGAAGTCATACGGACAACTCTGCCATCATTGCCCGCGCCCGCCACCATCCGCGCACCGCCCGCGGCCTCTCGTGCCTCCGTCCGGGTGATATGCCGCACCCGTACCGGCGCCGGCGCGTGAGGCCGCTCACTTATCGTCGTTTCAGCTTGCGGCGCGCCTCCGCCAACTGGCAGGAGCGGGGGCCTAACCTGACGCCGTGACCACTTCTGGAGCCCCGAGCGAGCCCGCCGAATTCCGTGATGCGGTGGCTTCGCTCCACGACGCCGCCGTGCGCCGCGAGATCGAGATCGGCTCGATCCGCCCGCCGCAGCGCCTGGCGCCGTACAGCTACGCCCTCGGCGTCGAGGTCAGCCCGCCCGAGTCCGGCGATCCCGCGCTGGTCGCCGACGATTCCTCCGGCAGCGCCTTCGGCAGACTCGTCTTGCTGTACGACCCCGCAGGCCAGGAGGCGTGGAACGGAACCTTCCGGCTCGTCGCCTTCATTCAGGCCGAGGTGGAGGCCGCCCTCGCAGCCGATCCGCTGCTGCCGCAGGTGGCGTGGACGTGGCTGTCGGAGGCGCTCGGCGTCCCCGACGGCGCCACCGAATCCGATCCCCCGCTCGGGTCCGACGTACCGATGGTTCGGGCCCTCGGCGGCACGGTCACCGCCACCACGTCTGTGCGGTACGGCGACATCGCCGGCCCCCCGCAGGCGCACCAGCTCGAACTCCGCGCGTCGTGGACGGCCACCAGTCCCCGGCTCGCCGCGCATCTCGAGGCGTTCTGCGAGGTCCTCGCCTCGGCTGCGGGGCTGCCGCCGGCCGGGGTGACCGCGCTCGGCCCGGTCCAGTCCTCGTGACCGAAGCCTCGACCGGTTCGACCGGCGAACAGCCGCGGGTGGACCCGCGTGCCCAGCCCGAGCCAGCCGTCGCGCCCGACGTCACGCCACTCACTTCGCCGCGCGAGGGAGTCCCGCCGGTGCTCGCCACCGCGGACGAGTTCGCCGAAGCCGCACGCCGGCTGCGCGACGGCTCGGGCCCCATCGCGGTCGACACCGAGCGCGCCAGCGGCTACCGCTATTCGCAGCGCGCTTACCTGATCCAGCTCAGGCGCGCCGGATCGGGCAGCTTTCTGATCGATCCGATCGCGCACCCGGATGCACTGGAGCCGATCATCGACGCCCTCGACGGGCCCGAGTGGATCCTGCACGCCGCCGACCAGGACCTGCCCTGCCTGCGCGAGCTCGGCTTCCGGACCGAGTCGTTGTTCGACACGGAGCTGGCGGGCCGGCTCCTCGACTTCCCGAAGGTCAATCTTGCGGCGATGGTCGCCGAATTCCTGCACCTCGGTCTCGCGAAAGGTCACGGCGCGGCCGACTGGTCGCGCCGACCGCTGCCGGCGGACTGGCTCAATTACGCGGCCCTGGACGTCGAGGTCCTCATCGAACTGCGCAACGCCGTCGCCGGCGCGCTGGACGAACGCGGCCGCGGCGAATGGGCGGCTCAGGAGTTCGCCCACGTTCTCCGGCGGCCGCCCGCGCCGCCGCGCACCGACCGCTGGCGGCGGACGTCGAACATCCACAACCTGCGCACTCAGCGCCAACTCGCGGTGGTGCGCGAGCTCTGGACGGCGCGGGAGGAGATCGCGCAGCGCCGGGACATCGCGCCGGGCCGGGTGCTTCCCGACTCGGCCATCGTCACCGCGGCCACGGCGAATCCGACCGATACCGCGGCCCTGACCAGCCTCCCGGTGTTCGGCGGACCGCGCCAGCGGCGTCAGGCCGACCGCTGGATGCGCGCCATCCGGAAGGCCCAGCAACTGCCCGAGTCGGACCTGCCTGCCAAGAAGACTCCGCAGGTGGGACCGCCTCCCTACAACCGGTGGGAGCAGCGCAATCCGGAGGCCGCGGCCCGCGCCGGCGCCGTGCGTCCGGTGGTCCGGGCGATCGCCGAGGAGGTCGGCGTTCCGCAGGAGAACCTGATCTCCCCCGACCTGCTGCGCAACCTCTGCTGGGAGGGTCTGGGCCCGAGCGCCGGCGCCGACGAGTGGCTCGCCGAGCGCGGTGCCCGACCGTGGCAGCGGGCCCTGGTGGCCGCACCGATCGACGCGGCCCTGGACGCGATCCGGCCCTGAGCCGGCTCTGCGTCTACCCGCTCGCGGTGGTGACGGGCGCGTTCAGTTCCACCGGCTCCTCCGGTCCCACCAGGGACACGTACCCGGATCCGGTCGCGATCGAGTCGGCGATCACCGAGTCGGCGATCCCTGCGGGAGTGAGCCCGCAGTCGGCGAGGATCGCCTCGCGCGAAGCGTGTGCGATGAACTCCTGAGGCACTCCCCGACGATGGACGGGAACGTCGACGCCCGCCTGCTCCAGCGCCGACTCCACCGCACTTCCGACACCGCCGCGCACGCCGCCGTCCTCGATGGTCACCACCGAGGTGTGCGTGCGGGCCAGGTCGGCGATCGATGCGGGGACGGGCAGCGCCCAGCGCGGGTCGACCACGGTGGCGGGAATACCGCGGGCGGCCAGGAGTTCCGCCGCCCCGATGCCGATCTCCGCCATTCCGCCGACGGCGACGATGAGGACCCCGCCCGGCTCGGCGGCCTCCACGAGAACGTCGACGCCGTCGCCGAGCCGCCGTACCGCCGGAATGTCGTCGGGCACGCGGCCCTTGCCGAAGCGCACCGCCGAGGGACCGTCGCCGATATCGAGGGCCTCGGCGAGTTCCTCGCGCAGCCGGACGGCGTCGCGCGGAGCTGCCACGCGCATCCCCGGAACGATCGCCAGCAGCGACAGGTCCCACATCCCGTGGTGGCTCGGTCCGTCCGGACCGGTGATGCCAGACCTGTCGAGCACCACCGTGACCGGCAGCTTGAGCAGCGCGACGTCCATCAGCAGTTGATCGAAGGCACGGTTCAGAAAGGTCGAGTAGATGGCGAGGACCGGATGCATGCCGCCGAGCGCCAACCCGGCCGCCGACGTCATGCCGTGCTGTTCGGCGATCCCGACGTCGAACATCCGCTCCGGGTACCGCTCACCGAACGCGGCGAGCCCGGTGGGACCGGGCATCGCGGCGGTGATCGCCACCACCTCGGGTCGGCGGGCGGCCTCGCGCACGAGCGTCTCCGAGAACACCGAGGTCCAGTCGACCGGCGATTCGGCGAGCGCCCGGCCGGTGAGCGGGTCGATCTTTCCGGTGGAGTGCATCTGCTCGGCCTCGTCGTTCTCGGCCGGGGCGTAGCCGTTTCCCTTCCGGGTCACGGCGTGAACGATCACCGGACCGCCGAAGGCCTTGGCCCGCCGCAGCGCGGCCTCCATCTCGGCCAGGTCGTGCCCGTCGACCGGGCCGACGTACTTGATCCCGAGGTCGGCGAACATCGCCTGCGGCGAGACCAGGTCCTTGACCCCGCTCTTCATCCCGTGCAGCACCGCGTACGCGGCGTCGCCGACCATCGGGACGCTCTTGAGGGTACGCCGGCCCGTCTCCAGGAAGCGCTCGTAACCGGGCTGCAGCCGCAGCGCCGAGAGATTGCGTGCCAATCCGCCGATCGTGGGCGCGTACGACCGCCCGTTGTCGTTGACGACGATCACCACCGAGCGGTCGCTGTCGGCGATGTTGTTCAGCGCCTCCCAGCACATGCCGCCCGTGAGCGCGCCGTCACCGACCACCGCGACCACGGTGCGGTCCTCGCCGCGCAGGGCGAAGGCCTTGCTGAGACCGTCGGCGTTCGACAGCGCCGCCGAGGCGTGCGAGGACTCGATCCAGTCGTGCGGGCTCTCGGTGCGGTCCTGGTACCCGGTGAGCCCGCCCTGCTCCCGCAGGGTGTCGAATCGATCCTTGCGCCCGGTGACGATCTTGTGGACGTAGCACTGGTGCCCGGTGTCGAACAGGATCGGGTCGGTCGGCGAGTCGAAGACCCGGTGGATCGCGAGGGTCAGTTCCACCACGCCGAGGTTGGGGCCCAGGTGTCCCCCGGTGGCCGCGACCTTCTGAATCAGGAACTGCCGGATGTCGTCGGCCAGCTCCGCCAGTTCCTCTGGCGAGCACGCACGTACGTCTGCCGGTGAGTCCACCCGATCCAGCACGCCCATCCGTAGTCCTCCTTCGCAGCCGCGACCGCCCGAGCGGCGTCGCATCAGACCCAGTCTACGGACTCGGGGTCTGAGCCCGGGATCACAGGACGCCGCAGGGTCACCGAGCCCCTCACCGCGTGAGAACGGCGACCGCCTCGATGTGATGGGTCAGCGGGAAGGCGTCGAAGGCCCGCCAGCCGCGCACCCGGTATCCGTGGACCGCGTACCGGCCCAGGTCGCGCGCGAAGGAGGCCGCGTCGCATCCCACGTGCACCACCGCCTCCGGACCCGCGGCGGCGACGCCGTCCACCACCGACAGTCCGGCCCCGGCACGCGGCGGGTCGCTGACCACCACCTGCGGTGACCGCAGGCCGGCGAGGGTCTCGGCGACGCCGCCCCGATGAGTGGTCACCGGATCGGCGCCGAAGACCGCGGCGGCGGCGGCGAGCGCGCTCGGATCGGTGTCGACCAGGTCGACGGATGCGACGTCGAGTCCGCGGCTCGGCCCAGCGTCGATCAGCGCCGCACTGAAGACGCCCGCCCCGCCGTACAGGTCCCACGCGTGGACCGTCCCCGCGACGCCCGCCTCGGCGAGCAGATCGACCACGGCGGCCGAGTACACCTCAGGAGCATTGCGATGTGCCTGCCAGAAGCCGGTCACCGGTATCCGCCAACTCCGGTCGCCGACGCGGTGGGTCACCGAACCGTCACCGACCAGCATGCGCAGCTCTCGAGGCGCACTGCGGGCCCCGCGCGATCGCTGGGCCCGGCGTCGGGCGGCGTCGCCGCGACGGCGTCCTCGCACATCGCCTTCCCGGGGCGCGGCGAGCTCACCCGCATGCCGCACGCCGTCGGTGCCCGCCATCAGCACGATCTCCGTCCCCGGCCGGGCACCGAGGCCGTCCACCTGCTCGAGCAGTCCCGCGACGGGTGCGACGCACGGCTCGGTGACGATCTCGGCCGACCGGCGTCCACGCAGGCCCGCCCGCCCGTCTCGGCCCACCGCGAGCCGCGTCCGGATCCGCCAGCCGGTGGACGCTCCGCCGAGCGGCTCCACGTCCGGGGGCGGCAGTTCGTCGAGGTCGAATCGGCCGATCCGGCGGAGGACGTCCGCGAGGGCGTCCGCGCCCAGCCTCCTCGCGTACGCCGGCTCGACGAAGGCGAGGTCGCAGCAGCCGGCGCCGGCCGCCGCGGCCGGACAGCGAGGGGCCACGCGATGCTCGGACGGGGTGAGGACTTCCTCCACCGCCGCCTTGGCGTAGCTGCTGCGCGAGTCGTCGGTGATCCGGGCGCGTACCCGCTCGCCGGGCAGGGCGCCGTCGACGAAGACCACGCGACCGTCCGACCGCGCGATACCGGCACCGCCGTTGGCGTACGCGGTGACCTCGAGGGTGAGCGGGCCGCCGGGGCGGCTCATCGGGTTCCGCCGTCCGAGGGGGAACCGGATCCGGGCCGCGGTTGCTCGTTGGCCGAGAACCCCCGGCGGGCGTCGCCGGGTGCGTGGTAATTGTGCTCCGCCCGCCGGGCCCGGTTCTCCGAGGAGTTCAGCTGCCACGGAACGGAGGTCACCATCACCCCGGGCTCGAACAGCAGGCGGCTCTTGAGGCGCAGTGCGGACTGGTTGTGCAGGATCTGCTCCCACCAGTGGCCGACCACGTATTCGGGGATGAAGACGGTGATGACGTCGCGCGGCGACTCGCGTCGCACGCGCCGCACGTAGTTGATGATCGGACGCGTGATCTCGCGGTAGGGCGACGCCAGCACCTTGAGCGGCACCGTGATGTCGCTCTCCTCCCACTCGCTGACGAGAGTGCGAGTGTCACGGTCGTCGACGTTGACGGTCACCGCCTCGATGGTGTCGGGGCGCGTCGCCCGGGCGTAGCGCAGCGCGCGCCGCGTCGGCAGGTGCAGCGTGGACACCAGGATCACGGCGTGGCTGCGGCTCGGCAGCACCTCGTCGGACTGGTCGGTGGCCTCGAGCTCCTCGACGATCCCCGAGTAGTGGCGGTGGATCAGCTTCATCAGGCAGAACAGCACCACCATCGCCAGAATCGCCATCCACGCGCCGGCGGTGAACTTGGTCAGCAGCACCACCACCAGCACCGTCCCGGTCATCACCATGCCGATCGCGTTGATGACGCGCGAGCGCCGCATCCGCGAGCGCGCATCGGGATCGCTCTCGGTCTTGAGGTGGCGGGTCCAGTGCCGGACCATGCCGGTCTGACTGAGGGTGAAGGAGACGAAGACGCCGACGATGTACAGCTGGATCAGCGACGTGACCTCGGCCCCGAAGGCGACGACGAAGGCGATCGCGGCCAGTGCCAGGAAGACGATGCCGTTCGAGAACGCCAGGCGGTCGCCGCGGGTGTGCAGCTGACGCGGGAGGTACCGGTCCTGCGCGAGCACCGAGCCGAGCACCGGGAAACCGTTGAACGCGGTGTTGGCCGCGAGCAACAGGATCAGGGCGGTGACGACGGCGATGAAGTAGAAGCCCGGCGGGAAACCACGGAAGACGGCCTCGGCGAGCTGCGCGAGGATCGACTTCTGCTGGTAGCCGTCGGGCAGACCGCTCAGATCCTTCGCCGGATCGAGGACGTACTTCGCGCCGATCTTCTGAGCGAGCATCACGATGCCCAGCAGCAGTGCGATCGAGAAGGAGCCGAGCAGCAGCAGGGTTGTCGCGGCGTTCCTCGACTTCGGCTTCCGGAACGCGGGCACACCGTTGCTGATCGCCTCCACGCCGGTCAGCGCGGCGCAGCCGGACGAGAACGACCGCGCGACGAGGAAGGCCATCGCCAGCCCCATCAGGTGCGGTTGTTCGGCGACGATCCCGAATCCCGAGGTCTCGGCCTCGACGGTGTCGCCGAGGATGAAGATCTTCACCGCTCCCCACCCGAGCATCAACAGCACGCCGACGATGAACGCATACGTCGGAATCGCGAGGACCGCACCGGATTCCTTGATACCGCGCAGGTTCACCGCGGCCAGCAGCGCGATGCCGAGGACGCAGAACCACACCTTGTGCTCGTGCACCAGCGGTACCGCCGAACCGATGTTCTCCGCGGCCGAAGTCACCGACACGGCGACGGTCAACACATAGTCCACCAGGAGGGCGGACGCGACCGTCAGACCGGCGTTGGAGCCCAGGTTGACGGTGGCCACCTCGTAGTCGCCGCCGCCGGACGGATAAGCGTGGACGTTCTGCCGGTAGCTGGCGACCACCACCACCATGACGGCCGCCACGGCCACCGCCACCCACGGAGCGAGGGTGTACGCGCTGATTCCGGCGATCGACAGGACCAGGAAGATCTCCTGCGGGGCGTAGGCCACCGACGACATCGCGTCAGAGGCGAACACCGGCAGCGCGATCCGTTTCGGGAGCAGCGTGTGACCGAGCCGATCACTGCGAAACGGACGCCCGAGGACCAGCCTCTTGGTGGCTACCGACACCTTTGACATCGTGGACACTCCGCAACATTAAGGCCCGAGGTCGCCCTCGCAACACCAGGGTGCGAATTCAATCGCGGCACAGTAAC
The DNA here is from genome assembly GCF_039531975.1 of Gordonia cholesterolivorans. Classification (NCBI taxonomy): domain Bacteria; kingdom Bacillati; phylum Actinomycetota; class Actinomycetes; order Mycobacteriales; family Gordoniaceae; genus Gordonia; species Gordonia cholesterolivorans. Next base: position 286,123 of record NZ_BAAARB010000004.1, on the reverse strand, counting down.
CTCGATCACCGTGCGCGTAATCATCATGGGTTGCGGCCGAGTGGGATCCGCCCTGGCAGGGGCGATGTCCGGACTCGGCCACGACGTCGTCGTCATCGACCGGGACGAGACGGCCTTCCGTCGTCTCGGCGAGGACTTCCGGGGCCGGAGAGTCTGCGGCGTCGGATTCGACCGGGACGTCCTCAAGGACGCAGGCATCGAGGACTGCGACGCCTTCGCCGCGGTGTCCTCGGGCGACAACTCCAACATCATCGCCGCGCGGGTCGCGCGGGAGACCTTCGACGTCGACCGCGTCGTCGCCCGAATCTACGATGCGAAGCGCGCCGCGGTGTACGAGCGTCTCGGCATCCCGACGGTCGCGACCGTCCCGTGGACCACCCAGCGATTCGTCGCCGCCCTCGGCGAGACCTCCAGCACGCCGGTCTGGACCGATCCGTCGGGCTCGGTGGTGATGGCCGTTCTGGACTTCCACGAATCGTGGGTCGGTACCGACGCAGGCAAGTTCCAGGAACTGACCGGTGCGCGGGTCGCGTTCCTGTCGCGGATGGGCAACACCGTGCTGCCCGATCCGCGGACCGTGATTCAGGACGACGACGTGCTCTACGTCGCGACCCTCGCCTCCAATGTCGACAACGCGCGCGCCGTCGCCGGCGCCGAGATGCCCCGGGAGTAACTGTGAAAGTCGCCATCGCCGGAGCCGGGGCCGTCGGCCGGGCCATCGCCCGCGAACTGCTCGTGAACGATCACGACGTGACGCTGTTCGAACGGAACCGCACGCACATCGATCCGGTCGCGGTACCCGGGGCCGACTGGGTGCACGCCGACGCGTGCGAACTGTCGGACCTGGAGCTGGCGCAGCTGCAGACGTACGACGTGATGATCGCGGCCACGGGAGATGACAAGGCGAATCTGGTGGTGAGCCTGCTCGCGACGACGGAGTTCGCCGTGAACCGGGTGGTCGCCCGCGTCAACGATCCGCGCAATGAGTGGCTCTTCAATGAGGACTGGGGCGTCGACGTCGCCGTCTCCACACCGCGGATGCTGGCCTCGCTGGTCGAAGAGGCGGTGACCGTCGGCGATCTGGTGCGGGTGATGACATTCCGCCAGGGCCAGGCCAACCTCGTCGAGCTGACCCTGCCGAACGACACCCCGCTCGCGGGGAAGGCGGTGCGCCGCCTGCAGCTCCCGCACGACGTCGCGCTGGTGGCGATCATCCGCGGCCGGCGAGTGATCGTGCCCGAGTCGGACGACTCTCTCGAGGGCGGCGACGAGTTGGTGTTCATCGCACCGGAGGAAGCCGAAGAAGAGCTCCACCGGACGATCAAGTCACCCATTTAACTCCTACACGCTGTAGTAGCGGTAGGGACTTTCGTCCCCGTCTCGAAGGCCGAAATTACCTGTTTCCGCAGGTCATGAGAGGTCCGACACATTAATTGGAGTCCCGGGTTCCAATTATGTTCTGATCGATTCATGCAGCTGACACGGTTCACCGACATCGGCCTGCGGGTCGTCATGGCGCTGACCGCCGACCCGGATGCCAGCCACACCTCCAAGCAGATCGCGGCCGATCTGCAGCTGAGCTACACGCACGTGGCCAAGGTGGTCAGTCGACTGGCCGAACTCGGCGTGGTGCACTCGCGCCGCGGCCGCTCCGGCGGCCTGGGCATCACCGAGCTCGGCAGGCGAGCAGGCGTCGGCTGGCTCGCCCGTCATCTCGAGGGCGATGCCGAAGTCGTCGACTGCGAAGGCCCCGCACCGTGTCCCCTGCGCAACGCCTGCCGTCTGCGCCGCGCACTCGCGACCGCCCAGGAGGCGTTCTACACCAGCCTCGATCGGCTCAGCGTCGAAGACCTGATCGCCGATCCGACCGGAGCCCAGCTGCTGACGCTGCTGCCGACTCTCCGGTCCACCGATACCCCGCCGACCACGACCACCGTGGATGCGGCGGCTCCCGATTCAATCGCAGCGAAGTGAGGATAAATCGATGATCTCGTCGGATACGAAACTGGTGCTCGAAGCCACTGTCCCCGTCGTCGAAGCCGCGTTGCCGGAGATCACGCCGCGGTTCTACGACCGGATGTTCACCGCGCGGCCCGAACTGCTCCGCGATCTGTTCAATCGGACCAACCAGGCCACCGGCGGTCAGCCGCAGGTGCTGGCGGGTGCGGTCGCGGCCTTCGCCCGACTGCAGCTCGAGCCCGATGCCGGCCGGATGCGCTTCATCATCGACCGGATCGCCCATAAGCACGCCTCCCTCGGCATCGTCGCCGACCAGTACCCGATCGTCCACGAGCACCTGTTCGCCGCGATCGTCGACGTCCTCGGTGAGGCCGTCACCCCGGAGGTCGCGGCCGCATGGGACGAGCTGTACTGGGAGATGGCACACGTCCTGATCGGCCGGGAGACCGAGCTGTACCGGGCTGCCGGCGTCGAACCCGGCGATGTGTGGAAGTCGGCGCGCGTCGTCGAACGCGAGCAGGTGGCCCCCGACGCCGTGGCCTTCACGCTCGAGAGCCTCGACGGCGAGCCGCTCGGCGCATTCGTCCCCGGTCAGTACATCTCGGTCCAGGCGACAATGGACGACGGCGCGCGGCAGATCCGGCAGTACAGCCTCACCGGGTCGACCTCCGATCCCGCGTGGCACATCAGCGTCAAGCTCGACGGCGAGGTGTCCAGCCATCTGCACGAGCACGTCTTCGAGGGCGATCTCATGACCGTGAGCACGCCCTTCGGCGACCTCACCCTCCCCGAGGGAGACGATCCGCTGCTGCTGGCCTCGGCGGGGATCGGCTGCACCCCGGTGATCGGTCTGCTGAACCACCTGGTCTCCACCGGCGACACCCGTCCGGTCACGGTCCTGCACGCCGACCGCTCGCGCAGCAGGCAGCCGCACCGAGGCGACCTCGCACAGCTCGTCGATCGCCTCCCCCAGGCCGAACTGCTGCAGTGGTACGAGCACGGACTGGCGACCGACGAGGCGACGCGGATCGGCTATATGGATCTCGAGGGCGTCGACATCGCACCCGACACCACCGCGCTCCTGTGCGGACCGTCCGGGTTCCTCGGCGCGATCCGCGACGCCCTGCTGGAGCGGGACGTGCCCGAGGACCGCATCCACTACGAGTCCTTCAGCGTGATGAAGTGAGCGTGATCCGATGACCGTGACCCAGGCCCTGGCGACAGCCGGCTCCTTCATCTGGCTCGGCATGGTGTTCGGCATCTCGTTCATCGAGGCGCCGCTCAAGTTCCAGGCCCCCGGGATCACCATCCCGCTCGGCCTGGGTATCGGCCGCCTCGTGTTCCGCGCGCTGAACGCGGTCGAGGCGCTCTGGGCGATCGCACTGATCGTCGCGGTCGCCGTCGGCGACGACTGGTCGACGGGAACGTTGATCGGACTCGGTGTGGCGGCCGCGGCGCTGATCGTTCAGGTGGCGGCGATCAGGCCGGTGCTCTCCAAGCGCACCGATCTGGTCCTGGCCCACCCGGAGTCGGTTCCCGAACACCGCAGCACGGCGCACTACTGGTATGTCGGATTCGATCTGATCAAGGTCGCGGCGCTGATCACGCTCGGGACCTCGCTGCTGCTGAGCATCTGAAGTACTGCACGACGCGACGCCGGTCTCCACGGAGGCCGGCGTCGTCATGCTCACTCGGTCATGCGCTCACTCGTCGGTGGCGTGCAGTTCGTAATAGGGGTTGTAGATCACCTTCATGCCGTCCGAGTTCGCCACCCGGCCGCGGATCGTCACCCGTCGACCGGGTTCGATGCCCGGGATCCGGTTCCGGCCCATCCACTTGAGGATCACCGTGTCGGTGCCGTCGAAGAACTCCGCGACCACACCGGTCTTGGTGTTGCGCGAACACGTCTCGACCGCGCGGAGCTCGCCGACCATCGTCGCCTCGTCGCCGCGGGCGCAGTCGACCGCGCGCTGCGCACCATGTGCCTGGCACTCGCGCTGGATGCGACCCTCTTCGATCTCGTCGAGATCTTCGGTCAGCATCCGTCCGAGCCGCTTGAGCAGACCCGAATTAGCCATCCCATCCTCCGCGGGGTGTCGCAATCGAACTCACTTTGCAAACTCACCATACTACCCGTGCATGATCGAAGTATGACCACGCTGATCGTGATGCCGGGCACCGGGTCGGACGCCGATTACGCCGCACGGGTCTTCGGCCCCGCCGCCGCCTCGATCGGCGCTCGACTGGTGTCACTCGAACCAGAATCTGACCTGGTCAACAGCTATTCTACGCGCCTGGACCAGGTCGCCGCCGAAGGCGATGACCTACTCGTCGGCGGCATCTCGATAGGTGCGGCGATCGCCGTCGAATGGGCACTGCGATCACCGCTCGCGCAGCACTGCCGCGGAGTGCTTGCCGCCCTGCCGCCGTGGTCGGGCCCGGCCGCGGACTCACTCGCCGCGCTGTCGGCGCGGCTGACCGCCGACGCGATCGAACGCGACGGTCTGGCGGCCGCGGTGGCGCAGATGGTCCGGACCAGCCCCGCATGGCTCGGGGCGGAGCTGTCACGGTCGTGGCGCTCGCTCGCCGACCGCGGACTGGTCGAGCAGTTGCGTGCCGCGGCCGCGCACGCCGCGCCCGCCGAGAGCGAACTGTCCGCGCTGACGGTGCCGCTGGGCGTCGCCGCCGCCCCCGACGACCCGCTGCATCCCGTCGAGGTGGGACGGGCCTGGGCCGCGTATGCACCGCGGGCGGCGGTGCGCGCCGTGCCGCTCACCGAGTTCGGGCCGGCACCGCATCGGCTCGGCGACGCCTGTGCCGCCGCCTGGAGGGACGCGTCAGCGGCGGCGCCGGCGGAAGCGTGACATCGCCGAACCGCGCGACGGCGGCGCGGTGGGTGCCTCCTCCGGCTCCACTGCGGGCGGAGCCGACGTCTCCTCCGCTGTCGCCGACGGCGCATCCGCGTCCGGTTGATCGGAGTAGACGGTGGCCGAGGCGCTCTGCTCCACGGCGCCGCCGGGAATCACCTCCGGCACTCCGGAGTCGTCACCGGACGGCTGTGCGGGCAGCGGCTGCGAGGGGAAGGCTCCGGTCTCGGCGTCCATCCCGGCCTGCTCGGCCGCCTGCTCGGCCAGTTGCTGCTGGGCGGCCGCGACCTGTTCGGCGAGGACCGGCGGCAACACGATCGGCAGCAACTCCCGCGGCGGGCACGGTTCACTGCCTCGACGCACCACCGTCTCGGCGAGGACGGCGCGGGCGAGCTGGGCCAGCTGCACCTCGGACTCCTCGGGGCCGCTCGCGACGCAGCGCACCATCCAGCGAGGACCGTCGACACCGATGAACCGGTGACTGCCGCCGGGCACCCGGGCCACCACTTCGCGGCCCCAGTGACCGTCCTCGATCGAGGTCTGCGCTCCGTCGCTGCGGAGCGACTCGGCCAGTTCGCGCACCACTTCGCGCCACAGTCCCCCGCTGCGCGGGGCGGCGAAGGCGTGCAGTCCGATGCGGCCGACCGGCGTCACGAGGTAGACGGCCTCGGGCTCATGCGTCGCGGACATCTCGACGGTCACCTGCCCGCCCTCCACCACCGGCATCAGCAGGGAGCCCAGATCCAGATGGGAGTTCGCGAGTTCGGCGAGGGGCGTCGCCAGATCCGCGATGTCGTAGGGTCCCGCGGTGTCGCCGATCGAGTACTTGTCGCCCGCGGCGCCGGTCGCACGCTGTGCCATCGTCATCCCTCCGTCAGAATCGCGTGGCCGCCACTGGAGCCGTAGCCTCCGGCGCCGCGCTCGGTGTCGTCGAGTTCATCGACTTCGACCACGTCTGGCAACTCGACACGCTGCACGATCAGCTGGGCGATCCGGTCGCCGCGCGTGATGGTGATCGGAGCCTCCGGATCCAGGTTGATCAGGCACACCTTGATCTCGCCGCGGTAGCCCGCGTCGATCGTTCCCGGCGCGTTGACGATCGACAGTCCCGCGCGCGCGGCCAGACCGGAGCGCGGATGGATCAGTCCGACGGTGCCGTACGGCAGCCCGATCGCGATACCGGTCCCGACGAGCTGACGACGTCCCGGCGCCAGCACGAGGTCGGTGGCGGCGTACAGATCGATGCCCGCATCGCCCGGATGGGCGCGCACGGGAAGCGGCAGGTCGGGATCGAGTCGGCGGATTCGCAACGGCGGATACGTATCGGGCGTCACTGGCGTGGTCACCCCCGCAGACTACTAGGGCGCTACCGCATTAGGCTTGTCCGCGTGACGCAAGCAGCCTCGACACCCGCCCCGCAGCAGGACCGCTACAGCGAGCGCCTCATCGTCCCGTGGTGGTGGTGGCTCGCCGGCCTCGCCATCACCGCGATCTTCGGCTACGAGGTCCAACTCGCCGCCTACCGGCAGCCGTGGAGCGTCGTCGCCTATCCCGTCATCGCGGCCCTCATCGGCTGGGGACTGTATTCGATGGGGCGGACGCCCGTTCGCGTGGACGCGAACGGCTCGCTGCACGCGGGGAAGGCCATGCTGCCCAGCGAGGTGATCGCCCGCGGCGCCACGGTCTCGGCGGCGCAGCGCAGCGCGGCCATGGGCAGGCAGCTCGATCCGGCAGCGTTCGTACTCCATCGCACCTGGGTCAAGACGATGGTGCTCGTGGTGTTGGACGACCCCGACGACCCGACGCCCTACTGGCTCATCTCGACCCGCCATCCCGATCGGGTGCTGGCCGCCCTGGGCATGGGTGACGCGGGCCGCGTCCCCGGTCAGGAACCCGCAGACCGGGAGTCCGGAGATGAGGGTCACGGAGATGAGGGTCACGGAAAGGACGACGCCGCGCAGGGCTGAGCCCTACGCGGCGCACGGGGGTCGCGATTCACCGACCGCGGTCCGGGATCACCGGAGCCGCGGTCGGTTCGCGGCACAGGGATGCATCAGGCGCAGTCGACGCAGATCATCTCGTTGCCGTGCTGTTCGGCGAGACGGTTGCGGTGGTACACGAGGAAGCAGCTCGAGCATGTGAACTCGTCGTCCTGCTTCGGGACCACGCGCACCGACAACTCCTCGCCCGACAGGTCCGCGCCCGGCAGTTCGAACGATTCGGCGGTGTCGCCCTCGTCGACATCGACGTCGGCGGACTTCGCTTCATTGCGGCGAGCCTTCAGCTCCTCCAGCGAGTCCTCCGCGATGTCGTCGTCGTTGCTGCGGCGCGGAGCGTCGTAATCGGTTGCCATAGTGTGCCTAACCTGGGTTCTGTAGGTGTGGATGCGGATTGCTGTGGGAGAACACACTTGTGGCCTCGTTCCCCCGGCCCCCACATCGTCGCGCGATGATGTTGGGCGCCCGAATTCTAGGTGCACCTACCCCGGAAGTCAACCACTCGTCGAATGCGCCGGTCAGAGGCACCGAACTCGACTTATGAGGGCGCGCCGGACACCTTCCCGCACCGTCGTCGCGGAGCCCTCTACAGTGGTCGGCGACCCCTGATTCCGGAAGAAGGTGCTTGAGCGTCTTGGTCTCGAAGATCGCCACCGGCTACACCACCGATGTGAAGGGCCGTCCGTTCCGGCGCCGCCACCTGATGCCCGCCCTCATCGTCGTCGCGGTCCTCGCCGTGGCGGCCATCACCGCCTGGTCGGTCGCGCTGACCGGCGGCGGTGACGAGGCGCGCCCCACGGACTGCAACATGCCCGAGGCCGCGTCGCCGTCGGACCGCTCCGGGGCACCGGCGACGCCCCCGCCGAATCTGAAGCCGGTCAGCTCCACCGAGATGCTCAGCGTCGCGCCGGCGGGTCTGTCGACGTTCAAGGTGCGCGTCTTCAACTCCGCCGCGCCCCGCGGTTCGGCGCGTTCGGTGAGCGACGATCTCGTGGCCGAGGGGTTCACCCCCGGCGATCCCGCGTACGCCGACGACACCGTCTACTCCGACCAGAATCTGCATTGCGTCGCTCAGATCCGATTCGGTCAGGCCGGTCAGGCGGGCGCGGCGGCGGTGTGGCTCGCCGCGCCGTGCGCTCAGTTGGTCGACGACGGCCGCACCGGTACCGACGTCGACCTCGCACTGGGCGAGTACTACACGCAGGGACGTCCGACTCAGGATTCGCAGGCCGCACTCGAGGCCCTGCGGTCGGTGGACCCGAAGAACCCGAAGACGGCGATCGATCGATCACTCATCGAAGCGGTGCACAACCAGGCCTGCTAGCGTTCACGGCGCCGCCGCGGTCAGATGGCGGCGTCGGCGACCGCCTGATCGATCACCTGGAACAACAGATCGAGACTGGGTGCGGGCTGCATCTCGGCGGACCAGACCATCGCGGCGCGCAACGGCGGGATGTCGAGGGCCAGATCGATCGCCGCGACCTGCCCGCCGACCACCTCGAATCCGTCACGCGGCAGCAGCCCCACGGCCATGTCCGCGGCGATGAGCGGCAGCGCCGTCTGGAGAGTCGACACCTGCTGGATACGGGCGGGGGTCACGTCGTTCCGTCGCCAGAACTGCTCGGTCAGCTCGTCGAGCCCGGGGAATCCCTGAATCGCCGCGGGCACGATCCACGTCTCCGACTCCAGATCACGCAGGCCGGCGACACGCCGACCGCTTGAGACCACCAGGACCAGGGGCAGATCCACCAGGAATCGGACGTGGAGTCCGGGGAATGCGGAGGCCAGGCGGGAGACGTCCGCGGTGGCGACGAATCCGACGTCCGCACGACCCTCCGCCACCATGCCGAGGACTCCGGCCGGGTCGGGATCGGACAGTTCGACCGACACGTCCGGAGCCAGACCGCGGTAGGCGCGGAGCAGCGGCGTCAGGTGCGTCCAGGCGAACGTCGGCACCGACGCCACTTGCAGCGACCCGGCGCGTCCCTCGCCCACCTCCCGGATGCGGTGAGCGATCTTATCCGTCCACTGAAGCAGCTGAGCACCGTCGCGCGCGAGCTGACGGCCGGCCTCCGTGGGTGCGACGCCACGCGGTCTCCGCTCGAGCAGCCGGGCCCCCAGCTCGGTTTCCAGTGCTCGAATCGCCTGGCTCAGCGGCGGCTGAGTCAGATGCAACCGCTGCGCGGCCGCCGAGATCGACCCCTCCTCCACGACGACGAGGAAGTACTCCAGTCGTTTCAGGTTCATAGTCGCAAATCATATAGGGGTGTCGACAAACTTATTCTTGTCATCTATCGGATTGAAGGGGATCGTAGTCACCAGCCCCAGCATCTCGTGATCGGCATCACACGCCGACCAAGGAGGATCGATGACCGTCAACTCGTTCGGACGTTCGCGGCGGCGACGGGCGGCAGACCTGCCGGCAGTCCTCGCACTGGCCGTCGTCCTCGCACTCGTCACGGCCTGCGGCGTCGGAATGGGCAGCAAAGTGAAGATGGACAAGGGCGACACGCTCACGGTCGGCGTCATTCCGGTGGCCGACTTCGCGGGCGTCTACATCGCACAGGACCGGGGATTCTTCGCGGACGAGGGTCTGAAGGTGGAGACGAAGGTGATGCAGAACGCCGCGGCCATCGCCCCCTCGGTCATCAACGGTCAGCTGCAGTTCGGCACGGCCGCCACGCCGCCGCTGGTCAGCGCCGTCGAGAAGGGCCTTCCACTCGAACTGGTGGCGAATGCCGCCTCCGTGACCGCGGATCCCGATCTCGACCCGTCGGCACTCGTCGTGAGTCCCGGCAGTGACGTGAGGCGCCCGCGTGACCTGGAGGGCCGGACGGTCGCGGTCAACGCGCTCAACTCGATCGTGCACGTCGCGGCGGCCGCGGTCATCCGCGCAGACGGCGGCGACCCCGCGCGCGTCCACTTCATCCCGATGCCGTTCCCCGACATGATCACCGCCCTGGGACGTCACGCCGTCGACGCCGCATCCGTGGTCGAACCGTTCCAGCTCCAGTCGGTGGCGGCCGGCGCCACCGTGATCGCGCACCCCTACTCCGCCATGATCCCGGGCGGCGGCACCTATTCTGTCGTCTTCACCGCGGGCCCGTTCGCCGAAACCAACCCGGAGCTGGTGAAAGCGTTCGTCCGGGCGGTCAACCGCGCCGATCTCGTCGCAGCGAAGGATCCCGCAGCGGTGGGCGCCGTGCTGGAGAAGTACGGAAAGCTGCCGCCACAGGTCTTCGCCAAGATGCGTCTCCCCGTCTACACGGACCAGATCAGCGCCGACGCTCTCCAGGGCACCGCGGACCTCATGAACCACCTCGGCTTCACCTCGAAGCCCGTCGATACGAAGGAGATGATCTGGCCGTGAGTCAGCTCGTCACCGTGACCGACTCCACCTCGGCCACGACCATGCACCGGCCGATCCGGCGATGGATGCGGACGATCAACGCATCTGCCGAGTCCCGTCTCGGACGATTCCTCTACGGTGCCGGCGCCGTCGCCCTCGTCTTCGCCGTGTGGCAGGTGCTCTGGTCACTCGGCGTCCTGCCGGCCACCGCACTGCCCTCCGCAGGCCAGATGCTCGGCGCCTTCCTCGACCTGCTCGGATCGGGAGCCTTCTGGGCGTCCGTCTGGTCGACGGTGTCGATCGTGGTCCTCGGTCTCGTGGTCATCGTCGTCATCGCCGCGCCGCTGTCCATCCTCCTCGGCCTGTCGCGATTCGCCGAGGAATCGACCTGGCTCGTCGTGGAGTTCCTCAAACCCATCCCGCCGGTGGCCCTGATCCCGCTCGGTCTGCTGCTGTGGGGCCCGACGCCGGGAATGAAGATGGTCCTGATCGTGTTCGGCGCGATCTGGCCGCTGCTGACCCAGCTGGTCTACGGCGTCCGTGAGGTGAACGCCACCAGTCTCGACATGGCGCGCAGCTACCACCTCGGTTGGTGGCTCACCACGAGCCGGATCGTCATTCCGTCGATGACGCCGTTCGCGATGACCGGCTTGCGGATCGCGGCCGCCATCGCACTCATCATCTCCATCGTCACCGAGATGATCGGCGGCGCCGCAGGTCTGGGCCAGGACATCGTGGTCGCTCAGTCGGCGGGCGCGATCAAGGAGATGTACGCCCTGATCTTCGCCGCGGGCCTGCTCGGGCTCCTGGTCAACACCGTGTTCAAGGCAGCCGAGAAGCCGCTGCTGTTCTGGCACCCGAGTCACCGAGAGGAGGCGAAGTGATGAAGACCGGTCGTCTCTGGCGGGCGATCCTCCTTCGCGCCTGGCTGCCCGCCGCATTGGTTCTGACCTGGTGGTTCGCCTCGGCGACGAGTGAATCGCTGTACTTTCCCTCCCTGAAGACCATCCTCACCACGATGTGGGACGACCTGATCGTCCACGGCATGCGGACCGACGTGGTCCCCAGCGTGGAGAAGTTCCTCATCGGATTCCTCATCGCCGGCGCACTGGGGATAGTCTTCGGACTGCTGATCGGGCTGTCGCCGGTCCTGCGTGCCGCGTGCGAGCCGATCATCCAGTTCCTGCGCTCGCTGCCGCCTCCCGTTCTGCTGCCGATCGGCCTGCTGGTCTTCGGCATCGGTCCGGCGATGAACATCTCGATCATCGTCGTGGGTGCGGTCTGGCCGACCCTGCTCAACACCATCGACGGAGTTCGATCCCTCGACCCGCTCGTCAAGGACATGTCGCGGTCGTACCGACTGACGCTCCCGCAATACATCCGGTACGTTCTGCTCCCGCATGCCGGCCCCGCCATCTTCGCCGGCCTGCGCACCACTCTGCAGATCTCGATCATCCTGATCGTCGTCTCCGAGATGGTGGCGTCGACCAACGGCATCGGCTTCTACCTCCTGAACTCCCAGCAGACCTTCGCGGTCCCGGAGACCTGGGCGGGCACCGTTCTGCTCGGCCTGCTCGGATACCTCGCCAATCTCGTCTTCGTCCGCATCGAGAAGTACGTGCTGCGCTGGCAGTACGGCATGCGGGCCCTGAACGCAAAAGGATGATCATGTCTGTCGACGCCACCGAAACCGATGTCACCGCACCGACGACGCTCATGGAACTGCGCGACCTGCGCAAATCCTACGGCGATGTCCAGATCCTGGCCGGAATCGACTTCACCGTGCGCCGCGGCGAGTTCGTCTGCGTGGTCGGCCCCTCGGGCTCGGGCAAGACCACCCTGCTGCGGTGCATGGCCGGCCTGCTCGCACCCACCGACGGCGCCTGCCTGTTCGAGGGTGACACGGTGACCGGACCGCCCGCGAAGCTGGCCGTCGTCTTCCAGGACTACAGTCGCTCCCTGTTCCCGTGGCTGAGCGTCGCCGACAACATCGAACTTCCGCTGCGCCGCACGGTCCGCAAGGCCGAGCGCGCGGTCCGGATCGATTCGGTTCTCACAGCGGTGGGCCTGGCGGGCAAGCACGACCTGTACCCCTGGCAGATGTCGGGCGGCATGCAGCAGCGCGCGGCGATCGCCCGGGGTCTCGCATATCAGCCGGATGTGCTGCTGATGGACGAGCCGTTCGCCGCCGTCGACGCGCAGACCCGCATCGAACTCGAGGACCTGGTGCTGCGTGTGCGGAAGGACTTCGACACCACCATCGTCTTCGTCACCCACGACATCGACGAGGCCGTGTACCTCGGTGATCGAGTCATCGTCCTCTCCGGTGCTCCGACCCGAGTGACGCGGAACATCGACGTCGATCTACCGCAGCCACGGGACCAACTCGAGACCAAGACGCTGCCCGCGTACGCGAAGTACCGCACCGAGGTCTTCGAGCTCATCCAGGCCGCGCAGTCGCACGCGAGCATCGCCTGACCACCCGAAACGCCAGCAGGAGAAAGCCCTCTAGGAGAACGCCGCCATGACAACTCATCAGCCTCTCGACAACGCCCAGGCCACCGCCTATCGCACCCGGGTCACCCTGCTCGGCACCTCCGGCGGACCGCCGTGGTGGGACGGATCGGACCGCGCCGGCATTTCGACCGCGATCACGGTGAACGACTCGGTGTACCTGATCGACTGCGGTGAGGGGTGGGGTCCCCGGTACCGCAAGGCCGGTCTCGGCCCGGCCGGATTCCAGAAGGGTCTCGACGACCTCCGCGGCGTGTTCATCACCCATCACCACTCCGACCACATGGTCGACTATCCGAACCTGTTGCTCCTCGCCTGGCACAACGGTTCCGACGGTCTCCGGCAGCCGGTGCAGGTCTACGGCCCCGGCGATCGTCGCGTCCTGCCGCCGATCTTCGACGAGACCAATCGGGATCCGATCCCCGAGGTCTTCAATCCGGAGTCGCCGACACCCGGTCTCGAGGAGTCGACGGCCAGGCTGCTCCAGGCGTACGCCCTCGACATCAACGACCGGATGCGCGACAACGCCAAGCAGGATCTGCGCGAGATCTTCGAGTTCCACGACATCGTGCTCCCGGGAACGACCGGCGACGACCCCAACGGCGACCCGAGTCCGGCGATGGAACCGTTCGAGGTCTATGCGGACGAGAACGTCCGGGTGACCGCCATCCTCGTCGACCACCGGCCGATCTTCCCGGCCTTCGCCTTCCGCTTCGACACCCCGGACGGCTCGATCGTCGTCTCGGGCGACACCGGCGTGTGCAGCAATCTGGTGACGATCGCGGACGGCGCGGACATCCTCCTCCACGAGTGCATCGACATGGACTGGGTGGACTCCCTGCTCGGGCCGAACTCCGCCAGACCCGACCCCAACCTCATGCAGCACATGCTCGCGGCGCACACCGCGATCGAGGAGGTCGGCGCTCAAGCCGAGGCCGCGGGCGTCGACACCCTGGTCCTCACACACCTGGTGCCGGGCAATACGCCGGTCGAGAAGTGGCAGCAGGCGCAGCAGGGGTTCTCCGGCCACCTGGTGGTGGGAGAAGACCTCATGCATTTCGGTCTCGGCGAGCCCCGCTGAACCGCCCGCCGGCGCACGACCGCAGCACATCGCACAGGCATCAAATCTCACAGGAAGGCCAGATCATGGCTGTTTTCAACGACGGCATCGCCGCAACCGAGGTGCCCGAGGGGGACATCGTCGAGACCGATGTCCTGATCGTCGGTTCCGGACCCGGAGGCGCGTCGGCAGCGCTGTTCCTGTCGACGCTGGGCATCCCGAACATCGTGATCACCAAGTACCGCTGGACCGCGAACACGCCCCGAGCGCACATCACCAACCAACGCTCGATGGAGGTCTTCCGGGACATGGGCATCGAGGACCAGGTCCTCGCCGAGGCCACTCCCCACGAGTTGATCGGCGACACCGTCTTCTGCACGTCGATCGCAGGCGAGGAGATCGGACGGATCCGCACCTGGGGCACCCGCCCCGACCGCGAGGGCGACTACCGGCTCGCCTCGCCGTGCCTCACGGTGGACATCCCGCAGACCTACCTCGAGCCCATCCTGGTCCGCAACGCGACCGTCCGCGGAACGCAGACCCGCTTCTCCACCGAGTATCTCGGCCACTCGCAGGACGAGAACGGCGTCACCGTCGACGTGCGGGACCGTCTCACCGGCCAGGAGTACCGGATCCGCGCGAAGTACCTGATCGGGGCCGACGGCGCCCGCTCACGCGTGGCCGAGGACATCGGTCTGACGTTCGAAGGCGCGATGGACATCGCCGGATCGATGAACATCTCAAAGCCGACATCGCCTCCCTGGTTGACCATCGACCGAGTGTTCTCTACTGGGTGATCCAGCCCGGATCGAATGTCGGCGGCATCGGAACCGGACTGGTGCGCATGGTGCGCCCGTGGGACGAGTGGCTCATCGTATGGGGCTACGACATCAACCAGCCGCCGCCGGATCTGGACGACGAGATGGCCACCGGCATCATTCGCGACCTGCTGGGGGTGCCGGATCTCGAGCCGGAGATCACCGGCTACAGCCTGTGGGGCGTGAACGAGATGTACGCCACCGACCTGCAGAAGGGCCGGGTGTTCTGCGTCGGCGACGCCATTCATCGGCACCCGCCGTCGAACGGTCTGGGGTCCAACACCTCGGTGCAGGACTCGTACAATCTGGCCTGGAAGATCGCCGCGGTTCTGCGCGGGCAGGCGGCACCGTCGCTGCTCGATTCCTACACCGCCGAACGCGCCCCCGTCGCCGAACAGATCGTCACCCGGGCGAACAAGTCGGCGCGAGAGTTCTCCGACATGTTCACCGCACTCGGCGTCGTCGGTCTGGAGGGCGACGAGATGGCCGCCGCGATCGCCGAGCGGAAAGCCGACTCGCCGGCCGGTGAGGCGAAACGGGCTGCCCTCGTCAAAGCCATGAACACCAAGAACTACGAGTTCAACGCGCACGGGGTGGAACTCGGCCAGTTCTACCGTTCGGCTGCGATCGTCTCCGACGGCACCGAGCCGCAGCCGCCGGCCGGGCGTGAGGATCGCGATCTGTACTACGTCCCGTCCACGTCGCCGGGTGCACATCTGCCCCACGCCTGGGTCGGCGACAACGTCTCGCGCAAAGCGATGCTCGACCTGGCGCCGTACGATCGCTGGACCCTCGTCACCGGCGTCGCGGGCAGTCCGTGGACGCAGGCGGCCGACGCCGTCGCCCGCGAGCTCGGAGTACCTCTGGAAGCAGTCGTGATCGGTCCCGGCCGCGACGTGACCGATCTGTACTACGACTGGGCGAAGCTCCGCGAGGTCTCGGAGTCCGGGGCGCTCCTCGTGCGGCCCGACAAGCACATCGCCTGGCGCTCGAACCAGCTGCCCGACGACCCGACCCGCGAACTGTCGACGGCGATGCGAACGGTCTTGGGGCGCTGACGATGAGCTTCGACTTCATTCACGAGACGCTGCCGCAGCGCGTGGTGTTCGCGCGGGGCGACGCGCCGGGAGCCGTGGCCGCGGAGGTCGCGGCGGTCGGCGGCACTCGGGCCATGCTGATCCACTCCGGTCCGAGCGCCGAACAGGTGGAGGCCGTCGCCGCGCGGCTCCCGCTCGCGGTGCGGCACGACGACGTCGCCATGCACGTGCCGATCGAGGTCGCCGAGCGCGCCCGGGCCGCTGCCCGCACCGGTGACGTCGACGTCCTCGTCAGCGTGGGCGGCGGCTCGGCCACCGGCCTGGCCAAAGCCGTGGCCCTGCGCAGCGGTGTGCCGATCGTCGCCGTGCCGACGACCTACGCGGGCAGCGAAGCCACGAACGTCTGGGAGGATGACCGAGAACGGAGTCAAGACCACTGGAACCGACCGGCGCGTCCTGCCCACGTCGATCGTGTACGACGCGACCCTCCTGCAGTCCCTGCCCGCCGATCTCTCCGTCGCCAGCGGGCTCAACGCGCTCGCCCACTGCGTCGACTCGATGTGGGGCCCGCGCGCGGATCCGATCGAGCGAGCGCTGGCCGAGGAGGGGATCCGCGGACTGCGAGCCGGGATGATCGGGCTGGTCGACGGCGCCGGAGGCCTCGACGCCATCGAGCAGACGCTCTACGGTGCGTACCTCGCGGCGGTGTCGTTCGCCTCGGCGGGTTCGGGCATGCATCACAAGATCTGTCATGTCCTGGGCGGGATGTACGACCTGCCCCACGCGCAGACGCACGCGGTGGTCCTGCCTCACGTGCTGGCCTTCAACGCGCCCGGCGCACCGGAGGCCGCCGCACGCATCTCTCGCGCGTTCGGCAGCCAGACCGCGGTCGCCGGTCTGGCCGCCCTGCGCCGCGCCGTGTCGGCGCCCCGCGCGCTCAAGGACTACGGCATGCCCGAAGAAGGTATCGCCGCAGCGGTCCCGCCCATTCTGGCAGCCATCCCGACGAACAACCCGAAACCCGTCAGCACCGACGACCTCACCGCGTTGCTCCGCGCGGCGTGGGAAGGAGACGAACCCCGATGACCACCATCCCCGACCACTCGAACCACCCGATCTCCGAACGCCAACGGGCGGTCGAAGAGGACGTCGTACAGCGCGTCGTCCACTCCTTCGACGACTGCGCCGATCCGCGTCTGCGACGGGTGATGGTCTCGCTCGTCGAACATCTGCACGCCCTTCTCCGCGATGTGCGGCTGACCGAGGACGAGTGGCAGGTCGCCATCGACTTCCTCACCGACGCCGGTCACATCACCGATGACAAGCGACAGGAGTTCGTGCTGCTGTCGGACACGCTGGGCGCGTCGATGCAGACCATCGCCATCAACAACGAGGCCTACGGAGATGCGACCGAGGCGACCGTCTTCGGCCCGTTCTTCGTCGACGGAGCCCCCCGCATCGAACTCGGCGGCGACATGGCGTTCGGCGCTGCGGGACAGCCGTGCTGGGTGGAGGGCACCGTCCGCGACGTCGACGGCGATCCGGTCCGCAACGCCAGGATCGAGGTGTGGGAGGCCGACGATGAGGGTCTCTACGACGTTCAGCACGACGACGGGCGCGTCGCGGCGCGCGCCCACCTGTTCACCGACGACGACGGCGGGTACCGGTTCTGGGGGATCAAGCCGACGCCGTATCCGATCCCCTACGACGGCCCGGTAGGCAAGATGCTGCAGGCCGTGGGCCGATCGCCCTACCGCGCCTCGCACCTGCACTTCATGGTCACCGCGCCGGGCTGCCGGCGCCTGGTGACGCACATCTTCGTCCGCGGCGACGAGCTGCTGGACCGCGACAGCGTGTTCGGAGTCAAGGATTCGCTGGTCAAGGATTTCATCGAGCAGCCGGCGGGCACACCGACTCCGGACGGCCGAGTGATCGACGGACCGTGGTCACGAGTGCGGTTCGACGTGGTGCTGGCGCCCGGAGCCGCAACCGACGAATGACGGGCCGGCCGGCGGTACGCGGGCTCAGTCGGGCAACGCGCGCAGCGCTCCGATCCGCTCGAGGACGTCGACGAACTCGTCGGCGATGCCGCCGGCTGCGGCGACCGTCACGTGGCCGTCGCTCGATCGCGAGTCCGCGGGCGGCAGGAGGACCGTCGCCCCGGCCTCCGCTGCGATCAGTCCGCCCGCCGCCCAGTCCCACGGGCTCAGTCCGTGCTCGATGTGGGCATCGGCAGCACCCGATGCCACCATGCACAGGTCCAGCGCCGCGGCGCCGACTCGCCGGATGTCGCGCACTTCGGGCAGCAGTTGCGCGATCAGCGCGCCCTGGCGCACGCGACGCTCGCGCGAGTACCCGAATCCGGTGGCCACGAGAGCCAGCCCGACGTCGGTGATCGGGTTGCACGACAGTCGGATCGCTTCCGGCCCGAGTCCCGTCGCCCACGCTCCCCCGCCGGCGCTCGCCCAATACGTCACCCCGCGGGCGACGTCGACCACCGCGCCGGCCACCGAGCGTCCGTCGATCTGTGCCGCCACCGACACGGCGAACGCCGGTATCCCGTACAGGAAGTTCACCGTGCCGTCGATCGGGTCGACCACCCAGCGGACCCCGGTGGGGACATCGACAGACCCGCCGTCCTCTTCGCCGAGGACCTCGTCGTCGGGCCGCTCGGCGCGCAGCAGGTTCCGGATCAGTGCCTCGGACTCCCGGTCGGCGACCGTGACCGGATCCGTCGGGGTCGACTTCGACTCGACCGAGCCGTCGGCGACCCTCGTGCCCGTCGGCGCGAACAGTTCCACCCGCCGCGTCCGGACGTGCTCGGCGGCCCGTTCGGCCACCCGCCGGGCGATCTCGGCGAGTTCGGCAGGCGCGGCCGTGGGCGTATCGATGGGATCGGACGGGGTGGAGAAGCCGGGAGACGTCACACCTAGAGTCTAGAGTTGCGAGTCTAGAGTGTCCGACGGGAGCACGGCGCAGGCCGTCTCCCGCCGCCATCGTCCACCGATCGAGCCTCGACCTGCCAAGAAGGGCGGACCGTACCGATGACCGACGCGCGATTCACCGTGCTTGCCTCCGACCGTTCGCCGAGTCCGTCATCCGACCTCGGCTTCGGCATCGACATCGGCGGCTCGGGAGTCAAGGGGGCGATCGTCGACCTTCGAACCGGACAGTTCGTGGGAGAACGCCACCGCATCGCCACCCCGCAGCCCGCCACCCCGGCCGCGGTCGCCGACACGGTCGCCGAGATCGTCGAGCACTTCGGCTGGACCGGCCCGGTCGGGCTGACCGTCCCGGGCGTGGTCCGGCAGCAGATCATGCGCAGCGCCGCCAACATCGACGAGTCGTGGAAGGGCACCGACCTGTATGCCTTGTTCAGCGACCGGCTGGGCGGGCGCCGCGTCACGGTGCTCAATGACGCCGACGCCGCCGGAATCGCCGAGTACCGGTTCGGCAGCGGTGTCGGCGACGCCGAGGGCACGGTGATCCTCCTGACCTTCGGCACCGGCATCGGTTCGGCGCTCCTGTACAACGGAACGCTCGTACCGAACACCGAGCTCGGCCATCTTGAGATCGACGGCAAGGAGGCCGAGCACCGCGCGTCGGCGAAGGTGCGCGAGGACCACGGGTGGTCGCTGGAGAAGTGGAGCAAGAAGGTCTCCAAAGTGCTGCGGCACTACGAGGCGATCTTCTCCCCCACCCTGTTCATCGCGGGCGGCGGGATCAGCCGCAAAGCCGATCAGTGGATTCCGCTGCTGACCAACCAGACCCCCGTCGTCGCTGCTGAGCTGCGCAACACCGCGGGAATCGTCGGCGCTGCGATCGCCGTCGACGAGGGTCTTTCGTTCTGATCGTCGGCCGCTCGTCGGGGGCGTGAGACCGGCATGCGCATGTGCTCGTCACGGCGATGTCGTTACAATGGAACACGTCGGTCTCGCACCGAGCCCTCAAGCCCCTTCGCCCACGGCGTCACGTCCTGTTCGGGACGCGCGCAGCCGTGCCGCCCGTGAGTTATGTCGAAAGGTTGTACGTGGCAACCACCAAGTCCACCGACGCAGCAGCCGAAGCCACCGGAGCAGAAGACGCCCCGGTAGCCAAGAAGGCGCCCGCCAAGAAGGCACCGGCCAAGAAGGCCGCCGCGAAGAAGGCGCCCGCCAAGAAGGCCGCCGCGAAGAAGACTGCAGCCAAGAAGACTGCGAAGAAGACCGCCGCCAAGAAGACGACGAAGAAGACCGCGGGCAGCAAGGCCGCCGATCCCACCGTCGAGGTGGACGAGACCGAACTCGACGGCGGCGAGGGCCTCGACGACGTCGACGACTCGCAGATCGATCTCGCCGACGCCGAACTGATCGTCGACGATGACGACGAGGCCGACGACGCGAAGCCGGCCAAGGCCGCGAAGGGCCGCGGCCGCGCGAAGAAGGACGACGAGCCCAAGCCGGACTTCGTCTGGGACGAGGACGAGTCCGAGGCGCTGCGGCAGGCTCGCAAGGACGCCGAACTCACCGCCTCGGCCGACTCGGTTCGCGCCTACCTCAAGCAGATCGGCAAAGTCGCCCTGCTGAACGCGGAGGAAGAGGTCGAGCTCGCCAAGCGCATCGAGGCGGGACTGTTCGCCACCGAGCGGCTGCGCCGGGTGATGGAGTCGGGCGAGAAGCTGTCGGTGGCGCAGCGGCGCGACCTGTCGTGGATCTCGCGTGACGGAAACCGTGCCAAGAACCACCTCCTCGAGGCCAACCTGCGGCTCGTGGTCTCCCTCGCCAAGCGGTACACCGGTCGCGGGATGGCCTTCCTCGATCTGATCCAGGAGGGCAACCTCGGCCTGATCCGCGCCGTCGAGAAGTTCGACTACACCAAGGGCTACAAGTTCTCCACGTACGCCACCTGGTGGATCCGGCAGGCCATCACCCGCGCCATGGCCGACCAGGCCCGCACCATCCGCATCCCGGTGCACATGGTCGAGGTCATCAACAAGCTGGGCCGCATCCAGCGCGAACTCCTTCAGGATCTCGGCCGTGAGCCGACGCCGGAGGAACTCGCCAAGGAAATGGACATCACGCCGGAGAAGGTGCTGGAGATCCAGCAGTACGCGCGTGAACCGATCTCGCTGGACCAGACCATCGGCGACGAGGGCGACAGCCAACTCGGTGACTTCATCGAGGACTCCGAAGCGGTGGTCGCGGTCGACGCGGTCAGCTTCACCCTTCTGCAGGACCAGTTGCAGGACGTGCTCGACACCTTGTCCGAGCGTGAAGCGGGCGTCGTCCGGCTGCGCTTCGGTCTCACCGACGGTCAGCCCCGCACCCTCGACGAGATCGGCCAGGTGTACGGAGTCACCCGCGAGCGCATCCGCCAGATCGAGTCGAAGACGATGAGCAAGCTCCGGCATCCGAGCCGCTCCCAGGTGCTCCGCGACTACCTGGACTGAGCAGCAGGCCCCGCCCGGCAGATCGACGAACGCCGGCGAGTCGACCCCCACCCGTCCCGGGCGGCGTCGACTCGCCGGCGTTCTGCGTCGGGCTCCCCTACAGCGTGCGGATCCACGATCTGGTGTCGGCCGGGTCGATCACGTCGTCGAGTTCGAAGGTCGCCGCCGCGCTCAGGGCGCGTCCGCGCGCGTACATCGTCGCGACCAGTCGGTCGTACAGTTCGGTCCGCGCCCCGTCGTCCGGGGCCGCGGCGAGTTCCTTCGAGAAGCCGAGCCGCACGGCGCCCTCCAGACCCATGCCGCCGATCTCACCGGTCGGCCAGGCCACTGTGAACTGCGGCGCCCGGAAGCTCCCGCCCACCATCGCCATCGCGCCGAGTCCGTAGCCCTTGCGCAGGATCACCGCACCGAACGGCACGGTCAGTCGGGCGCCGACCGAGAAGAGGCGGGAGAAGCGGCGCACGGTGGCCTGCTCCTCCGATTCCGGCCCGACCATGAAACCCGGGGTGTCGCAGAACGAGACCACGGGGAGTCCGCGCAGCTGACACAGTTCCAGGAACTCGGCGAGTTTGTCGGCTCCGGCGGCGTCGATCGCGCCGCCGAGATGAAGGCTGCTGTTGGCGACGAATCCGAACGGCCGGCCCTCCACGCGCAGGAAACCGGTGACGATTCCGGGTGCGTGATCCGGGCGCAGTTCCAGAACCGAATCGACGTCCGCGACCGCCCTCACCGCGGCGTGCACGTCGTATGCCCGCAGCCGGTTCTCCGGTACCGCGTGGCGCGCCTGACGCCCGTCGGGGGCGGTCCACTCGTCCACCGCGCCCCGGAAGTAGCCCAGCACCTGCCGAGCGAGCCGGACGGCGTGCGCCTCGTCGTCGGCGACGAGGTCGACCACGCCGTTGCGGCGCTGCACGTCGATCGGGCCGATCGCCTCGGGCGGGTACTCGCCGAGCCCGCCGCCGGAGATCATCGCCGGACCGCCCATGCCGATGTTCGCGTCGCGGGTGGCGATGAGGATGTCGCAGGCGCCCGCCAGAGCCGCGTTGCCCGCGAAACACCGGCCGGACACCACGGCGATCGACGGTGCGCGATCGCGCACGCGGGCCATCGATCGGAAGGTCGACACATCCAGGCCCGCGACGATGTCGAGGTCGGTGTCGCCCGGACGGCCGCCGCCGCCCTCGGTGAAGAAGACGACGGGGATCTCCCGCTTGAGCGCGATGTCGAGCATGCGATCGGTCTTGGCGTGGTTGCGCCAACCCTGGGTGCCCGCGAGGACGGTGTAGTCGTAGGACATGACCACCGCGGCGGCACGGTCGGCACCGAAGGCGTCGGCGGCGATGGTCGCGATTCCGCCCACCAACCCGTCGGCCGGGGTGTTGGCGATCAGATCGTCCTCCGACCGCCGCGCCTTCTGCGCGGCGATGACGAGCCCGCCGTACTCGACGAAGCTGCCGGGATCGACCAGGTCGGCGATGTTCTCCCGTGCGGAGCGCCTGCCGATCCGATGGCGACGGGCGATCGCATCGGGGCGGGCCTCGTCCCGGGTGAGACGATGCCGTGCGTTCACCTCGTCGAGGTCGGCGCGGTTCCGGTCGAGGTCGTCGGCCGCGGTGTCGGCTGCGACGCTCGCCGCAGCGTCCGGGCGGTAGACCACCAGAGGGGTGCCCGCGAGCACCGTCGCGCCTTCGGCCGCGAGCACCCGCATCACCCGCACCGAGGTCTCGGCGATCACCTCGTGCTGCATCTTCATCGCTTCGAGTACCGCGAGGGGCTCGCCGGCGGCGACCACGCGGCCCGGTTCCGCGACGTGGATGACGGTGGCGGTCAGCGGCGCGGCCACCGCCTGTTCGTCCTCGTCGAGGTCGGCGTCGACGGTCTGCCGCGCGCCGTCGTCGTCGCACGCGGGCAGCAGGTCGGCGAGCCTGCGGTCGAGGAAGCCGGTGTCGACCGGCCCCTGAGCGAACTCGGCGTCCGCGAGGATCGCCCGCAGCAGCCCGATGTTGGTCTGCGGCCCGTCGATGACGAACTCCGACAGCGCGCGGTCGGCTTTCGCGTAGGCCGACGAGAGAGTCGGCGCGCGGACGACGACCTTGGCGAGCAGGGAGTCGTACCGCAATGAGGTCTCCAGTCCGGGCGCGCCGAAGGTGTCGACGCGGACGCCGGGTCCGGTCGGCGGCGTGAAGGCGTCGAGCCTGCCCGCTGTCGGCATCGCCGAACCGTCGGCGCTCATCGTCTCGAGGTTGACGCGCGTCTGCACCGCGCAGGCAGTCGTGGGCGGGATCGTGGCCAGACCGCAATCGGCGAGCCGGCCCCCGCCGGCCAGGGTCAGTCCGATCGCCACCAGATCCAGACCGGTGACCTCCTCGGTGACCGTGTGTTCCACCTGGATGCGGGGATTCACTTCGAGGAACACCGCGCGCGACCCCTGCACCAGGAACTCGACCGTCGCGAGCCCGCGGTACCCGGCCGCCGCGACCAGTCGCGCGGCGTCGTCGTGCAACCGAGTGCGCAAGCCGTCGCCCAGTCCCGGTGCGGGCGCCACCTCGATGAGTTTCTGTCGACGGCGCTGGACGCTGCAGTCGCGGTCGCCGACCGCCACCGCCTCCGCGCCGTCGCCGACCACCTGCACCTCGATGTGCCGACCGCCGGTGAGGAGTTCCTCGGCGAACACCCGCCCGTCGCCGAATCCGAGTTCGGCCTCGGCGACCGCGGACCGGAACGCGGCGTCCAGATCTGCGTCGCCGGTAACGGGACGCATCCCGCGCCCTCCGCCGCCGGCGAGCGCCTTGAGCATCACACCGCCGGGGCATCGTCCCGCGAACTCCCTGATCCGCGCGAGATCGGCGGCGCCGTCGGTCGCGGCGAGCACATCGAGCCCGCATTCGACGGCGGCCGCGCGCGCGGCTTGCTTGTCGCCGAAACGCCGCAGTACCTCGGGTGCCGGGCCCGCGAACGTGATGCCCGCGTCCGCGCACGCCTGCGCGAAGTCGGCGTTCTCCGACAGGAAGCCGTAACCCGGATGCACGGTGTCGGCACCCGTCCGGATCGCGGCGCTGCACACCGCGTCGATGTCGAGATACGCGGCCGCGCCCTCACCGGGCAGTCCGACGGCCTCGTCGGCGGCGGCGACGTGCGGTGTGGCGGCGTCGTCCGGTGCGTACACCGCGACGGTGTACACGCCCATCTCGCGGGCGGTGCGGATGATGCGCAGGGCGATCTCGCCCCGATTGGCGATCAGCAGCTTCATGCCGCGCCCCCGGTCGTCGCCGCGGCGCGCTCGAGGAGTTCGCCCTTGCGGACCTTGCCGGTGGCCGTCATCGGCAGCGCGTCGACGACGATCACCTCCGGCACCTTGTAGGTCGCGAGGTTCTCCCTCGCCCAGGCCACCAGCGACCGCTCGTCCGGGCCGTTCTCGGTGACCACGACGAAGGCGACCGGGACCTGCCCCCTGTCGGGGTCCGGCCGAGGAACCACCGAGATCGCCTCGATCCCCTCGTGGCGGCGCATCAGTGCCTCGACCTCCGACGGGAACACACTCATGCCGTTGATCTTGATCATCTCCTTGGTCCGCGCCAGGTAGTGCAGCGCACCCCACTCGTCGAAGCGGCCGAGGTCGCCCGTGTACAGCCACCCGTCGCGGAGCGCGTCGGCGGTGGCCCGGGGATTGTCGAGGTAACCGCTCAGGATCGACGGACTCCGGACGATGATCTGGCCGACCTCGCCGACCGGCAGCGGACGGTCGTCGTCGTCGACGACCAGGATGTCGGTTCCGGGAACCGGCAGACCGCAGAACACCGGATCGGCGAGCAGATCGCGGTCGCCGTCCTGGAAGCCGAGGGTGAACGTGTCGGCGGTGTGCGTCTCGGTCATGCCGTACGAGGCCTCGCGCAGGACCGATCCGACCGCGGCCCGCCATCGGGCCCGGATCGGCGGATCGAGCCGGGTCACGAACGACACGGCGAGAGTGGACCTCAATGAGCGCAGCGCAGCCGGGTCCAGGCCGGGCAGGTCGAGGATCTCCAGGTAACTGTCGACGGTGGCCACGAGGTCGGTGACACCGTAGGCGGCCACCTGGTCGACGACCGTTGCGGCGTCCCACCGGGTCAGCAGCACCACCCGCTGGCCGTTGATCAGCGGCTTGATGATGCCGAAGTCCTCGCCGGCGATCCAGAAGACGGGCAGGAAGTTCATCGAGACCGCGTCCGCATCGCCCAGGCCGGTTCCGCCGGCGAGGGTGGCCGTGGCGGCCGTGTACGCCATGTGCCGCTGCGTGTGTTCGCACCCCTTCGGCATACCGGTGGTGCCGCCCGTGTAGTTCAACGCCGCGAGCACGTCCGGATCGGCCGGGCGCGCCTGCGCGCGCGGGGAGCGCATGATCTCGGCCCAGTCCGACGCGGTCGACGACGGATGTGCGCGCATGTCGTCCAGTGCCGTCGTCGCGACCAGTCGCACCGGGGTGCGGGCACGCACCGACTCGACGAGGTCACGCTGCTCGGGTGAGGTGAGCAGCACCGTCACGTTCGCATCCGTGAGCTCGTGCTCGAGCTCGAAGCCTTTGAACAGCGGGTTCACCGGAACATGGACAGCGCCGAGCTTGAGCACGCCGAGCATCGCGATGGGGAACTGCGGGCAGTTGGCGAGGTGGATTCCGACCCGGTCCCCCGCCCGAACGCCCACCGACTCGAGCCAACCCGCGAACCGGTCCGAGAACTCGTCGTACTCCGCATAGGAGACGTCGCGGTCGTAGAAGGTGATCGCCGGCGCGTCGGGACGGAGTGCGGCCCAATGCCGCAGGTGGTCGACCATCGTCGGACGTCCGGCCGGGTACTCGAATTCTCGGGGCACGGCGGCAGGCCAATTCGCCAGCTGCCGGGCCGCGAGCTCCGCGGCCGCCGCCTCGAGAACCGCTGCCGGTGGCGTCTGTGTGCTGTCGGTGGCCCGGACGTCAGCCGGCGTGCTCTGTGGGGACATGGGTGGAACTGCTCCTGTTCGGGGTGGCCCGCTACGGGGCCGGGTGGTCGTCGGTCAGTCCGAGCAGACGCTCGGTGACCGCGATGATGTCGAGGACGAACCGCTCCTTGGCCTCCTCATCCGCCCCGGCGAGCCGCTTGGCGCCGTGGTGGATGGCGTCGCCGATGATCTGCACCAGTCGTTCCGGCTCGATCGCCGGATCGAGGGTTCCGCCGGGAAGGTTCCGGAGGAATCGCGCGTAGCCGCGGATCCGGCGGTCGGCTCCCGAGGTCCAGATCTCGGCGACCTCCGGCCGCACCGACGCGGTGACGTCGATCAGCCCGACGATGCCGCCCATCGAGAAGATGGCGTCCAGGTACGCGCGAGTGGTCGCGGCGAGGATCTCGCGTGCACCGGCGTCCTCCAGCCCGGTGAGGCTCTGCGTCACGTTCAGCTCGTCTGCCAGCTTCTCCACCAGGGCCAGGAAGACCTCGTCCTTCGATCGGAAGTAGGCGTAGAACGTGGGGCGCGAGGTGTGCGCGCGGTTCGCGATCATCTCGACGGTGACCGCGGAGTAGCCGAACTCGTCGAAGCACTCGGCGGCGGCGGCGAGGAGTTGGTTGCGGCGGGCTGCTCCGGCGTCCTTGCGGCTGGCACGGGCACGCTCTTGAGTGGTGCTCACTGTGACAGTCTGCTGTGACACGGTCGGCCTTTCAAGGACGCCGGAACGCCGTCAAGCGGCGGCCGGCACGCCCGGCACCGCCTCCGGATCGGTGCGGACGGCCGCACCGTTGGTCTCCGGCAGCCGCCAGGCGCAGACCACGGTGACCAGTGCCATCGCCGCCAGATAGATCGACACTCCGGTGGTCGACGCCGTCTCGGCGATGATCCAGGTCATGACGAGCGGGGCGACGCCGGAGACGGCGACGGCGGCGATCTGGTAGCCGAGTGAGGCGCCGGAGTAGCGCAGCCGGGGCTCGAACAGTTCGGCCATGAAGGCGGCGAGCGGTCCGTACGTCAACGCCTGCCCGATGCTGCTGATCATCATCGCGAAGAAGAGGAGAACGCCCGATGCGGAGTTCGCGAGCCAGAAGAACGGGAACGCCCACAGGAGCAGCACGCCGCCGCCGAGCAGGATCAACGGTCGGCGGCCGATCGAATCGGACGCCTTACCCGCCCACGCGATCACCACGGGCATCAGGACGGAGACCACCATGATGGCGGCGAGGACGGTGGTCCGGTCCATGCCGAGGCCGTTGTCCGCCGCGGACTTGGTGCCGTAGGCCAGGAATCCGGCGATCGCCACATAGAAGGCCGAGTTGGTCGCTGCCAGCAGCCCCGCGCCGAGCAGGATCTTGCGCCAGTGGAAGCGGATGGCCTCCGACAGCGGTGCCTGGGCGATCTGTTCGGTATCGCGCCTGGCCGCGGCGGTCTCCTGCAGTCGACGGAACTCCGGTGAGTCCTCGACCTTGAAGTGGATGTACAGCACCAGCGGGATGAGGGCGGCACTGGCCCAGAACGGGATCCGCCAGCCCCAGCTCAGGAAGGCCGCATCCGACGTCGAGGCGTTGACGATGATCATCGCCAGGTTGCCCATCACCAGACCCAGCGGCACTCCCATCTGACCGAACGTCCCGGCGAATCCGCGGCGCTTGGGGCCTGCCGATTCGGTGAGCAGCAGGATGATGCCGCCCCACTGGCCGCCGCACGCGAGCCCCTGGATGAATCGCAGGGTCACGAGGAGGATCGGCGCGGCCGAGCCGATCGCGGCCGCCGACGGCAGGCATCCGATCAGGAAGGTCGCCAGTCCCATCGAGATCAGGCAGGCCAGGACCATCGGCTTGCGGCCGATCCTGTCGCCGAAGTGGCCGGCGAGGATGCCGCCCAGCGGGCGGGCGATGAATCCGACCGCGAAGGTGCTGAACGCGAGCAGGGTGCCGACCAGCGCCGAGGCGTCCGGGAAGAAGATCTTCGGAAAGACGAGCGCCGCTGCGGTGCCGTAGACGAAGAAGTCGTACCACTCGATGGAGCTTCCGAACAGACCGGCGGCCAGCAGTTTGCGGTGCGCGGACAGTTCCTCGGTCCCCTGCGCTGCCACCGCACCAGTTGGATTTCTCATGACCCTCCTCGGTCTCGAAGTGTGATGCGTGACACTCATCATGCTTTACATTGACGTCAACGTCAATGCCTGAACGCCCAGCGCGAGCGTCCGAGGAGACGACCGTCGTGCACAGCTAAAACGCGCCGTCGGCGGACGTGGTCACGTCCGCCGACGGCGCGTCTCGTCGCCTCCGGTTCGCCGAGGTCAGGCGGGCAGATCGGCGAGGATCGTCAGCGCCGCCCGATGCCGTCCGGGAGTACCGAGAGCGATCTGATCGGCCTTCGCCCGCTTGAGGTAGAGGTGCGCGGGATGCTCCCAGGTCATTCCGATGCCGCCGTGCAACTGGACGGCTTCCTCGGCGGCCCGGACGGCGTGGTCGCCGCAGTAGGCCGCCGCGACCGCCGTCGTCAGCGCCGACTCGTCAGAGTCCACTCCGAGATCGGTCGAGACGACCGCAGCTGCGCGCGCCGCCGCCGAGGCCTGTTCGGTGTCCGCGTACAGGTCCGCCAGCCGGTGCTTGATCGCCTGGAAGCCACCGACGACGCGCCCGAACTGGCGTCGCTGCCGCAGGTAAGCCACGGTTTCGGTGACACACCACCGCGCGATGCCCGCTTGTTCGGACGCCAGCAGGGCCGCGCCCATCGCGAGACCGGAGCGGATCGCCGCCGCGCCGTCGTCCGACACACGCCTCCCCTCGGCCCCGTCGAACTCGAGGTCGCTGACCGGTCGGGTCATGTCGAGCGACGTGACCGGCGTGACCACGACCGACTCCGACGGCACCGCGTACAGGGCGCCGTCCGAACCGGGAACCAGGAAGACATGGGCGTCCTCGGCGCCGGCCACGCTCTGCACCCGCCCGGACAGGCGCGCGTCGGCCGCCGCCACCGTCGCGATGACCGAATACGGATCGGCGGAGAACGGGACGGCGAGCGCGGCGACGACGGATCCGTCGGCCAGTCCCGGGAGCAGTTCGGTGTCGCCCGCCTCCTCGAGCACGGTGGTCGCGATCACGGCGCTGGTGAGCATCGGGGTGTGCGCCGGTATCGCACCGAGTTCCTCGAAGACCACCGCCGTCACCGCCGGGGTGGCTCCGGCACCGCCGTGCTGCTCACCGATCAACACGCCCGCGAGCCCCAGTCCGGCCATCTCCCGCCAGAGGTCGGGCGGCGCGGCGCCGTCGTAGGCGGCGATGAGGGCGTCCGTGCTGACTCGCCGGGACAGCAGATCGCGCACGGCGGCCCGCAGATCCTCCTCCGCCTCGTCGGTCACCAGGTGCGGCACGTAGTCCGCCGCGACGCTCATCTCGGCACGTCCTTCCATGGAATGTCCTTGTCGACTCGGTGTTCGGGCGGCAGTCCGAGGATGCGTTCGGCCACGATGTTGCGCAGGATCTCCGATGTCCCGCCCTCGATCGAGTTGCCCTTGGCTCGCAGATACCGGTAGCCCGCGTCGCGGCCGAAGAAGTCGACGCGCTGCGGCCGGACCATCGTCCAATCCGAGTAGCGCAGTCCCTCGGCGCCGAGGATCTCCAGCTCCAGCCCGGACAGTTCCTGGTTGATGCGTGCGAACGAGAGTTTCATCGCCGCTCCCTCCGGACCGGGCTGCCCGGAGGCGAGCTTCTGGCCGAGCCGGACGCCGGTGAGACGAGCCACCTCGGAATCGACCCAGAGCTTCAGCAGTTCGCCGTGCAGTTCCGGGGTACGCAGGTCGGGGCGGTCGCGCCAGGTCCGCGCGACCACGCCGATCATCCCGTCCTCACGCCGGGCGGCCCGGCCCCCGATCGCCACCCGTTCGTTGTTCAGGGTCGCATTGGCGACTTCCCAGCCCTGACCGATGTCCCCCAGCCGCTGGCTGTCCGGGATGCGCACGTCGGTGAGGAAGACCTCGTTGAACTCCGCCTCGCCGGTGATCTGGCGCAGCGGCCGGACGTCGACGCCGGGGTCGGTCATATCGCACAGGAAGTACGTCAGTCCGCGGTGCTTGGGCACATCGCCGTCGGTGCGGGCGACGAGGATCGCCATTCGGGCGTTGTGCGCGCCCGAGGTCCACACCTTCTGCCCGTTCACCACCCACTCGTCGCCGTCGCGGACGGCTCGGGTGGCCACGGCCGCCAGGTCGGAGCCGGCCCCGGGTTCGCTGAACAGCTGGCACCACACCTCCTCGCCGGTCCAGAGCGGGCGCAGGTAGCGGTCGAGCTGCTCGGGCGTGCCGTAGCGCAGGATCGTCGGCGCGGCCATGCCCAGGCCGATGCCGTTGACCTCGCTCCGGTTTCCGGGTGCGCCGGCCTCCGCGAAGAGTCGGTCCACCTCGGGCTGAAGCGACCGCGACAGCCCCAGTCCGCCGCGGCCCACCGGGTACGCCACCCAGGCCAGACCCGCGTCGTACCGGGCTCGGAGGAACTCCAGCGGATCGGTGGTCGCGGGATCGTGCGCGGCCAGGAAGTCCGCCACCGTCCGCGCGAGATCGGCCGCGGTCGCCTCCGTCATCAGCGAGTCCCTTGCCTGCGGAGTTCGGCGCGCGCGAGGGAATTCTTGTGCACCTCGTCCGGACCGTCGGCGAACCGCAGCGTCCGGATGCCCGCGATGTAGTTGGCGAGCGGGAAGTCCTGGGAGAGTCCGCCGGCGCCGTGCGTCTGAATCGCCTTGTCCAGGATCCACTCGACCGTCGACGGGGTGGCGATCTTGATGGCCTGGATCTCGGTGTGGGCGCCGCGGTTGCCGACGGTGTCCATCAGCCACGCGGTCTTCAGGACCAACAGCCGCAACTGCTCGATCTTGACCCGCGATTCGGCGATCCAGTTGCGGATCACACCTTGTTCGGCGAGCGGTTTGCCGAAGGCGACGCGGCTCGCGGCTCGCCGGCACATCATCTCCAGCGCACGCTCGGCCATGCCG
The DNA here is from genome assembly GCF_039531975.1 of Gordonia cholesterolivorans. NCBI lineage: Bacteria > Bacillati > Actinomycetota > Actinomycetes > Mycobacteriales > Gordoniaceae > Gordonia > Gordonia cholesterolivorans. The sequence continues at coordinate 255,146 of NZ_BAAARB010000004.1, read as the reverse complement.
ATCGACCGCATGCAGTGGTGGATGCGGCCCGGTCCGAGCCGGCCCTGAGCGATGGCGAATCCGTCGCCCTCCGCCCCGATCAGGTTCGCCGCCGGGACGCGCACGTCGGTGAACCGCAGTTCGGCGTGGCCGCCGTGATCGTGGTCGTCGTAGCCGAGCACGTGCATCCCGCGCACCACCTCGAAGCCCGGGGTGTCGCGCTCGACGAGGATCATCGACTGCTGCGCGTGCCGCTCCGCGGACGGATCGGTCTTCCCCATCACGATGAAGATCTTCGCGTTGGGGCTCATGGCACCGGTGATCCACCATTTGCGCCCGTTGATGACGTACTCGTCACCGTCGCGGACGATCGACAGTTCGATGTTGGTCGCGTCCGAGCTGGCGACATCCGGCTCGGTCATCGCGAACGCCGAGCGGATCTCGCCGTTGAGCAGCGGGGTCAGCCATTTGCGCTGCTGCTCGGCGTTCGCGTACTGGGCCAGGACCTCCATGTTGCCGGTGTCGGGCGCGGCACAGTTGAGTGCGGCGGGGGCCAGCCCGGGGCTGCGGCCGGTGATCTCCGCCAGCGGCGCGTACTGCAGATTGGTCAGTCCCGCCCCGTGTTCGCCCGGCAGGAACAGATTCCACAGTCCGCGCCTGCGGGCCTCGGCCCGCAGTTCGGCGAGGACCGGCACGCTGTCCCAATCCCACGGGTCCTCGAGCGCGGCCAGCTGCTCGGCGAACACCGACTCGGCCGGGTACACGAACTGATCCATGAACTCCAGGAGGTTCTCCCGCAGTTCCTCGGTCTTCGCGTCGAACTCGAAATCCATCTCAGCTCTCCTTCAGAGCGTCCAGGCCCGCGTTCAGCAGCGGACCCACGGCCTGTCCGGCGTCGGCGAATCCTTCGCCGACCGTCTGACCGTTGACGTAGCGGTAGTGAATGCCCTCGACGATCCCGGCCAGCTTGAAGCAGCCGAACGCGAGGTAGAACCCGAAGTCCGAGAGGTCACGGCCGGACTCGGCGGAATAGCGCGCGAGGACCTCGTCCTCGGTGAGGAAGCCGGGCGCCAGCGAGACGTCGGTGACGCCGCCGCCCGCAGCACCGAGACGGTGGTAGACGCACATCAGCGCCAGATCGGTGAGCGAGTCCCCGATCGTCGACAGTTCCCAGTCGAGCACCGCCCGGGCCTGATCGGCGTCGTCGACGAGCACGTTGTCGAGGCGGTAGTCGCCGTGGACGATGCCCGGGGCGGCGTCGGCGGGTACCCGCTCGGCCAGCAGCCCGTGCAGTCGCTGCATGTCCGGGAGGTCGCGGGTGTGCGCGGCGTCGAACTGTTTGCGCCACCGCGCGACCTGCCGGGCCAGAAATCCTTCGGGACGGCCGAAGTCGCCCAGTCCCACCTCGGCCGGATCCACGCGGTGCAGCGCGGCCAGCGTGTCGACGAGCCGCTCGGAGATCGCACGGGTGCGGCTGCTGCCCAGCTCGGCCAGTTCGGCGGCCTTACGGTAAGGAGTCCCGTCGACGGCCTCCATGACATAGAACCGCGCGCCGAGCAGGTCGGTGTCGTCGCAGATCGCGTACATCCGCGGCACGGGCACCTCCGTCGGCGCCAGCGCCGACATCATCGTGTACTCGCGTCCCATGTCGTGCGCCGTCGCCAGCAGCTTGCCGACGGGCGGGCGGCGCAGTATCCAGCGGTTGTCTCCGTCCGTGAGGCGGTAGGTGAGGTTCGACTTGCCGCCGGCGATCAGCTCCGCGTCGAGCGCGCCCTCGATCGGGCCGACGTTCTCGATGAACCACGGAGTCAGCCGGGCCAGATCGAGACCGGGCAATTCGCGTGAACCGGTGGCCGCCATCAGAACACCAGCACCGAGACGGTCTCGGCGATGCACACCGGCTTCTCGCCGCCGTCGATCTCGATGGTGACCTTCTCGACCACCTGCTGACCGGCCGAACTCGCCTTCACCTCGACGAGTTCGAAGCCGGCCCGTACCTTCGATCCGACCGGGACGGGCGCGGGGAACCGCACCTTGTCGGTGCCGTAGTTGACGCCCATCGTGGTTCCGACCGCACGCCAGGCGCTCTGGCGCAGCACCGGAATCAACGACAGGGTCAGATAGCCGTGTGCGATGGTGGTGCCGAAGGGTCCCTTCGCGGCCCTCTCCGGGTCGACGTGGATCCACTGGTGGTCACCGGTGGCGTCGGCGAACAGGTTCACCTTCTCCTGAGTCACCTCGTACCAGTCGGAGTAGCCCAGATGCGTTCCGACGGCGGCGACGAGGTCTTCGGCACTGTTGATCTCGATCATCGTCAGGCCTTCGGTCCGCCGGCGACGTAGATGACCTGACCGGAGACGAAGCCGGCGCCTTCGCTCGCGAAGAAGCTCACGGTGTGCGCGATGTCGGCGGGCTCGCCCACGCGCTGGACCGGGATCTCCTTGGCCGCGGCGGTCTTGAAGTCGTCGAAGGAGACGCCGATGCGCTCGGCGGTCGCTGCGGTCATATCGGTCGCGATGAATCCCGGAGCGATCGCGTTGGCGGTGACGCCGAAGCGGCCCAGCTCCAGCGCCAGGGTCTTGGTGAAGCCCTGCATCCCCGCCTTGGCCGCCGAGTAGTTGGCCTGGCCGCGGTTGCCGAGCGCCGAGGTGCTCGACAGGTTCACGATGCGCCCCCAGCCCTCCTTGGTCTGGTACTGCTGCACCTCGCGCGACATCAGGAAGGCACCGCGCAGGTGCACCGCCATCACCGAGTCCCAGTCGGAGACGCTCATCTTGAACAGCAGGTTGTCGCGGATGATGCCCGCATTGTTGACCAGGATCGTCGGCGGCCCGAGTTCGGCCGCGACCCGGCTGACGCCGGCCTCCACCTTGACTTCGTCCGAGACGTCGACGCCCACACCGATCGCTCTGCCGCCGGCGGCGGTGATCTCGTCGGCGACGCTCTGGCAGGCCGCTTCGTCGAGATCGAAAACGGCCACGGCGTGACCGTCGTCGGCCAGACGGCGCGCCACCTGGGCACCGATGCCTCGAGCGGCGCCGGTCACGATCGCAATGCGCTGGGTGGTCATAGTGTTCTCTCCTTCGAGGACGTACTTGATTCGGATGTGCGGGATTCGGGTGTGCGGGATCGGGCGGAGCGGCCGGTGAGTCCGCTCGGCGTGGCCTGATACGCCACGCGTCCGACGGTATTGCCGTCGGCGAGCCGTTGCAGGCCGTCGGGGATTTCCTCCAGTGGCAGCCGCTCACTGACGAGGGGCGCGATGGCTCCGGAGTCGGCGAGCGCGGTGAGCTCGGCGTGGCATTCGCGGACGAGGTCGGGCGCGTACCTGTTGTACAGACCCCAGTGCAGACCGACCACCGAGTAGTTCTTGATGAGCGCGTGGTTCAGCGCCGTCTCGGTGATGGTGCCGCCGGCGAAGCCGATCACCAGGATCCGCCCCTCGAATGCGATGCACTTGGTGGACCGCAGGTAGGTGTCGCCGCCGACGGGATCGTAGATCACGTCGGCGCCGCGACCGCCGGTTTCGGACTTGACGACCTCGACGAAGTCTTCCGTGTGCCGGTCCACCACGACATCGGCGCCGAGCTCGCGAGCGACCCCGGCCTTGGCCGATCCGCCGACCACGCCGATCACCTTCGCGCCGGCGGCCTTGCCCAGTTGAATCGCGGCACTGCCGACCCCGCCGGCCGCGGCGTGCACCAGCAGGGTCTCCCCCGGTTGGAGCCGGGCTCGACGGTGCAGTCCGAACCAGCCGGTCTGGTACCCGATGAACAGCGACGAGGCCTGCGCATCGTCCAGGGACTCCGGCGCCGGGAAGGTCTCGGCGGCGGCCATCACCGCGTACTCGCCGAAACCGCCGTACGGCAGCACCGCGCCGCCGAGCACCCGGTCGCCGACCGACAGCCCGGCGACGCCCTCACCGAGCGCGGTCACCTCGCCGCACAGTTCCACTCCCGGGGTGAACGGCAGTTCCGGCCGCACCTGATAGAGCCCGCGGCACATGAGGACGTCCGGGAAGTTCGCCGCGGAGGCGAGCACCCGCACCACCAGCTGCCCAGGTCCCGGCTCCGGGAGGTCGACGTCGGCGAGGTGCAGCACCTCAGAGGGCTCGCCGAGCCGTTGCACCCGCCACGCCTTCATCGCGGCTCTCCCTCGGACCGGGCCGAGTCGAGCCTGCGCTGCAGTTTGTTCATGCCCGCGAGCCAGCGGTCGGTGTCGCCGGCCCTCGCCCGGTAGTAGCCGGACACCTCGGGGTGCGGCAGGATCAGGAAGTCGTCGCCGTCGAGGGCCGCCTCGACCGCCGCCGCCACGTCGTCTACGGAGAGTGCGACGTCATGGCTGAGCAGTTCTTCGAGGGGCCCGGACTGATCGAGCATCCGGGTGCGCACGCCCTGCGGACAGATCGCCTGCACCACTACGCCTCGATGCCGATAGGTCGCCGACAGCCATTCGGCGAAGGCGACGGCGCCGTGTTTGGTCACCGAATACGCGGGAGCGCCGAGCATGGTCAGCAGCCCGGCCGCCGAAGCGGTGACGACGAACCGTCCGCCGCCGCGCTCGATCCACTCCGGGACGAGCCGGCGCGCCGCGTGCACGTGCGCGAGCACGTTGACATTCCACGAGAGCTCCCAGTCGGCGTCGTCGGCCTCGAGCCCGCGCCCTCGGTCGACTCCCGCGTTGGCGAACCACGCGTCGATCGGACCGTAGGCTTCGCGGGCCGTCGCGATCAGGGCGTCCACACCGTCCTGCGACGCGGCGTCGCCCGGTGCGGCCACCGCGGTTCCGCCCGCGCCCGCGATCGACGCCACCGTGCGTTCGGCGCCCTGCGCATCGAGATCGGCCACCACCACCCGAGCGCCCCGCGCACCCATCGCGACGGCGAGCCCGGCGCCGATGCCGTTGCCCGCTCCGGTGACGACGACCGTCTTACCGGCCGGATCGAAGGCCGCCGGGTCCGCGCCGCTCATCAGGCGCCGCCGCCGAGGAGCACGCCGCCGTCCACGACGAGCGTCTGTCCGGTCATCCAGCCCGCGTCGGCCGACAGCAGGAAGGCCACCACCGAACCGATGTCGTCCGGCTCCCCCAATCGCTTGAGCGGGTACGCCGAGGCGACCTGCTCCTCGCGACCCTCGTAGAGGGCGGTGGCGAACCGCGTCTTCACCACCGCCGGAGCCACCGCGTTGACCCTGATGTTCGGTCCGAGCTCCCACGCGAGCTCTTCGGTGAGATGGATGACCGCGGCCTTCGACACCCCGTAGAAGGCGATGCCCGGTGCGGGGCGCAGACCCGCGATGGAGGCGACGTTGACGATCGCACCGCCGTGCTCACCCTGCCAGGCCCGGTTGACCGCCTGCGCCCAGCGCAGCGCCGAGATGACGTTGACGTCCATGATCTTGCGTGCGGCCTCGGGATCGATGTCCATCAGCGGTCCGTAGACCGGGTTGATACCGGTGTTGTTGACGAGCAGATCCGCACTGCCGAAGCGCTCGACGGTCTTCGCCACCGCATCGGCCTGATGGTCGGGGTCGTCGCCGCGACCGGGTACCGCGAGCGCCACGTCCGCACCGCCGAGCCGTTCGACGGCGTCGTCGAGGGCCTCCTTCTTGCGAGCGGTGATCGTGACCTTGGCGCCTTCGGCGATCAGCCGCTCGGCGATCGCGAACCCGATGCCGCGGCTGGCGCCCGTCACGATGGCCGTCTGGCCCTTGAAGCGCTGAGGATCGATCTGTGCCACGGAGTCTCCTTGTCATGAACTGCGGTGAACTCTGACTAAGCGCTTGCTTAGCTGTTACGATCCACCTTGCACCACGGTGAGACATCCGTCAACCGGTCTCGCCGGATGCGGCCCGGCTCATATCCGAGACCGTGCGGCACCGACCCGGCACACAGGAGGCGAGCGTGAACGACGAGAGCATTCCGTCCCGATCCGAGCTCACCCGGCGGCGTCTGCTCGACGCCGCATTGGAGGCCTTCGCCGAACGCGGCTTCCACGGCACCACGACGCGCGACATCGCGTCGGCCGCCGGCATGAGTCCGGCGGCGGTGTACGTCCACTACCGCAGCAAGGAAGACTTGCTCTTCGAGCTCTCGCACACCGGCCACCAGGCCACCCTCGCGACCGTCGAGCAGGCCGACGACCCCGGTGCGGACCCGGCAGAGCGGCTCGCCTCGGTGATACGCGCATTCGCCGAGTGGCACGCGAGGGGACACACCAGCGCACGGATAGTGAACTACGAACTCACGAGTCTGACTCCCGAACACCGCCGCGAGATCGTCGAACTCCGCCGCGACATCACTCGGCGCGTGCGGGCGATCGTCGACGCCGGGATCGCCTCGGGCGCGTTCGACGTCGACGATCCCCACACGACCACGAACTCGCTCCTGTCGATGGGGATCGACATCGCTCGCTGGTACTCCGAGTCCGGCCCGCTCGACCCGAGCCGGCTCGGCGACTTCTACGCGGGCATCGCCCTCCGCGTGGTCGGCGCCGCTCCGGTGCGCGCCGATCGGCCCGATCCGTAGTCCGAATGAATTGATTTGCGACACACCGAGGCCAACCGGGAACATTCAGGGGCCGGTATTCGTCTGACAGAGTGAAGGACGACGAACCGATTCGCGGTTCGCCGGCTATGGGACGGAGGACGACATGAGCGACATCGCCACGACCGCACCCGCGAGGACGCCGCTGACTGCCGCAGACCGCTGCGATCGCTGCAGCGCCGCTGCCAAGGTGCGCGCCACCCTGCCGACCGGTGGAGAGCTGCTCTTCTGCCTCCACCACTACAACGATCACGAGGCCCGCCTCGTCGAGATCGGGGCGGTGGTCGACTGACCGCCGCGCCGGTCACGGCCGGCTGACTCCAGGCTCGAAGCCCTGCGAACCTACCAGGTTCGCAGGGCTTTGATCCTTTCGCGCAACTGTTCGGCGGTCGCCATCGCCGTCGGCGGACCGCCCAGGCGAGTGCGCAGCTCGTTGTGGACCTGGCCGTGCGGCTTGCCCGTCCGGTGGTGATGGAGCGCGACGAGGGTGTTCAACTCCTTGCGCAGGGCGTGCAGGTTCTCCCCCGTCTGCCGTTCAGCGGCGTTCGGAGCGGCCTGCGCCTGAGCGTCGTCGGCGGGACGCGCCTTGGCCGCGGCCGACCGTCGTGTCACCTGGTCGGCCTGCCGCTGCTGCAGCAGCGTTCGCACCTGGTCGGCGTCCAGCAGTCCGGGAAGTCCCAGATAGTCCGACTCCTCGTCGGAACCGACGAGTGTCGTGGTGCCGAACGAGGAACCGTCGTAGATCACCTGATCCAGTTCGGCGTCGGCGTGCAGCGATTCGAAGGTCTTCTCGTCCTCGCCCGGCTCGTCCTCGCGCTTGTTGGCCTGAGCCAGGAGCCCGTCCTCGAGTCCGTCCGACTCACGATGCGGCTTGCCCAGCACGTGATCGCGCTGCGCCTCGAGCTTGCTCGCCAGGTCGAGCAGCACCGGCACGGAGGGCAGGAAGACGCTCGCCGTCTCCCCCGGGCGCCGCGACCGCACGAATCGGCCGATCGCCTGCGCGAAGTACAGCGGAGTCGACGCATTGGTCGCGTACACCCCGACCGCCAGCCGCGGCACGTCGACGCCTTCGGACACCATGCGCACCGCGACCATCCACTCGTCCTGACTCGCCGAGAACTCGGCGATCCGGGAGGACGACTTCGGATCGTCGGACAGGATCAGCGCGGGCTTCTTGCCGGTCATCGACAGCAGGAGCTCGGCGTAGTCGCGCGCGGTCTGCTGGTCGGTCGCGATCACCAGTCCGCCCGCGTCCGGCACACCCGAGTCCCGCAGCTTCATCAGCCGACGGTGGGCTGCCGAGAGGACCGCGGGGATCCAGTCGCCGTGGGGGTCGAGCGCGGTGCGCCAGGCGCGCGAGGTCTGCTCGGCCGAGAGCGGCTCACCGAGCCGGGCGGTGAACTCCTCACCCGCGCTGGTCCGCCAGCTCGCCTGACCGGAGTATGCGAGGAAGACCACTGGCCGGACCACGCCGTCGCGCAGGGCGTCGGCGTAGCCGTAGGAGTGATCGGCCTTCGAGCGCTGCCCACCGCCCGGCTCCGGTTCGTAGGTCACGAACGGGATCGGGGAATCGTCCGAGCGGAAGGGTGTTCCGGTCAGCGACAGCCGCCGTTCCGCATCGCTGAACGCCTCCCGGATCCCGTCGCCCCACGATTTCGCGTCGCCGCCGTGGTGGATCTCGTCGAGAATCACCAGCGTCCGGTACTGCTCGGTGCGGACGCGGTGGCGGGACGGGTGCGCCGCCACCTGTGCGTACGTCAGGACCACACCGTCGAAGTCCGAGCTGGTCGACCCCGTCGAGTTGGAGAAGTTCGAGTCCAGCGCGATGCCGACGCGCGCGGCCGACTGTGCCCACTGGTGCTTGAGATGCTCGGTCGGCGCCACGACGGTGATCCGTTCCACGGTCCGGTCGGCCAGCAGTTCCGAGGCCACGCGCAGCCCGAAGGTCGTCTTTCCGGCACCCGGCGTCGCGACGGCGAGGAAGTCCTTCGGCCGTCTGGTCAGGTATTTCGTCAGCGCCCGCCGCTGCCAGGCGCGCAGCGGCGCGCCCGATCCCACGCGCCGAGCAGTCTCACCGTCGACCTCGTCCACCCCGTCACCGATTGTCGTCCCGGACCCGACTTCTGTCTCCGTGCTGGTCACCCTGCTCCTGCACCCTCCTCGCGAGAAAACCTCCACGAGTCTATCCCGGCCGCCGGACATCCTCGCGGTCGCCGCCGCACGCCTGCGCGCCACGCCCGCCGGCGGGGCGCTCGCTCCGGGCGTGGCGCCCATCCGCCATGCTGGTAGGCATCGACACCGAGCACCACGCGCCCACCGACGGCGAGGAGAACGCGAGTCAGGACGACCGGCAGAGCCGGGCGAGCCTGCCCGAAGTGATACGTGGAATCCCTCGTCTGGCGTGGCGGACGACGGTCAAGTCCTGGGACGACTCGATCATCGGCTGGGCCGCGCAGGCGGCGTTCTGGCAGGCTCTGTCGCTCCCCCCGCTACTGCTCGGCGTACTGGGCAGCCTCGGATACATCGCCGACTGGTTCGGCCCCGACACCGTGCAGATCATCACGGAGCGCATCATCTCGTTCTCCGAACACGCCTTCACACCGAACGTGGTCGACGACCTCATCGCTCCGACCGTCGAGAACGTCCTCGGGCGGGGCCGAGTGGCGATCATGTCGGTGAGCTTCGTGATGTCGCTGTGGGCGGGATCGTCGGCGATGTCGTGCTTCGTCTCCTCGATCGTGCACGCACACGGACAGCACGAGATCCGCCACCCGGTGTGGCAACGCATCTTCGCGCTGCTCATCTACATGGTCTTCCTGGTCTCCGGCGTCCTGGTGCTGCCGCTGGTGGCACTGGGGCCGACGTATCTGCACCAGATCCTGCCCGACGCGTGGGATCCAGCGATCTCCGATCTGGTCGACTGGGGCTACTTCCCGTTCGTGGGGGTGCTGTTGATCGGCGCGCTGGTGACGCTGTACCGGTTCGCGCTGCCGCATCCGGCGCCCTGGCACCGGCTGCTGCCGGGCGCCCTGTTCGCGGGTGTCTTCTTCTGGGTCGCGACGTACGTCCTGCGCTTCTACCTGACCGCGCTCACCCGCGCCGGCTACACCTACGGCGCCCTCGCGACGCCGATCGCGTTCCTCCTGTTCACCTTCTTCCTCGGCTTCGCGATCGTCGTAGGAGCCGAGTTGAACGCCTCGATCGAGGAACTGTGGCCGGCGCCGCGCGGCGGCGGGGTGGTGCGCAACTGGGTCACCAGCCAGACCACCGAACTGACCGACACACTGCGCAATCGCGCACTGAACGGCCGCGGGTCGGGCGACGGCCGGGACAGAGACGACGGCCGGGACGGGGACGATCCCGACGGACCCGCCCCGACCGCCCGCTGAGAATCGGTTACTTCTTCATCTTCTGGTAGATCTTCTTGCACTTCTCGCAGACCGGCGAGCCGGGTTTCGCGGACTTGGTGACCGGGAAGACCTCACCGCACAGGGCGACCACGTGAGTACCCATGACCGCGCTCTCGGCGATCTTGTCCTTCTTCACATAGTGGAAGACTTTCGGAGTGTCATCGTCCTCCTCAGTGCGTTCATCGATGTCCGGGCGTTCGATCGTCTGAGTAGCCATGACTCCATTGTGGACCACTGTGCAACCATGGAGGTATGGCGGAACGACGAGGACGCGATGGTGACGGCGACAGCTTCCTGATCACCAGCGCTGAACCCGACCGCGACGCCGTCTTCCGCGCCCGCAAGCGCCGCTATTTCCTGATGATGTCGATCCGCATCCCCGCACTGATCATCGCGTCGATCGTGTACGGCGTCACGCAGAACGGCTGGATCGCACTGGCGATCATCGTCGCGTCCATCCCGATTCCGTGGATCGCCGTCCTCAAGGCCAACGACCGGGAACCCCGCAAGCACGGCGAGGTCCCGATGTATCACTACGGCAGCACCCGCACCGTGCAGCCGGAGATCGCGCCCGAGCCGCATCGCGATCGCTACGACGACCGGTCGCACCGGATCATCGAATCCGAGGTGGAGGGACGTCCCGATCCCGAGCGCCCGGAACGCGAGTAGGGCTCAGCCCACCGCGCGTTCGTCGCGTCCGCCGCCGATACGGTCGCCGTCCACTCGGTCGCCGTCCACGCCGTCGGCCAGCCAGGTCGCGACCGCATCGTCGACCGGCATCTCCAGCGCCGCGCACAGCCCGACGACGGTCCCGAAACTCGGGCTCGGCATCCGGCCGGACTCGAGCTTGCGCAATGTCTCCGGCGAGATCCCGGCTGCGGCCGCCACCCGCACGGGATCGCGGTCGGCCCGTGCGGAGCGGAAGAGGACTCCGAGGCGTCTGCCTGCGGCGAGTTGCTCGGGAGTCAACGGGAGACGAACCATACCCGCAGCTTAGCGGTATTCGAATACCGCGGGGCTGCTACAGTGTCGGTATTTAAATACCAACGCTGGGAGATGACGATGATGGAGCTCAAAACGCCGGATGAGATCGGGAAGATGGCGGTCACCGGCGCGTTCGTCGCCGAGGTCCTCACCGACCTCTCACGTCTCGCGCGCCCGGGCGTCGACGTGATGGATCTGGAACATCACGCACGACGGCTGATCGCCGATCGCGGCGCGGTCAGTTGCTATTGGGACTACTCCCCCTCCTTCGGCCGAGGACCGTTCCGCAACGTCGTCTGCCTGTCCGTGAACGACGCCGTGCTGCACGGCCTGCCCGCCCCGCACGTCCTCGCACGCGGCGATCTCCTGACCATGGATTTCGCCGTCTCGATCGATGGCTGGACTGCAGATTCGGCGATCACCGTTCAAGTCGGCTTCGACGACGACGTCGCGTCCCGCACCGACGATCCCGACGCACGACTGATCGACTCCACTCGCCGTGCTCTCGAGGCCGGCATCGCGGCCGCCCTTCCCGGAGGCCGACTCGGCGACATCTCCGCCGCCATCGGCGCCGTCGCCGCCGCCGACGGCTACCGCGTGAACACCGACTTCGGCGGCCACGGTCTCGGCCGCACCATGCACGAGGATCCACATGTCCCGAACGTCGGACGCGCCGGCCGCGGCCTCCGATTGAAGCCCGGAATGGTACTGGCTCTCGAACCGTGGTGGGCTGCGGGAACCGACGAGATCGTCTACGACGCCGACGGCTGGACGATCCGCTCGGCCGACGGGAGCAACACCGCGCACTCCGAGCACACCGTGGCGATTACCGAGGACGGACCGACCGTCCTCACCGCTCGCTGACAGCCGCCGTGTCCACAGTGTCTGCAGTCTCCACAGTGTCCGCAGTCTCGACAGTGCCTGCAGTCTCCACCGTCGCTGCAGTCTCGACCGTCCACGCCGACATTCGGCTGACGGCGCGAGCGGCGTCGGGCAGCCGAGAACGCAGCAGGTCCGCGAGTTCGCCGGGCCCGAAGCTCGCGACGACGGTCAACTCCACGTCGCGATCGTGGGCGACGTCGAGCAGTGCCGCCCACCGGGCGAGCGCGTCGGGGCCGGCGACGCACTCGTCGGGCATCGTCACCCGCCAGCGCGGAAAGCGCTCGGCCAGCGACAGGTAGTCCGATACATGGGCGGGGACCTCGCACAACTCGCCGAACCCGAACTCCACCGTCCCCTCTTCGTCCATCTCTTCGCCGGAGGGGACCGGGCGGCCGCCCCCGGCGCGTCGCACGGATCCCGCACCGCAGATCGTCCAACGCCCCCGACGGAAGCCGCCGGCGGCGAGGACGACCGCCGCACCCGCCTCCCGCAGATCGCGGCCGTCGTCCAGGGTCGCGACGGTGAAGATGTCTTCGATCGTCGCGATGGTCGGCTCGAATGCAGAGTGGAACAACGGGTTCGGCATCAGCTCGGCGGGCGCGCGATTCGAGGTCACGATGATACGGATCCGGCGGCGGTGCAACTCACGCAGCACTCGGTCGAGCAGCACTCCGTCGGCCGGGTCGTGGACGGTGAACTCGTCCAGGCAGACCGCCCGCGCCGAACCGACCAGTGCGGACACGCTCGGGGCGAGCCCGCCGGTCGCACCGATACCGTCGTGCAGATCCCGGAAGAACTCGTGCAGATGCCATCGGCGCGCACCGAGTGCCGCGATCACGGCGTCGACGAGCCAACTCTTACCGCGGCCGGGCGGACCGTGGAGGTAGACGTTCTCCTCACCGGACAGCAACCGCAGCACGGCGAGTTGTCCATCGGTGAGACGCAGCCCTTCCCGTGCCGCGCGCTGATGCACTGCCGCACGGACCGCGGCGCGGCGCTCCCGGTCCGCACGCATCGCTCGCTGCTCTCGCCACTTCCACATAACGAACACTCTATGTTCGTAGAGGGTGATTCAATGAGTGCCGTGCCCGATCTCACTCCCAGGACCGATCGCCGTGAGGCGATCTGCGAGGCCGCGCTCGACCTCGCCGCCGCCGGCGGCAACCGCGCGGTGACCCACTCGGCCGTCGACCGGACTCTCGACCTGCCCAAGGGATCGACGTCCTACTACTTCCGCACCCGTGCAGCACTCCTCGGCGGCGCGATCGCGCATCTGACCCGGACCTCGCGCGCCGCCTTCCACCGCGTGTCGGCGACCGCCGAGTCGTCGGGCACGTCACCGGGCACGGTCATCGCCGACTATCTTCACCATCTGACCGGCGTGCGGATGCGCGATGTGCGTGCCCGTTACGCCCTCGCCCCGGACGCCGCCGAAGCCGGCACGGCGACGGCGCTGAGCGAGTGCCTCTTCTCCCGGTCCGCAGCCATCGCGCTCTTCGCCGCCCGTTCCCGTGTCTCTCGCGAGCGGGGTGCGGACGATCTGGCCGAGGATCTGATGGTGTTCTGCGAGGGCGTCACGGCTCTCGCCTACTTCTCCGGCACGGTGCGCGATGCGCGGGAACTTCGGGATGCGATCGGTCGTTACTTTCCTGACCTGGTCCAATGAGCCGATTCCACCGCGCAGCGGTAGACTAAGCAACTTCTCAGCAACCACGGGGAACCTTTCCGGCACCCGCGACGTTGGACCTGGTGAACGCACTGATGAAACGCATCTCCAGGAGGTCGCATGGCTCACTCGACGATTGCCCGCCCGTCCGAAGCTCGTTCCACCCGTACTCGCCCGGCTCTCACCGAGCAGGATCTGGATGCGCAGTCACCCTCGGCCGACCTCGTCCGCGTCTACCTCAACGGCATCGGCCGCACCGCTCTGCTGACCGCTGAGCAGGAGGTCGACCTGTCCAAGGCCATCGAGGCCGGGCTGTATGCGAAGCATCTCCTGGCCACCAAGAAGCGCCTCAGCCCGGCAAAGAAGCGCGATTACGCCATTCTCGTCCGCGAGGGCGAACAGGCTCGCGCGCATCTGCTCGAGGCGAACCTGCGCCTGGTGGTCTCCCTGGCCAAGCGCTACACCGGCCGGGGCATGCCGCTGCTCGACCTCATCCAGGAGGGCAACCTCGGTCTGATCCGCGCCGTCGAGAAGTTCGACTACGCGAAGGGCTACAAGTTCTCGACCTACGCGACCTGGTGGATCCGCCAGGCGATCAGCCGCGGCATGGCTGATCAGAGCCGCACCATCCGCCTGCCCGTCCACCTCGTGGAGCAGGTCAACAAGCTGGCCCGTATCCGCCGCGAACTGCACCAGCAGCTCGGCCGGGAGGCCACCGACGAGGAACTGGCCCTGGAATCGGGCATCCCGGCTGAGAAGATCGCCGATCTGATGGACCACAGCCGCGATCCGGTGAGCCTGGACATGCCCGTCGGCAACGACGAGGAGGCGCCGCTCGGCGACTTCATCGAGGACGCCGAGGCCACCTCGGCCGAGACCGTCGTCATCGCGAACCTCCTGCACTCCGACATCCGCTCGGTGCTCTCGACGCTCGACGAGCGGGAAATGCAGGTCATCACGATGCGGTACGGCCTCGAAGACGGTCAGCCGCGCACGCTCGACCAGATCGGCCGCGCCTTCGGGCTCTCGCGCGAGCGTGTCCGCCAGATCGAGCGCGAGGTCATGACCAAGCTGCGTCAGGGCGACCGCGCCGAGAAGCTCCGCGCTTACGCGAGCTGATCCGATGAGGGACCGCGCCGCGGTCCCGCCCCAGACCGGCGGCTGCGGTCGATGATCCCCCGAGTCAACCCAGCCGCCTCGGCCCGGTGTCCGCGAGTGTGGGCACCGGGCCGACATCTATGTGCGACCCCAGGACCGAGATCCCGTCGGGCGAGGCGAGGATCGGGTCGAGCGTGAGCTCGCGGATCTCGGGGACGTCGTCGATCAGCGCCGACACCCGCTGCAGCAACTCCACCAGCGCGTCCGGATCGGTGTGGTCCTCGGCCAGCAGCGTCCGGACACTCGGCTCGTCGACCAGTTCCCTGGCATCGTGCTCAGTCAGCGGGATCGACCGGAAGCTCCGGTCACCGAGCGCCTCGAACAGTCGTCCGGAGAGGCCGAACGACATCAGCGGACCGAACGACGGACTGTCGGAGACGCGGAGGTACATCCCGACGCCTTTCGGCGCCATCCGCTGCACCTGGAGCGACGAGTCGCCGGTGAGGGTCTGCAGTTCGTTGAACGCGGTGATGACCGCGGTCGCGTCGGACAGGTCCAGCCGGGCGCCCTCCCGGTCCACCCGACCGACCCAGGCCGGCGAGGTGGACTTCACCACGACCGGGAATCCCAGCTCACGCGCCGCCGCAGACGCCTCGTGCATCGTCCGGACGTCCCGGAACGGAACCACTTCGATGCCGAAGTGCCCGAGCACGTACGACCCCTCGCGCGGAGTGAGCGAGCGCGGGCCGTCGGCCATCGCCTCTCGCACGAAGCTGCGCGCGTCCTCCGGCCGCGAATCCGGGATGGGTGCGGGCGCGGCGGCCGGCCGCGACCGCCACCGGGAGTAGCGCCACGCCTGCGCCAGCGCGCTCGCAGCGCGCTCGGGCGTCGGGTACGACGGGATCGACCCGCGCACGGGCAGCCCGTCCGGTCCGGTGCGCGACAGACCGGGCGGAACACCCTCCACCGCGAGGAAGGTCGTCACGACCGGTTTGGTCGGAACGTCGCCTCCGTCGGCCGGGCGGGTCGCTTCCAGCAGGCCCAACGCGTAGTCGGACGAGTCGACGGCCACCGGCGGGACGAACACCACGATCACCGCGTCGATCGCGTCGTCGTTCATCGCCTCGGCGACGGCGGCCGACAGTGCGTCGTGTGTCACGGCCGGCCCCAGATCCACGATCGAGACCACTTCGAGGCCCGAGCTGCGGGCGGTGTTGGCAGCCAGGGACGCGATGACCGACGAGTTTCCGAGGATGGCCGTCCGGGGACCGTCGGGCAGCGGCTGGTAGGCCAGCACGGTAGCGGAGTCGAAGAGCTCCGCGATCGTCTCGACCTGGATCACCCCGGCCTGTTCCAGCACCATCTGTGCCACGCGGTCGTCGCGCACCGGACCGGTGCGCTGGGCGTGTACCGGCGACATCGCCCCGCTGCCCGACTTGATCGCGACGATCGGCTTCTTGGACGCCACCCGGCGAGCGATCCGCCCGAACTTGCGCGGATTGCCGAAGCTCTCCAGGTACAGCAGCACCACGTCTGTGTCGTCGTCGGTGTCCCAGTACTGAAGCACGTCGTTCCCGGACACATCGGCGCGGTTGCCCGCGGAGACGAACGTCGACAGGCCGAGCCGGCGGTGGGCGGCGGTGTCGAGGATCGCGATGCCGAGCGCACCGGACTGGCAGAAGAATCCGACGCGGCCCGCCCCCGGAATGCGGGGAGCCAATGACGCGTTCAGCGCGATGTCGGGATGGTTGTTGACCACGCCGAGCGCATTGGGCCCCACCAGGCGCATTCCGTGGGCGCGGACCTGTTCGGCGAGCCGCTTCTCGTTCTCCAGCCCGGCCTCGCCTTTCTCACCGAAGCCCGCCGACACCACCACCAGGGTCCGCACGCCTTTGGCGAGACAGTCGTCGAGCACTTGGTCTATGCGGGCGGCAGGCACCGCGATGACGGCCAGATCCACCGGGTCGGGGATGTCGCGCACCGTCGAATAGGAGCGGATCCCGCGCACCGACGGCGGTGCGGTGCGCGGCGGTCGTCCGGGACCGCGGCGCGGCTGAGCGTCGTCCGGTTCGGACGCCACCGCCGAACCGTTCACCGGGAACACCGGCCCGGTGAAGCCGGCCGCGAGCACATTCGCCAGCAACACGTTGCCGACCTTCTTGGGGTCGGCGGAGGCACCGATGACGGCCACCGACGAAGGACGCAGCAGATTCGCGATGCTGCGTGCCTCCGAGGCACGCTCGCGGGCGTTGCGCACCGCCGTCAGCGCCTCGGTGGGATCGATCAGGAACTCGACGTGCACGGTGCTGCCGTCGAAGGCCCGGCTGATCTGATATCCCGCATCACGAAAGACGGCCACCATGTTGGGGTTCTCCGACAGCACCTCCGCCTCGAACCGGGTGAAGCCGTTCTCCGCCGCCGCACCCGCCAGGTGCTCGAGCAGGATCGGACCCAACCCACGGCCCTGGTGATCGTCGGCGACCACGAAGGCCACCTCGGCGGACGTCGGTTTACCGTCCGCCGCGAGCCCCTCGTACAGCCCCATCGCGATCACCCGGTCGCCGAGGAAGGCCAGCAGGGCGACGCGGTTGCGGTAGTCCACCGTCGTCATGCGCACCACTTCACGCGGCGGGAGCGTCGGCGTCGGACCGAAGTACCGCATGTAGCGGGTGCGTTCGCTGAGACCGTTGTGGAACTCGACGAGCAGGTCGGCGTCGGCGGGCATGATGGGCCGGATGTGAACCACGCCTCCGTCCGAGGCGAGGACGTCGGCGCTCCACTGCCGCGGGTACTCGCGCGGGAGCGCGTCCTCGGTCGTCGGCGTGTCCTCCGTATCGCTCGCGGTGTCCGTCGATCCGGTGTCGGGCGTGTCAGTCACGAGGATCCTCCGGGTCCAGGCCGTGCAGCGGGAACACCGCTCGGCGGGTGGCGATGATGGCTTTGTCGGTCTGCCGCTGGGCGGTCTCCGAGACGCCGTCGGGTGGTTCTGCGCTGCCGTCGCCGTCCCAGCGGACGAAGTCGGTGACGCCGCCGTCTCCCATCGTGGCCTCCGGCGGCCGCGCGTAGTCGGGGTGAACCGTCTTCGCCAGATCCTGCGCGCCGGCGAGCCAGTCGTCCCCGATGCGGGTCTGCGCGGGCACGTCGCGATCGAGCGCCGCGCCGATCAGATGCGTCCAGCTGCGCGGGACCACGTTGATCACGCCGTATCCCCCGCCGCCGACGGCCAGCCAGCGTCCCTCGCAGTACCGGTCGGCGAGTTCGCGCAACGCCCGGACCGCGGCGGCGTGGCCGTCGACGGTCAGTGCCAGGTCGGTGAGCGGGTCGTCGCGGTGGCTGTCGACACCGATCTGCGTCACCAGGATCTGCGGCTTGAACGCCTCCACCATCGACGGAACGACGGCGTGAAAGGCGCGCAGCCACAACGAGTCCGGCAGCCCGGGCATCAGTCCGACGTTCACCGCGGTGCCCGTGGCCGGTCCCTCGCCCACTTCGGTGGCCCAGCCGGTGCCGGGCCACAGCGTCGCGGGGTGCTGATGCAGCGACACCGTCATCACCCGCGGGTCGCCGATGAACTCGGCCTGCACGCCGTCTCCGTGGTGCGCGTCGACGTCGATGTAGGCGATCCGGTCGTAGCCGTGCTCGAGCAGCCAGCGGATCGCGATCGAACAGTCGTTGTAGATGCAGAAGCCGGCGGCGTGGCCCTTCATCGCGTGATGCATGCCGCCGCCGATGTTGACCGCTCGGCGCACACTTCCGGACGCGATCGCCGCGGCCGCGGCCACCGAGCCGCCGACCAGCATCGCTCCCGCATCGTGCATGCCCTCGAAGATCGGGTTGTCCGCGCTGCCGAGGCCGAAGAGACGCTCGAGGACCGGGCCGTTGAGCGAGGCGGTGCCGTAGCTGACGGCCCGGACCGCGTCGACGTAACCCTGCGTGTGGACGGTGGTCAGGAGCCCGTCGTCCACCGGCAGCGGCTCGATCGTGTCCACGTCGTCGAGCACACCGAGGCTGCGCGCCAGCGACATCGTGAGGGCGAGGCGCACCGGACTCATCGGGTGGGTGTAGGCCCACTTGTACTCCATGAAGTGCTCGCTCCAGATGATCGCCGCACTCATCGCCTCGCCTCTTTTCGCATCACCCTGTCACGCTAACGGTTTCACGCCACTCGGGGACTGCATCAGGTGCCCCTGACGCCCTGCCTTACAGGTAACCTGAACTGAGGCGAAAGGACTGAGGCTTCGTGAACGATCTTGTCGATACCACAGAGATGTATCTGCGGACGATCTACGACCTTGAGGAGGAGGGGATCATCCCGCTGCGCGCTCGCATCGCCGAGCGCCTGGAACAGAGTGGACCGACGGTCTCGCAGACGGTGGCCCGCATGGAGCGCGACGGGCTCCTGCGCGTCGCGGGCGATCGGCATCTCGAACTCACGGACAAGGGCCGCAATCTGGCCATCTCAGTGATGCGCAAGCACCGATTGGCCGAGCGGCTGCTGGTGGACGTGATCGGTCTGCCGTGGGACGAGGTGCACGACGAGGCCTGCCGCTGGGAACACGTGATGAGCGAGAACGTCGAGCGGCGCATCGTCGAGGTCCTCGACAACCCGACGACGTCGCCGTACGGCAATCCGATTCCCGGGCTGGAGCAGCTCGGGGTCGAGGCCAGTGCGCGCGAGGACACCTCGGTGCGGCTCGTCGACCTCCCTCAGGGCGAGAGCACCGTCGTGATCACGCGTATGTCCGAGCACGCGCAGGCCGACCCGGAGTTGATCTCCGAGCTGCGGCAGGCCGGCGTGGTGCCGAACGCACGCGTGTCGGTGAACGTGACACCCCGTGCGGTCATCATCAACACTCCCGGACACGAGGGGCTGACGCTGTCCTCGGAGATCTCGCACGCGATCTTCGTCAACAAGACCTGATCACCGCACGGTCAGCCGGCCGGCTCGTGCACCGGGGCGGGCAGAGGGCCGCCGAGGCTCTCGGCGATCTCGTATGCGAGTTCGGCGAGTCCGCGCAGTTCCCTCGGTCGCATGCCGTTGATCAGTGCGGTGTCGAGCAGGTTCGCGAGATGGTAGTCGGGGTCGGCGTCGTGCGCCACGCCGAACGCCACGCCCGCGTACGCGCCCTCCCCGGCCATGTAGTGCAGATGCCCGAGCAGTGTGGCCGCCGCCGCGCGGGCATGGCCGTCGAGCCGTCTGGTCAGGGTGCGCCACAGATCCTCCGCCGCGCCGCGCTGTTCGGTGAGCGAGAGTCCGAGCAGCGCGTCGCGCACATGTACCGACACCAGCGCTTCGGCGAGGGTGTTCACGTCCGCGCACGTCAGATCGGTGTCGCCGGCGCTGAAACGGGCCAGCGTTCCCAGCGCGAATGCGAGCCCCTGCGCGTCGACGCGGCCGGGTTCGTGCCGCACCGGAACCGGTGACACGCCGCGGCAGCCCGCCCGGGCGCAGTGCGGTTCCGGCGACAGCAGCGCAAGCATCTCCGACCGCCGCGCCAGAATCCGTCTGCCGGAGTGGACCGCGCGCTCCAGCGCGGTCGGCGAGGCGTTGGGGTCCGACAGCACTCCGGTGGCCGGCACCGCCGCGGTGAACGGATAGGGCGCCGCTCGGCCCCCGGCCGGTCGCCACACGGTGTGCCACCGGCTGCCCGAGGCGGCCTGTGCCATCGCGAACGCCGCGGACAGTCCGCCCGCGGGGCCGAAGCCCTTGTTCGCAGCCGCCGCGACGGCGCGGTAGCGGTCGTCGTCGGGCGGGTAGCGGTCGTCGACGATCACCGCGACGGTGCCGATGGCCCCGTAGGAGGCCGCGAGCGTCCCCAACCGGATGAACAGCTGCCGCATGCCGGCGGACGGCGAACCGTTCTTGGTCAGGCACAGATCGTGCCGCATGGTCGCCACGACAGTGCGGTCGGCACCGAACACCAGCAGCACGATCGACTGTTCGGGCACGAAGCCGAGCAGCCCCGGGACCGCGGCGAGCAACTTGTCGGGATCGGAGCGACCGTCGGTGTGGCCGCCTGCGGGAATGCTGAGTGAATTGGTCATGCACCCACGCTGGCCTCGACGCGGCCGGCCGGGAAGACCCCGCCGGCCGATGTTGACCGACAAGGCGTCGATGCACAGATCGACCTGGGCGTTTGCCCGTCGGTGGTGCGTCAGCCGCCGAACGCGCGTGTCCGTGCGGCGTCGAACAGCGTGCGAGTGGCGCCCAGTTCCTCGGCGCCGAGATCGTCGCCGCCCGGACGCCGATTCTGCACGTAGATGCGGATGTCCCCCTGCTGCGCCACGAACTCGGTCACCGAACTCGTCGGCGGCGGCGCGGGCTGATCGGCCGGTCCCATTCGGATGCGGCGGTCGAGCCGGACTCCGGGAACACCGCCGTCGACGGGAGTGACCTCGGTCGCCACCGACGTGCCGACCGTTCCGCCGAGAGCGAACTCCCCGCACCGGCGGACCCGCGCGACGAAGTCGTCGAAGCTGTCGGTGGCGCGCACCACCATCGTGGTCAGCGTCCCCTGCGCGGGCCCTCCCGGCCCCACGAGCACCCTCGCCGTCGGCGCATCCACCGGCGCCGGAGTGCAGTCGGCCGGGGTGTTCTCACCGCGGAGCGGACGGAACGTGATATCCGCCAGGATGCCCGGGACCTGGGCGGACGGGACCGGCTGCCCGGGGCCGTAGGGGAACGCCGAACTCGGTACCGACTTCGACGAGAGATCCAGTGACGGGACTGCCTCTCCCGTCACGGCGCACGCCGACGCCGCCCCGGTCACCATCAACACGGCAGCCACAGACTTCACTCCAGCAACAAGTCGCACACCACCACTGTGCCATCCGCGCGGCTGCGACACGGGAATGACCCGCCGCGGAGCCGTGTTGAACGCGATGAGTCCCGTACGGGACAATGAGATGTCACATTCGAAGGGAGAGACCATGGACGAGCGGCAGGACGACCCCCGCAAGCTCTACGATCTCGAGTTCCCGGCTCCCGCCGTGTACGGCGCCGACGGCGACGGACCGGTGCTGATCCACGCCCTCGAGGGCTACGCCGACGCCGGACACGCCGTCGCGTTGGCCGCGACGCACCTGCGCGAGGCCCTCGACTCCGAACTGGTCGCGACGTTCAACACCGACGAGTTGATCGACTACCGGTCACGGCGGCCGATGATCTCCTTCAGCGGTGTGGAGTTCGACGGGATCGACATGCACAAGCTCACCGTCCACGCGGTGCGCGACAACGCCGGGGTTCCGTTCCTGCTGTTGGACGGACCCGAGCCCGACCTGCGCTGGGAGCAGTTCACCACCGCGATCACCGCACTCGCCGAGCGGTTCGGCGTCTCGCAGGTGGTCGGTCTGAACTCGATCCCGATGGCGGTTCCGCACACGCGGCCTGCCTCGATCACCGCGCACGGCAACGATTCGGACGCTCTCGGCGACCTGAACCGCTGGGGCAACCCGATGAAGCTGCCCGCCAGCGCGTCGATGCTCCTCGAACTGCGGCTCGGCCAGGCCGGCTACCGCACCGCGGGCCTGTCCGCGCACGTTCCGCACTACCTGGCGCAGGCCAACTACCCCGGCGCGTCCGCCGCACTGATCCAGGCGATCGGAAAGGTCGCCGGTCTCGAACTGCCGGTCGCGGCGCTCGAGAACGCCGCGGAGCAGATGCGCGAGCAGATCGACGGCGAGGTGGCGTCCAATGCGGAGGTCGCGGCCGTCGTCACGTCGCTGGAGAACCAGTACGACGCCTACATGCGCGCGAAGAACGAGCAGGCCTCGCTGCTGGCCGCCGACCAGGATGTCCCCTCGGGCGACGAACTGGGTGCGGAGTTCGAGCGGTTCCTGGCCGAACACGCCGCGGAGTTCGACGGACTCGGCGACGGCGCCTTCCCGGAGCCGGACGACGAGAGCGACACCGGGCCCGACGACACACAAGGACGTGATCCGAGCTGACGACGCCGGCCACGGAACCGAGCGACACCGTTCCGCTGACGCCCACCACTGACGAAGATCTCGCATTCGGGAGGTTCACGACGTGGTGGGCGTCTCGCGGGCTCGACCTGTACCCGCATCAGGAGGAGGCGCTTCTCGAGCTCGTCTCGGGCAGCAACGTGATCCTGGCGACGCCAACCGGATCGGGCAAGTCGCTCGTCGCCTCCGGCGCCATCTATTTCGCGCTCTGCCGGGGGCGGCGCGCGTATTACACAGCGCCGATCAAAGCCCTGGTCAGCGAGAAGTTCTTCGATCTGTGCGATCAGTTCGGTGCCGCCAATGTCGGTCTGCTCACCGGCGACGCGTCGGTCAACGCCGACGCGCCGATCGTGTGCGCGACCGCCGAGATCGTCGCCAACATCGCCCTGCGCGACGGCGCCGGATCCGACGTCGGCGTCCTGGTGGCCGACGAATTCCACTATTACGGCGAGTCCGACCGCGGCTGGGCCTGGCAGGTCCCCCTGATCGAACTGCCGGATCCGTCGCCCGAGACCGCTGTCGACCGGCAGCCGCAGTTCCTGCTAATGTCGGCGACGCTGGGCAGCATGGACTTCTTCGTCGACGACCTCACTCGCCGCACCGGCCGCACCACCGTGCCGGTGACCGGTGCGCAGCGGCCCGTGCCACTGCAGTACCGATACGCGATCACCCCGATCCACGAGACGATCGCCGAGCTGATCGACGCCGGCCGGGCGCCGGTCTACGTGGTTCATTTCACGCAGCAACAGGCCGTCGAACGCGCCCAGGCGCTGCTGTCGGTGAAGATCTGTGACAAGGAGGAGAAGGCGGCCATCGCCGAGGCGATCGGCGACTTCCGGTTCCAGACCGGCTTCGGTGGCACCCTGTCGAAACTCCTGCGGTCGGGCATCGGCGTGCATCACGCGGGCATGCTCCCCCGCTACCGGCGGCTCGTCGAACGGCTGGCGCAGGCCGGCCTGCTGAAGGTGGTCGCCGGAACCGACACCCTCGGCGTGGGCATCAACGTACCGATCCGCACCGTGCTGTTCGCGGGCCTGACCAAGTACGACGGCCACCGGGTGCGCCGGCTGCGAGCGCGGGAGTTCCACCAGATCGCCGGCCGTGCCGGCCGGGCGGGTTTCGACACCGTCGGCTACGTGGTGGCCCAGGCACCCGAACACGACGTCGAGAACGCGCGCGCCGTGGCGAAGGCGGGCGACGACCCCAAGAAGCTGCGGAAGGTGGTGCGCCGCAAAGCCCCCGAGGGGTTCGTCAGCTGGGGCGAGAAGACCTTCGAAACGCTGATCGACGCTCCCGACGAAGAGTTGAAGTCGCATTTCCGGATGACCACCGCGATGCTGATGGAAGTGCTCGAACGGCCCGGCGACTGCTTCGCGGCGCTGCGGCATCTGCTCGAGACCAACCACGAACCGCGCTCGCGGCAACTGCGCCACATCAAGCACACCATCGCGCTGTACCGCGACCTGTGCGAGACCGGGATCGTGACGAAGCTCGACCGGCCCGCGGCGGACGGGAAGCACGTGGAACTCTCCATCGACCTGCCGGAGAACTTCGCCCTCACCAATCCGCTCTCGGCGTTCGCGGTCGCCGCGTTCGAACTCCTCGACACCGATTCGGACACCTACGCGCTCGATGTGATCTCGATACTCGAATGCACCCTCGACGATCCGCGCCCCGTGCTCGTCGCGCAGCGCAAGCAGGCGCGCGACGCCGCCGTCGCCGAGATGAAGGCCGACGGGATCGAGTACGAGGAGCGCATGGAGCGACTCGAGCAGATCACGTGGCCGCAGCCGCTCGCCGAGGAGATCGGTTTCGCATACGAGACCTATCGCCGGGGCCATCCCTGGCTGGCGAACACTCCCCCGTCGCCCAAATCCGTCCTGCGGTACATGCGGGAGCGGTCGATGACCTTCACCGAGCTCATCTCCGACCTCGGGCTCGCGCGCAGCGAGGGCGTCGTCCTGCGGTACCTGACCGACTGCTACCGCGCACTGAACAGCGGGTTGCCGATGTCGGCGGTCACCGACGAGATCGAGGACATCACCGACGAACTCGGCGATCTGATCCGCGACGTCGACTCCAGCCTCATCGACGAGTGGGAGCAGCTCACCGCTCAGATGTGAGGTCGACGGCGGTGCCGTCGGTGCCGCCGGACCGCGTGCCCGCCGGGGTCACCGCGCCTCCGTCGGCCACCAGTTCAGCGATGTCGGCGGCCAGCGCGCGGTAGGCCTCGCCCCGGCCCGACGACTCCCGGTACACGAGGCCGATCGTGCGGCCGGGCCGCGGACGCGCGAACTCGGCCGTGGCGAGTCCACCCGCCGCGGTCTCGACGGCCACCGCGGTCTGCGGGATCAGCGTCACTCCCAGACCGCCTTCGACACACTGCACGGCGGTCGTGAGCGACGCGGCCCGCGTCTGACGCAGATCGGGTGAGACGCCGGCGAGCTGACACACCTCGAGAGCCTGGTCGCGCAGGCAGTGTCCTTCGTCGAGCAGCAGCAGCGGAAGATCCTCCAGCATCTTCGGCGACAGCCGCTTCCGTCCGGCGAGCGGATGTCCTTGCGGCAGCGCGAGGACGAAGTCCTCGGCGTACATCGGGATCTCGCCGATCCCCGGTGCGCCGGCGGGCAGGGCGAGGACCGCCGCATCGAGGGCTCCGTCGCGCAATTGTCCGAGCAGACGGTCGGTCTGATCCTCCACCACCAGCAGATCGAGCGCCGGTCGGCGATCGGCGAGCCCGTGCAGCACCCGGGGCAGGATGTAGGGCGCGATCGTCGGGATCAATCCCAACCGGAGAGTCCCCGACAGCGGGTCGAGGTCGCCGGCGGCATCGAGCAGGAAGTCGTCGACGGCGTCGCACACCGCGATCGCCGACCCGAGCAGCCGGCGGCCCTCCGCCGTCAGCATCACCCGCCGGGTGGTCCGTTCGACGAGCCGGAGTCCGAGCCCCGCCTCCAGTCCGGCCAGCGCCTGTGACAGCGAGGGCTGACTGACCCCGAGTTCGGCTGCGGCGGAGCCGAAGTGCAAGTGCTTCGCCACGGACACGAACGCCCTCAGTGCGGTGATGGGCGGCTGATAACTTTGATCGGTCATGCCTATTAATATAGTGACTACTATCGCATTTGCTTTTCACTGGGTTTCGGGCAGAATGGACTCCAGGCGGGAAACCGACCGTTTCTCCGCCGGAATCTTCTCTCCCGCAACATGAATCCGAATTGAAGGAGTACACACATGGCTCTGCTCACCATCGGCGACCAGTTCCCGGCCTACAACCTCACCGCCGTCATCGGCGGCGACCTCTCGAAGGTCGACGCGCAGCAGCCGGACGACTACTTCACCACGGTCACCAGCGACGACCACGCGGGCAAGTGGCGCGTCGTCTTCTTCTGGCCGAAGGACTTCACCTTCGTCTGCCCCACCGAGATCGCCGCCTTCGGCAAGCTGAACGACGAGTTCGCCGACCGCGACACCCAGGTGCTCGGCGCCTCGATCGACTCGGAGTTCGTCCACTTCCAGTGGCGCGCCCAGCACGAGGACCTCAAGACCCTCCCCTTCCCGATGCTCTCGGACCTCAAGCGCGAGTTGGTCGAGGCCACCGGCGTCCTCAACGCCGACGGCGTCGCCGATCGCGCCACCTTCATCATCGACCCGAACAACGAGATCCAGTTCGTGTCGGTCACCGCGGGCTCGGTCGGCCGCAACGTCGACGAGGTCCTGCGCGTGCTCGACGCCCTGCAGTCCGACGAGCTGTGCGCCTGCAACTGGCGCAAGGGCGACCCGACCATCAACGCGGGCGAGCTCATGAGCGCGGGCGTCTGATTCGGGCCGTTCCCGGATCTTCCACGCCACCTCACACTCGAAGGGATCGAGCGATATGAGCATCGACAACCTGAAGAACGCACTCCCCGAGTACGCCAAGGATCTCAAGCTGAACCTCTCCTCGATCAGCCGCACCACGGTGCTGAACGAGGAGCAGCTGTGGGGCACGCTGCTGGCCACCGCCGCGGCGACCCGCAACGCCACCGTGCTGCGTGAGATCGCCGACGAAGCCGCCGACAACCTGTCGGCGGAGGCGTACAACGCCGCCCTCGGCGCCGCCTCGATCATGGGTATGAACAACGTGTTCTACCGCGGCCGCGGCTTCCTCGACGGCAAGTACGACGACCTGCGTCCCGGTCTGCGGATGAACATCATCGGCAACCCGGGCGTGGACAAGGTGAACTTCGAGCTCTGGTCGCTGGCGGTGTCGGCGATCAACGGCTGCGAGCACTGCGTCGGCGCGCACGAGAACGTCGTCCGTGAGGGCGGGCAGGACCGCGAGGTCGTGTTCGAGGCCCTCAAGGTCGCGTCGATCGTGGCCGGCGTCGGCCAGGCGATCACCTCCGCCGAGGCACTCGCCGCCGCGGGAGTCTGACGGACTGCCGCCCGCACCACTGCGGGCCACATGCGGGCAGGCCCCGAGCGCGTGAACTTCACGTGCTCGGGGCCTGCCGTCATTTCAGGTGGGCAACCGCCGTCTGACGTCAGTCAGTCGGTCAGGCGGCGGCCACCTCCTCAGTCCTGAAATTCACCATATTCTCGGACCACCTCCTTCCCTGTTGACGAGCAGAACGCTACGCCGATGCCCGGAGCGGCCGCAACGGGTTTTCCGGGGAGGCTTCGGGGTATCGATGTGGTGGCCGTCGATATCGGTGGCTACAGCTCCCGCACGGCTTTCGCCACCCGATCGGCGAGCTCCCCCACCTCGTCCGCGGTCATGATGAACGCCGGCGAGATCTGCAGTGCGCCCTGACCGGCCACCCGGCCGCTGACACCGTGCTCGCGCAGCTTCGTCACGGCGGCCGCTCCCTTCGACGGGTCGGCGAGCTGTACCGCCGTCACCGCTCCCAGACCGGTGCGGACCTCGCCGACCTGAGACAGCTCCGCGAGCGGCGCGAACGCCGCGGCGAGGTCGGACTCGAGACGGCTCGCCGTCTCGAGCAGTCCCTCGCGCTCGATGATGTCGAGGTTCACCAGTGCGGCCGCTGCCGCTGCGGCGTGGCCGCCGTAGGTGTATCCGTGGCGCCACCACGTGCCGCCGGCGAAGAACGGCGCCGCCACCCGCGGCGCCACCACCAATGCGCCCATCGGCACATACCCGCTGGTGAGTCCCTTGGCCGTGGTCATCATGTCGGGATCGAGACCGAATCGGGAGGAGGCGAACCACTCCCGGGCCCCGATACGGCCGAAACCGGTGACCACCTCGTCGGCGATGAACAGCACGTCGTGGTCGCGGCAGATCTCGCGAACTTCGCGCAGGTAGCCCTCCGGCGGCGGATACACTCCGCCCGCGCCCAGGATCGGCTCGGCGATGAAGGCCGCGATGCGATCGGCTCCGATCCGCTCGACCAGCCCCAGGAGACTCTTCGCGTCATCCCACGCGACGGTCTCGGTGTCGGACATCAACTCGCCGTAGCCCTCGCCGTTGGCGTCTATGCCCGCGAGCGAAGTGCCCGCGACGTGCATCCCGTGATACGCCCGGCTGCGTCCGACGACGATCGTCTTGTCGGGCGCGCCCTGCTCGACCCAGTACCGGCGCGCCAGTTTGACCGCCGACTCGACCGAATCACTGCCGCCAGAGGTGAACAGCACCTTCGAACCCGGTACCGGCGCGATCGCGGCGATGCGCTCGGCGAGTTCGACGGTGATCTCCGACGCCACGTCGCCGAAGTTCGAGTAGTGCGCGAGCGTCGACAGCTGCCGCGCCACCGCGTCGGCCACCTCGGTGCGACCGTGACCGATGTTGGCGAACCACAGACCCGCGGTGGCGTCGATGTATTCCCTGCCGCTGTCGTCGTAGACACGCGTCCCGCGTCCGCGCGTCACGATGAACGGTCCGTCCGCGGTCACCGCACCCATGTCTGCAAAGCCGTGCCAGAGAGAACCCATGCCTTGAATATCGCACTTCACCCCGGGTTGCGCTCACCTCTCAGCCGTACTCCGCGAGCCGGGCGAGACGGTCGATCGACGACGCCAGCCGTTCGCTCGTCGTCGCCCTGGCGCGGGCTTCGCGCTTGGGGTCGTGCAGTTCCGTCCAGTCGTACGTGTGCACCACACGGGTGCCGTCGGCGTGCTCGAAGAGTTCCCAACGCCAGAGGTGGCCGGGCGGATTCTTCCCCACCTCCGACGGCAGCCACGCGATGAGACGTCCCTCGTCGAACTCGACGACGTGATTCTCGCGCACCGCACCGGGTTTGGTGAGCCGCATGGTGAAGACGTCGCCGACGCGGCGCACCCGCCGGCCTCGCTCGGCCGCGGTGAGGTTGTCGTTGCCGTCCCACTCGGGCTGACGGGCGGGGTCCGCGATGAGCTCGAAGATCCGGCTGCGCGGTGCGGCGACGATCCGCTCGGCGGAGACGACGCGTGCGGAGGACTCTGTTCCGGGTGTCATCACCGCATTGTGGCCCACCGTAGAATCGATGTCATCATGCCTTCCGCGATCCCGTCTCCGGACCTGTCCGCCCTGACGATCTCCTATCCGCCGGAACTCCCGGTCAGCGCCTGCCGCGACGAGATCGCCGAGGCCGTCTCCGCACACCAGGTGGTCGTGATCGCGGGCGAGACCGGTTCGGGCAAGACGACCCAGTTGCCGAAGATCTGCCTCGAACTCGGCCGCACCTCGATCGGTCATACGCAGCCTCGGCGGATCGCGGCGACGTCGGTGGCCCGGCGGATCGCCGACGAGTTGGGCACCGAGATCGGCGGGACCGTCGGGTATCAGGTGCGCTTCTCCGACAAGGTCGGCAAGGACACCCGCATCAAGGTGATGACCGACGGCATCCTGCTGCGCGAGATCGGCCGGGATCCGCGGCTGTCCGGTTACGACACGATCATCATCGACGAGGCGCACGAGCGCAGCCTCAACATCGACTTCCTGCTCGGCTATCTCAAGCAGTTGCTGCCGACCAGACCGGATCTCAAGCTCATCATCACCTCGGCGACCATCGAGCCCGACCGCTTCGCCCGGCATTTCGCCACCACCGCGGACACGGTGCCGATCTTGGAGGTCTCGGGGCGGACGTACCCGGTCGAGATTCGGTATCGGCCGCGCGAGAGCGACGACTCCGACCACGACGACCTCGATCAGATCGCGGCGATCGACGCGGCGGTCGGCGAGCTGTGGTCGCACGCCCCGGGCGACATCCTGGTGTTCCTGCCGACCGAGCGCGACATCCGGGACACGGCCGATGCCCTCCGCCGACGCAGCGAGGCCGAGATCGTTCCGCTGTTCGCCCGGCTGTCGGTCGGTGAGCAGCAACGGGTGTTCGCCCCGTCCAACGGTCGGCGGATCGTGCTGGCCACGAATGTCGCCGAGACGTCATTGACCGTTCCCGGCATCCGGTACGTGATCGATGCGGGTACGGCTCGCATCTCCCGCTATTCGACCCGCACCAAGGTGACTCGTCTTCCCGTGGAACGGGTCTCACAGGCCAGCGCCCGTCAGCGCGCGGGTCGCTGCGGCCGGGTGGCGCCGGGCATCTGCATCCGCCTGTACTCGGAAGACGATTTCGACGCTCGTCCGGAGTACACCGACCCGGAGATCCTGCGGAGCAATCTCGCCGCCGTCATCCTGTCGATGCTGTCGCTGCGGCTGGGCGACATCAACGACTTCCCGTTCGTGCAGGCGCCCGACCCGCGAGCGGTCCGCGACGGCATGGCACAGCTGTCCGAACTGGGAGCGGTCACCGGCACCGATTCCGCGTCCGCGCGGCTGACCAAGATCGGCAAGCAGCTCGCGCGGCTGCCCGTCGACCCGAGGTTGGGCCGGATGCTGGTTGCCGGACACGACAACGGCTGCCTCGATCACCTGCTCGTCATCACTGCGGCGCTGGCCCTGCCCGACGTTCGGGAGTTCCCCAGCGACAAGCGGGAGGCCGCCACCGCCGCCCATCGCCGGCACGCGGTGCCGGGGTCGGAGTTCCTCGGGCACCTCAAGCTCTGGGAGTATCTGACGGCCAGGCGCGCGGAACTCTCAAGCAGCCAGTTCCGCAAGATGTGCGAGCGAGAGTTCCTGCACTTCCTGCGGATCCGCGAATGGATCGATCTGCACCGGCAGCTGCGGCGCACCGTCAGCGACCTCAAGTGGCAGATCCCGGACACCGAGGTGGACCCGGCAGCCGTTCATCGCAGCGTGCTCTCCGGCCTGCTGACCAACATCGGTGCGCGGCAAGGCGACTCACGCGACTATCTGGGCACCCGAGGCACGAAGTTCGCGATCTTCCCCGGATCCTTCCTCGCGAACAAACCGCCCGCCTTCGTCGTGGCCGCCGAACTCGTCGAGACCTCGCGCCTGTTCGCACACACCGTGGCCTCGATCGATCCGGCCTGGGTCGAGGAGTTGGCCGGCGACCTGGTGACGCGCACCTACTCCGAGCCGCACTGGTCCACCCGCCGCGGCGCGGTGATGGCGTACGAGAAGGTCAGCCTGTACGGAGTTCCCCTGGTGGCACAGCGCCGCGTGAACTACGGGTCGATCGACCCGAAGACCTCGCGCGAGATCTTCATCCAGGAGGCACTGGTCGCCGGACGCTGGCGTAACCGTCATGCGTTCTTCGCCCACAACGCCGAGTTGCTCCGCGACGCGTCCGAGACCGAACATCGCGCGCGGCGTAGGGACCTGCGCATCTCCGACGACGAGCTCTTCGAGTTCTACGCGGCGCGCATACCGTCCACCGTGGTGTCGACACGGCATTTCGACTCGTGGTGGAAGAAGGCGGGCCGCACC
The DNA here is from genome assembly GCF_039531975.1 of Gordonia cholesterolivorans. Lineage (NCBI taxonomy): Bacteria > Bacillati > Actinomycetota > Actinomycetes > Mycobacteriales > Gordoniaceae > Gordonia > Gordonia cholesterolivorans. The sequence goes on along the minus strand of NZ_BAAARB010000004.1, from coordinate 223,855 downwards.
GATCCGGCGCTGCTCAACCTCCGGCCCGAGGACTTGCTCGGAGACGACGTCCCCACGGCCGCCGACTATCCGGCCGCCTGGCAGCAGGGCGAGACCCGCCTGGAGCTCCGCTACCACTTCGATCCCGGCGCACCCGATGACGGCGTGACCGCGATCATCCCCGAGCCGCTCCTGGCACATGTGCGAGACACCGGATTCGACTGGCTCGTACCCGGGATGCGCGCCGAACTCGCGACGCAGCTGATCAAGTCGTTACCCAAGGGCCTGCGCAAGTCCATGTCCCCGGCGTCCCGGTACGCCGAACTCGCTCTCAGCCGACTCTCGGTGCGCAGCGAGCCACTGCTCACCGGCCTGGCTCGCGAGCTGTCGTCGATCAGCGGGGTCACCCTGGCTCCGCGCGATTTCAATCCGTCGGCACTCCCCCCGCATCTGCGGATGCACTTCGCAGTCACCGGCACAGACGGCGCGATCATCGCGCGCGGCGACCGGCTCGCCGCGCTTCGCACCGACCTGTCTGCCGACGCCGACCGCGACCGCCGTACGCCCCTGCACCGCGAATGGACCGCCGACGGTCTGGGCACCCTCGCCGACTCCGAGACGGCGACCGTTGCGGGACAGACGATCACCCGCTATCCCACGCTCGCGACCGTGCCGGGACAGGGCGTACGCATCGCGAAGGCCGCCACCTCCACCGAGCGCGACGCCGGCATCGCCGCCGCCGCCGGAGAACTCCTGCGACTCGCGATCGCGCCGCCCAGCCGCAAGCTGGCGTCGACTCTGCCGCCGCCGGCCAAGCTCGCGCTGAGCCAGAGCCCGTATCCGGACGTGGACGCGTTGCTGGCCGACTGCACGGCACGGGCGGTCACCGACACCCTGGCACGGGAGCCGGAGTTGGCCGCCCTGCGCAGTCCCGGTGACTTCGGCGCGCTCTCGGCGCGGCTGGGGCCGGTGATCCGGTCGCGCGCACCCGAGTACTTCGACGCCGCCGTCGCGGCGCTCGCCGAATACTCCCCGGTGCGCCGGGCCGTCGACGCCCGGTCCGGGACTCTCGCCGCCGACGACGTCTCCGATCAGGTCAACGATCTGATCTTCGACGGCTTCGTCGGCGCGACGGCATTGGAGCATCTGCGCTCGCTGCCGCGCTATCTGACCGCCGCGCGGCTGCGCCTCGAGTCCCTCAACACCGCCGCCGGCCGGGACAACGAGGCGATGGGCGCCATCGACAGGGTGGTGGCGGTCTGGAATAGGCGCCTCGCCCAGCTTCCGGCCGCACGCCACGAGGCGCTCAACGAGTTGGTGCAGTGGCGCCTGGAGGAACTCCGCGTGAGCCTGTTCGCTCAGCAGCTCGGCACCAACGGTCCAGTCTCCGAGCAGCGGATAATCAAGGCGATCGACAAGTTCAGCTGACTGCTCGGGGCGGTGGCTGACTGCTCGGACCGGCGGCGCCGGTGCCGTGAGTGTCAGTGACGGTCGCGGCGCAGCGAATCGATCTCGCGCTGGAAGTCGTCGGCCGACTCGAACGACCGGTAGACCGAGGCGAACCGCAGATAGGCCACCTCGTCGAGGTCGCGCAGCGGACCGAGGATCGCGAGACCGACCTCATTGCTCGGTATCTCGGCCGAACCCGACGAGCGCACGGTGTCCTCCACCTGCACCGCAAGCTTCGCCAGTGCGTCCTCGTCCACCTGACGGCCCTGGCAGGCGCGGCGCACGCCCTGCATCACCTTCTCGCGAAGGAAGGGCTCGGAGATGCCGTTGCGCTTCACCACGGACAGCACAGCCGTCTCGACCGTGCTGAACCGCCGCCCGCATTCATTGCACGACCTGCGGCGACGGATCACCTGGCCGTCGTCGGCGACTCGGGAGTCGACGACACGGGTGTCGTCGTTCTTGCAGAACGGGCAGCGCATGCCATGACAATACCCGCCCGCCTCAGCCGTACTGCGGGGCGATAAGCGCTTGTCCGACATGCAGTCCCGATGTCTCGAGGCCGTTCAGGTCGCGCAGCTGGGCGATGACGCCCGCGGACGGCAACTCCGGAGCGATCCGCTCAGCGAGCGCGGTGAGCGACTCCCCCGACCGGACGTACACCACGTGCGTCGCCGCCGGCGACTCCGGCGTCGCCGCATCCTGGTAGCCCGCTCCGACGAGGGCGAGCAGCCACACCATGCCGGCGAGGGTGCCGCCGACCACCGCGGCCCCGGCCCACCGGCGCCTGCGGTACACCGCGGGCGACAGCGCGGTCCGGCCGGCCGGCGGCGCATCGAACATCACTCGCCGGTCCGCGACCGGGCGACGCCGCTCGGGGCGGCCGGTCGGGAAGCACGTTCCGCTCGAGTCGCCTCGCCCCGCTCCGCGTACTCCCCGATCACGGACCAGCGAGCCACGGACCACCGGGATGTCGCAGGTCATCGCCGACGCGGTTGAGTGCACAGCAGTGGAGTGCACAGCAGTGGAGCGCACAGCGGTGGCGCGTCCGGTCGGGGCGGGTGCCGTCCTCGTGCTCATGACTCGTCTCCAATCGATCGCGTGTTCGAAGAACTCTTGTTCGATAGTTAACACGAGGGGTCCGACAAACGCCGACACGCGTCGAACAATTGTTTGAGTTTTGTGACCTACTCAACTAGCCTTTGGACCATCGATCGAACACAGCTGACGAAAGGCCCGACCGTGACCGACACGCCCGATCCGATGCTCTCCACCGCGACGCTCGAGGCCTCATTGACCCAGCGTCAGCGCGAGGTGCTCGAGGTCATCCGTCAGTCGGTCCGCGAGCGCGGCTACCCGCCGAGCATCCGTGAGATCGGCGAGGCCGTCGGACTCACCTCCACGTCGTCGGTGGCCCATCAGCTCCGCACGCTCGAGCGCCGCGGCCTTCTCAAGCGCGATCCGCACCGTCCGCGTGCGGTGAACGTTCGGGACGATCAGCGGACACCGCCCTCGGGCGGTGCCGAGGCCGACGGAGAGTCACTCCCCACGCCGACCTTCGTTCCGGTGCTCGGCCGGATCGCCGCCGGCGGACCGATTCTCGCCGAACAGGCCGTGGAGGAGGTCTTCCCGATGCCGCGCGAACTGGTCGGCGACGGTTCCCTGTTCATGCTCCGCGTGGTCGGCGAATCGATGATCGACGCGGCGATCTGCGACGGCGACTGGGTGGTCGTACGCCAGCAGAACGTGGCGGAGAACGGTGACATCGTCGCCGCGATGATCGACGGCGAAGCCACCGTGAAGACCTTCAAGCGCACCGACGGTCACGTCTGGCTCATGCCGCACAACGAGCATTTCGAGCCCATCCCCGGCGACGACGCCGCCATCCTCGGCAAGGTCGTCACGGTGATGCGCCGTATCTGAGGCGATGCGCCGTATCTGAGGCGCCCGGCCGGCCTCAGCGGGACATCACACCTCGCCGGCCAGAACCGCGCGAACCGCCTCGCGCGCCTGCGACGGACTCGTCGCGGCGATCGCGGCGGACGCCGCATCGCGGCACTGACCCATGGTGACGGTACCCAGCTTCAGTCCCACCGCGGCCGACGCCGCAGGCGCGGACGACAACGACGTCACACCCAGCCCGACCAGCACACATGCCAGCAACGGATCGGCAGCCGCCTCGCCGCATACGCCCACGGGCTTGCCCTGGTCCCGACCGGCGTCCCCGACCCGCTGTATCAGCGCGAGTACCGCCGGCTGCCACGGGTCGGTGAGCGCCGCCAACTCCGGCGACATCCGGTCCGCCGCCATCGTGTACTGGGTCAGGTCGTTGGTGCCGATCGAGACGAAGTCCACTTCGGCGAGGATCGCGTCGGCGAGGATCGCCGCCGACGGCACCTCGATCATCACCCCCGGCACCAGACCGCGTTCCCGCACCCGCGCGGCGAATTCGCGCGCCTCGTCGACCGTGGCGATCATCGGTGCCATCACCCACGGCGTCGCACGGCCGTCGCCGCGCGCCGCCTCCGCCAGCGCATCGAGCTGGTTGTTGCGGATGTCCGGATACGTCTGCACGATGCGGTTGCCGCGGACTCCCATCGCCGGATTCGGCTCGTCGGAGTGGGCGACGAACTTCAGTGGCTTGTCCGAGCCCGCGTCGAGGGTGCGGATCACCACCTTGCGCCCGGGAAAGGCGTCGATCACCTCCCGGTAGAGCTCCACCTGCTGGGCGACGGTGGGCTCGGCCGCGCGGTCCAGGAAGGCCAGTTCGGTTCGGAACAGTCCGACGCCCTCCACCGGCGCCTGCGCCGCCGACCGAGCGGACACGCCGTCGGCCACGTTGGCCAGGATCGCGACCGCGTGCCCGTCCGCCGTGCGGCCCGGCCCACGCCAGGCCGCCGTCTCGGCTGCCCGCGTCGCCGCGGCCGTCACGGCGTCCGAGATGAGTCCGGCGTCCGGGGCGGCCCCCACCGTTCCCGCGTCCCCGTCCACGTAGCCCATGGCTCCGGAGGGGATCTCATCGAGTTCAGCGGCGGCGACCACGCACGGAATACCGAGTTGGCGAGCAATGATCGCCGTGTGGCTGCTGGGGCCGCCGAGCCGCATGCCCAGCCCGATGACGCGTGCCGGGTCCAGACCCGCGGTGTCGGCGGGCGCGAGGTCGTCGGCGAGCAGAATCGACGGTACGTCCGGCACGGGGATGCCCGGCTCCGAGAGCCCGAGGAGTTCGGCGACGACGCGGTCTCGGACGTCCAACAGATCGGTGACCCGTTCAGCCATGAGGCCGCCGAGCTTGGTGAACATCTCCACGAACTGCTCGGTGGCCGCAATCGCGGCGAGCGGCGCTCGAACGCCCTGCGCAATCGACTTGCCCGCGGCCGTCGCCCACCCGCGATCGCGCGCGAGACCGGCCGTGGCAGTCAGGACCTCGGCCGCGACGCCGGTGCTGTGGGAGGCCCGGTCGGCCAGCCGGTCGGCCACCACTCCGGCGGCGGCGGTGAAACGCTCCATCTCTGCGTCGCGGAGCTCCTCCGGAACGGGAGAGTCATCGATGGCGTCGAAGCCGGGTCGCGGTGCGGGTCTGATGATCGGTCCGTACGCGAGGCCACCGACCACCGGAGTACCGGAGACGATGACGTCGGCGCGGAACGGGTTCTCGGCAGGCACGGGAGAAGTCACCTCGGTCATGTGAGAGAGATTACAGAAAGTCCTTGACGTGTCAACACGTACCCACGTAAACAAAGATGTGTAACCAACCAAATCAACACAGATCCACATCTTTGCACGATCCCCATCGTTGCATGAGATCGGACAGTCGGGAGAGCAGATGTACGCGGAGGAACGCCAGTCGGCGATCGCGAACGAGGTCCGCCTGCGCGGCCGCGTCTCCGTAGCCGATCTCGCCGCGCGCTTCTCCGTGACCGGCGAGACCGTGCGCCGCGACCTGGCTATTCTCGCTCGCAGCGGCCATCTGGTGCGCGTCCACGGCGGAGCCGTACGCCTCGACGTCGCCGCAGTGGTCGACGAACCCGATCTGGTGGTTCGGGAGGAGACCCACCGAGGCGAGAAGAGCGCCATCGGTGCCGCTGCGCTGGCATTCCTGCCCGCCGACGGCGGTTCCATCGTGATCGACGCCGGGACCACCACTCTGCAGTTGGCTCTGTCCATCCCCGCCGACGCCCGCTTGACCTGCGTCACCAACAGCGTGCAGATCGCCGAGGTGGTGGCGGAGTTGCCCGGCTCCGGGGTGCTGCTGACCGGCGGCAGACTCCGGCCCAAGACCGGTGCCTCCGTCGGCGCCGACGCGATCGAGCGACTCTCGCGCATCCGTGCGTCGGTCGGCTTCCTCGGCACCAACGGTCTGTCGCTCGAGCACGGTCTGTCGACACCCGACGCCGACGAGGCCGCCACCAAACGCGCCATGATCGCGGCCTGCACGACGACGGTGGTCCTCGCCGACTCGTCCAAGATCAACCGGGAGGAACTGATGAGCTTCGGAACCCTGGAGGACGTCGATGTCCTCGTGACCGACGCCGGGATCGACTCGGCCTTCGCCGACGAACTGCGCGCCCACGAGATCGAGGTGGTGATCGCATGATCGTCACCGTCACCGCCAATCCGAGCACCGACCGTACGATCGAGCTCGCCGGACCGCTCCGGCGGGGCGAGGTGCACCGTGCGGCCCGCGTCGTCGACCAACCGGGCGGCAAGGGAATCAACGTCGCACGGGTGGTGCGGGCTGCCGGCCTTCCCACACTGGCCGTCCTGCCCGCCCGCGCCGACGACCCGTTCATCGACAGCCTGCGCGCCGTGGCCCTTCCGCACCAGGCGGTGTCGGCGGACGGGACGGTCCGGACCAACCTGACCGTGGCCGAACCGGACGGCACCACCACCAAGATCAACGACGCCGGAACGGCCGTCTCCGCCGAGGCCGGGGCCGCGCTGCGCACCACGATCCTGGCCCGTGCCGAGGGAGCGGACTGGCTCGCTCTGTGCGGCTCGCTGCCGCCCGGCCTCCCCGAGGACTGGTACGCGCAGGTACTCGCCGCGACGGCGTCGCTGCACTGTCGGGTGGCCGTCGACACGTCCGGTGCACCCCTGGCCGCGGTGGCCGCCGCCCGTCCGGCACTGCTGAAGCCGAACTCCGATGAGCTCGCCGAACTCACCGGCGACGATCCGGCCGGCATGGAGAGGTCTGCGGCGCAGGGTGATCCCAGCGTCGCAGCGGCCGCCTCCCGAACACTCGCCGACCGGACCGGAGGGACGGTGCTGACCACGCTGGGCGCGGCCGGCGCCCTCCTGACCACCCCGGACGGCATATGGTTCGCCACCGCGCCGGCTGTCGCGGTCCGCAGCACCGTCGGCGCGGGCGACGCCTCACTCGCCGGTTATCTGATCGCGCACCTGCGCGGTGCCGACGAGGCCGGGCTCCTGCGCAGTGCCGTCGCTCACGGCTCGGCGGCCGCAGCACTGCCGGGCACCACGCCGCCCACTCCGGATCTGCTCGACGAAGCGGGTGTGTCTGTCTCCCGGCTGTCCTGATCCGTCCGCGAAGAACCCCGACACCCAGAATCCCCGAGTCCCCGAATCCCCGACCCCCAGAATCCCGACCCCCCAGAATCACCGAGGGAGCCATCATGTCCCAACAGATCATCACGCCGGAGCTGGTCCTGCTCGACGGTGACGCCGGCGCTGATGCGGACAGTGTCATCGCCGCGCTCGCCGGTCTGGTCGCAAACGCCGGCCGCTGCACCGACCCGGCCGAGCTCGCCGAGGCCGCTATGGCACGCGAACGCAAATCCGCGACCGGGCTTCCCGGAGGCATCGCGATCCCGCACGCACGCGTCGCCTCCGTCACCACCGCCACCCTCGCCATGGCACGCCTGACGCGAAAGGCAGAATTCGGTGCTCCGGACGGGCCCGCCGACATCGTCTTCCTGATCGCGGCACCGGAGGGAGCCGCCGGCGAGCACATGAAGGTGCTCAGTTCGCTGGCGCGCGCCCTCGTGCGGCCCGACTTCGTCGCCGCCCTGCGCGCGGCGCCCGACGCCGCCGCCGTCGTCGATCTGGTCAACGAGGCCGTCGAGGGCAAGCCGGCCCCTGCCCCGGCCGCAGCGACCCCCGCAGCGACCCCGGCAACTGAGACCCCGGCAACCGAATCCCCAGCGGCCGAGCCCGGGACCACTCGGATCGTCGCCGTCACCGCGTGCCCCACCGGGATCGCGCACACCTACATGGCCGCCGACGCCCTCAAGCTCGCCGCCGAACGCGCCGGCGTGGAGTTCGCGGTGGAGACCCAGGGGTCGACCGGTTCGACGCCCTTCGCCCCCGATGTGATCGCTGCCGCGGACGTGGTGGTCTTCGCGACGGATGTGGGCGTCAAGGGCCGCGACCGGTTCGTCGGCAAGCCGGTGGTCGCCTCCGGCGTCAAACGCGCGATCAACGAACCCGATGCGATGATCGCCGAGGCGGTCCGCACGGCGCGAGATCCCCGGGCCGCCACCGTCGCCGGGGACGCGAACGCCGGCGCGCAGGCGCCCGCGGCCTCGCGGGTGGGCATCGGAGGTCAGCTCAAGCAGGCTCTGCTGACCGGTGTCAGCTACATGATCCCGTTCGTCGCCGCGGGCGGTCTGCTGATGGCGCTCGGCTTCCTGCTGGCCGGCTACGAGATCGGCAGTTCGACGGTGCAGGAGGGCACCTCGGACGGACTGTACTACGCACTGCACTACAGTCTCTGGGATCTGCCGCCGGGCGGGCTCATGCAGTATCTCGGCGGAGTGAGTTTCGCGATCGGCAATCTGGCGATCGGGCTCATGGTGGCGGTCCTGGCCGGCTACATCGCCTACGCGATCGCCGACCGGCCCGGTCTCGCTCCCGGATTCACCGCGGGTCTGATCGCCGTCGCCGTGAACGCCGGCTTCATCGGCGGTCTCGTCGGCGGTCTGCTGGCCGGCGTCGTCGCCCTCTGGCTCTCCCGGCTGCCGCTGCCCCAGTGGGCGCGCGGACTGCAACCGGTCGTCATCATTCCGCTGGTGGGCACGCTCGTCACCGGCTTCATCATGTTCGCTCTGCTGGCCCGTCCGCTGTCGTGGATCAACACCTCGCTCGAGGACTGGCTCAACTCGATGTCCGGCAGTTCCAAGGTGATCCTCGGCATCGTGATCGGCCTGATGATGTGCTTCGATCTGGGCGGACCGGTCAACAAGGCGGCGTACGCCTTCGGCGTCGCCGGCCTCGGACTCGCCGGCGCGGGCGTCGCACAGTGGGAGATCATGGCCGCGGTGATGGCCGCAGGCATGGTTCCGCCGCTGGCGATGGCGCTGGCGACCACCCTCCGACCGTCGACGTTCACCGAACCGGAGCGCGAGAACGGCAAGGCCGCCTGGCTGCTGGGCGCGTCGTTCATCTCCGAGGGCGCGATCCCGTTCGCCGCCGCCGATCCGTTCCGCGTGATCCCGTCCATGATGCTGGGCGGTGCGGTCACCGGAGCGCTGTCGATGGCGTTGAGCGTCCAGTGCCGGGCACCCCACGGGGGCGTGTTCGTCCTCTTCGCGATGAACGGCACGTGGTGGAAGTTCCTGATCGCTATCGTGGCGGGCGTGATCGTCTCCGCCGTCGCCGTCCTCGCCGCCAAGCAGTACCAGCCCAGCCGGGAGCGCACGCCGATCCCCGCCGAGGCCGCCTGAAACACCCGGGCCCGAGCACGCAGCTCGGGCCGTCACACCGAAAGAAAGGCACGTCCATGCCCAGCACCACCGTCACCGTCGGATCGGCCGTCGGTCTGCACGCTCGTCCCGCCGCCATCATCGCCGACGCGGCCACCGCTCTCGGCGTCCCGGTGACGCTCGCCGCCGGCGGTGATCCGGTCGACGCGGGCAGCGCGCTGATGATCATGACCCTCGGCGCGGAGAAGGGCGCCTCGGTCACCGTCGAAAGCGACGACCAGGCCGCGGTCGATCAGATCGCGGCACTGGTCGCCAAGGATCTCGACGCCGAGTAGCCGGGCGAGACCGTCAGGCGACGGTCAGATCGCTGTACTCGGCCGCGAGCGCAGAAGGCATCCGCACATGCAGGCGGGTGCCTTCGGCGTTGTGCTCCGTGTCGAGCACGTGCGCGTGCTGGTGGAGCCGGGAGATCACCTCTCCGCGGGCGAACGGCACCTGCAGGACGGCGTCCACATCGTCTCGCTGCAGGAAGTCGGTGATCGCGGCGAAGAGCCCGTCGAGCCCCTCACCGGTCCGGGCCGAGACGAACTGCGCATCCGGATACTCGGCCCGCAGCGCCGTCATGGTCACGCCGTCGACGGCGTCGATCTTGTTGACGACCAGCATCTCCGGCGGCGCGGGGCGGTCCTCTTCGGCGAGCACCTCCCCCAACACCTGGCGGACGGCCGAGATCTGGTTGGCCGGGAACGGGTCTGACCCATCCACCACGTGGACGAGCAGATCGGCGTCGACGGCCTCCTCCAGTGTCGACCGGAACGCCTCGACCAGCTGGGTGGGCAGATGCCGGACGAAGCCGACGGTGTCGGTGAAGACCACCTCGTGCCCGTCGGCGAGCTGCGCGCGGCGGGTGGTCGGATCGAGCGTCGCGAACAGTGCGTCCTGCACGAGGACACCCGAGCCGGTCATCGCGTTCACCAGGCTCGACTTGCCGGCGTTGGTGTAGCCGACCACCGTCAGAGCCGGTACACCGCCCCGGCGGCGCGCCGCGCGCTTCACCGTCCGAGCCGTCTTCATCCCGCGAATCTCCTTGCGCAGCTTGGCCATTCGCTCGCGGATCCGCCTGCGGTCGGTTTCGATCTTCGTCTCACCGGGGCCACGCAGGCCCACGCCGCCGTTGCTGCCGGCGCGGCCACCTGCCTGGCGCGACATCGACTCGCCCCAGCCGCGCAGCCGGGGAAGCATGTACTCCATCTGCGCCAGCGCCACCTGCGCCTTGCCCTCACGCGAGGTGGCGTGCTGGGCGAAGATGTCGAGGATGAGCGCGGTGCGGTCGATCACCTTCACCTTGACGACCTTCTCCAGCGCCGTCAGCTGGGCGGGCGTCAGCTCACCGTCGCAGATCACGGTGTCGGCTCCGCTGGCGACCACCACTTCGCGGAGTTCCTCGGCCTTGCCGGAGCCGAGATAGGTGGCCGGATCAGGTTTGCCACGGCGCTGGATCAGGGCGTCGAGCACCTGCGATCCGGCAGTCTCGGCGAGCGCGGCGAGTTCGGCCATGCTGGCGCGGGCCGCGGCGACGCTCCCGGTGGTCCAGACGCCCACGAGGACGACCTGCTCCAACCGGAGGCGGCGGTACTCGACCTCGGTGACGTCCTCGAGTTCGGTCGACAGGCCGACGACGCGTTGCAGCGAGGCACGCTCGTCGAGCTGAAGTTCGCCCACCGTGGGTTCGCCCGGGCGTCCACGCTCCGAGAGCCCGGGGACCTCCTCGGCGGACCGGTCGTCGGCGGATTCGTCCAATGCAGATTCTTTGGTCAGTTCAGTCATATGTACATCCATTGTGCCCCCGACCGGCACCGGAACGCATCCGGATTTCCCGCGGGTGCCCGCTCAGTCGGCCCAGCCCGCGACGAGCCGGCCGCGGGCCACCAGCCGAGACGGGCCGCGCAGGACGGCCGAGCCGTCGCCGACAGTGACCAGCACGTCGCCGCCCGGCACTGTGACCGCGACCGACCCCGAGTCTCTGCCGGCCCCCGACAGCGCAGCCGCTGCGGCGGCCACCAGGCCGGTACCGCACGATCGGGTCTCCCCGACGCCCCGCTCGAACACTCGCATGTGCGCGTGGAAGTCGGCCTCGTCGGCCGGGGTCGGGCCGCCCGGGGTCAGCGGGGTGAGGATCTCGACGTTCGCCCCGTCCGGAAACAGCGCCGAGTCCAGCTCGGCGCCGGTGGTGAAATCCAGTGCCGCGAGCCGTTCGGGCGTCAGTCCGTCGACCACGCAGGCCAGGTGAGGGTTGCCGACGTCGACGGCCTCGCCCGTCAGCGTCGTACCCGCGATGCGGACCTCGCTCGGGCCGCGCAGCGCCACCGGTCCCATCGAGACACTCACGTCGGCGTCGGCGTCGTCGGCCGAGTGCACGGTGACCGGACGGGCCCCGGCGCGCGAACCGACGGTGAACGCATCGGTGTCGACGAGCCCTTCGGTCCGGCAGTAGTGCGCGAACACGCGCACACCGTTGCCGCACATCTCCGCGATGGAACCGTCGGCGTTGCGATAGTCCATGAACCAGTCCACGCCCGAAACGCCCTCGGGTAGCCGTTCCAGCACCTGTTCGGCCACCAGCGATCCGGCGGTCGCGACGCGCAGAACGCCGTCGGCACCGAGTCCCCGCCGGCGGTCGCAGAGGGCGACGACGAGGTCCTCGGTCAGTTCGATCTGGGCCTGAGGGTCGGGCAGGATCACGAAGTCGTTCTGGGTGCCATGCCCTTTGACGAAGGTCAGCGCCGGAGAGTTCTTCACGCCCATCAGGCTACGCGGAGCGCGCGGAGCGCATTCTCCAGCAGGGCGGGATCGGCGGCGTCGAGCCACACCGCGCGCGGGTCGCGCCGGAACCACGACCGCTGCCGGCGCACGTACCGTCGCGTGCCGAAGAAGGTGCGCTCCTGCGCCTGATCGAGGTCGTAGGCGCCGTCGAGATACTCGATGACCTGTGCATAGCCGATCGCCCGCGAGGCCGTCCGTCCCTCCCGCAGGCCGCTCTCGCACAGTGCTCGCACCTCGTCGACCAGGCCGGCGTCGAACATCGCCGCGGTGCGCAACCGGATCCGCTCGTCGAGGGCCTCCTTCTCTCGGTCGAGGGTCAGGATGCGGGTCCCCCACCGCGGTTCACCGATCGACGGCGCCGACGCCGCGAACGGCTCCCCGGTGATCTCGACCACCTCGAGGGCGCGCACGATGCGCCTGCCGTCCGAGTCCAGGATGGTGGCCGCGGCGGCCGGGTCGACCTCGGCCAGCCGGCGGTGGAGAGCCAAGGGCCCGATCTCGGTGAGCAGCGCCTCGTACTTCGCCCGCACCGCGGGATCGGTCGACGGGAACTCCCAATCGTCGAGCAGGCCCTGGATGTACATCATCGACCCGCCGACGATGACCGGCAGCCGGCCCGATGCGAGGAGCGCTTCGACGTCTGCCGTCGCCGCGGACTTGTAGCGGGCGACGGTGGCGGTCTCGGTGACGTCGAGGACATCGATCTGGTGGTGCGGTATCCCCCGCCGTTCGGCGACGGGAAGCTTGGCGGTGCCGATGTCCATCCCGCGGTACTGCTGCATCGCGTCGACGTTGACGATCTCGCCGCCGAAGTGTTCGGCGAGATCGAGGGCGAGTTCTGATTTGCCGCTGGCCGTCGGGCCGATGACGGCGATGGGTGCGAGGGTCACCGCGGCGCCCCCGGCGACCAGACGGCGACGGTGTAACCGACCCCGAACGGGGCATCGCGATACAACACCTCTGCCGCTGCGACATCAGACACAGCGACATCGGCCGCGGGACCGCCGCAGGCGGCCGCCAGGACCTGCCATGCGGCCCTGCCTCCGACTCCCTCCGCGGCGCACGCGTCCGCGTCGAGGGCGGCCAGTGCGCCGGTGTCCGCGCGGGCGAGCGCGTCGTCGATCCGCCGCTGAAGCCCGATCGCCGAGGGCCGCTCGCCGCCGCCCGGAGCGCCCGGCGACAACGCGGTGCAGCCGTCGGCCACCACCAGAAGTCCCACCCGGTCGCCGCTGTCGGGATCGTCGCTGTCGGGATCGCCGCCGTGGGGATCGTCGCTGTCGGGATCGCCGCCGTCGGACAGGGCGCGCGCGAGTTCCAGTCCGGCTGCCGCGCACTGGTCCGGCGACCACTCCGGATCCACCACCCACGGCGTCACCGTGATCCGCTCTCCGCCGCCGTCGGCCTCACCGCGGACCCACCCCGCGATCAGCATCGACAGGGGCAGCGGCGCGCCCTCGGTCGGCGGACCGCCGAGTCGTACCGGGTGCGGCACACCGTATCCGCCGAAGTCGCCGCAGCTGCGGTAGTCCGTGGCACCGGCGGAGCCGGCGCGATCGGCTGCGCCGAGTGCGATCCACCGATCGGCCGCGCTGCCGAGCCGCTTCGCCACCGAACGCACGGCCGCGCGCACGGGTTCGGTGTCGGTGGCGGCCGGACCGGCCAGTTCGGGGACGAGCAGCGGAGCGCTCGGGACTATCGCAACCAGGGCTAGCACGGTCTCGACGCTACCGGTGCGCGCGCGGCACATCGGTTCGGGCCCGGCACCGGCGGCGTCCCGGCCTCGATGTGGGAGGCAATGTTGCAGGCCGCGCCCACAACCGTCGCCGTGCCTGCTTGAATGAACCACGTAGTGAATGAACCACGCAGTGATCTGGCAGCCGTGACGCGCGGCGAAGACGATTCAAGAGGTACACGCATGATCAACTCGCCCGACTCGAGCAACCCCGCCTCGAACGGCCCGTCGGCCCCCAAGCCCGGCCCGAAGCCGGGACCGAAGCCTGGCCCTCGGCCGCGTCCGGTCCCCCGGCCCGCAGTCGGCGGCCCGACCCCGGCGGTGCCGGTCCATCCGGTGCCGGTGGGTGATCCGAACGAGTTCGGCCGGATCGATTCGAGCGGTGCGGTGTGGCTCAAGACTGCGAGCGGCGAGCGCCAGATCGGCTCGTGGCAGGCCGGGACCGTCGAAGAGGGCCTTGCGCACTTCTCCCGGAAGTTCGCCGACCTGGCCACTGAAGTGGAGATCCTCGAGGAGCGTCTCACCGCCCGTTCCGGCGACCCCAGGAAGACTCAGGCGTCGGCGGCGCATCTGCTCGCCGAACTCCCCGACGCGCAGGTCATCGGTGACGTCGACAGCCTGGCGGCCCGTCTGGAGGTGATCGTCTCCGGCGCCGACGATGTGGCGCAGGAGGTCAAGGACCTGCGCGAGTCGGCCCGTGTCTCGGCGATCGAACGCAAGGAGGCGCTGGCGGCCGAAGCCGAGCGCATCGGGAGCGAGAGCACCTCGTGGAAGGCGGGCGGCGACCGGCTCCGGGCGATCCTGGACGAGTGGAAGACGATCAAGGGCATTGACCGCAAGACCGACGATGCGCTGTGGCGGCGTTACTCGAAAGCGCGGGACGCGTTCAACCGGCGTCGCGGTGCGCACTTCGCCGAACTCGACCGCGAACGGGCGGGAGCCAAGGCGCGCAAGGAGGAACTGATCGCCGAAGCCGAGGCGCTGTCGGACTCCACCGACTGGGGCCCCACGGCGGCCAAGTTCCGCGAACTCCTGGCCGAATGGAAGGCCGCCGGTCGCGCGCCGCGCGACACCGACGAGGCGCTCTGGCTCCGGTTCAAGGCCGCACAGGATGTCTTCTTCCAGGCCCGCAACGCGGTGAACTCCGAGCGTGACGCCGAGTTCGCGGAGAACGCGAAGGCCAAGACCGCACTGCTCGACGAGGCCGAGGCGAAGATCGATCCGGCGGCCGATCTGGAGACCGCGCGGCGCGAGTTCCGTACCTTCCGCGAGAAGTGGGACGAGATCGGCAAGGTCCCGCGCGAACAGATGCACAGACTCGAGAGCCGTGCGCGGGCGCTCGAGAAGCGGCTGCGCGACGCCGAGGACGCCGACTGGGCACGCACCGACCCGGAGGCGCAGGCGCGCGCCGCGCAGTTCACCGAGCGCGCCGACAAGCTCGACGAGCAGGCCGAGAAGGCCGCCGCCGCGGGACGCGACCGTGAGGCCGCGGAGCTGCGGCAACAGGCCGCGCAGTGGCGCGAGTGGGCCAGCGCGGCCCACTCGGCGCTCACCGATCGCTGACGCCCACCAGGTCCCGACGGCCCGGGCGCGGTGCGTTCGCACCGAGCCCGGGCCCGGAACTCAGTCGTCCGACGCGGTCCCCTCAGGAGTCTGGTCGCCCCGAGTCTGGTCGCCCTGCGTCTGGGCAGTCCCCGCCGAGTCCGCTTCCGCAGAATCCGCTTCGTCGGCTCTCGCGGCCTTCGCGCTGGGCGCCACCGGTCGCTGGAGCGACAGTCCGAAGGCTTCGCGGTTGGCGGCCTCGGCGCGACGTTCCTGCTCCAGCGCGAGGTGGTAGGAGTTGCGATTCCACACCACTCGGGCCCAGTGGAACACCAGAACGATCGCGACGGCCCAACCCAGCAGCAGACCCGCGCCGGCACCCGACGGCGACGCCGTCTCGTCGACTCCGACGGTGTTCCGGGTCCAGATCGCGAGCATGCCCGCCACCGCGTCGACCGCGGTTCCGGCCAGCGCGATCCAGGCGAGCACCCAGCGACGGGTGATCAACGCCAGCGTCGAGAAGCCGATGCCGAAGATCGTCAGCATGTAGACGAAGATCTCCGACGGCAGCTTGATGTGCTCGGCGGTGGCCTTGTCGGTCATCATCAGCACGTCGAGACCCGTGGCGTCGCCGGCATGCGGCAACACCAGCGAGACCATCGCGAGCAGCACGCATACGGCGACCACCACGGCCCGGGCACCGGGGTCGATCTCTCCCGCGACCTTCTTCTCGGTCTTTCGGAGCTCGCGCTCGTATCGAGTGAAAGTATCCAGATCGTTCTTACTCATGAACAGCCTCCAGTTCCGCATGCGCTCGTCGGCTCAGGAACGGACTGCACTCCGATCGACGGCATCCCGAGCCCGACGCCGACGGGTGGTGTGGTGGGCAGGGTGCCCGCCTCGTGCGCATCGCCGGCGCGGGTACGACGGTGCGAGAGCACCCCGGCGTCGGCGATCAGATGATGGGGGGCGGCGTCGGTGATCACGGTGGTCACGACATCGCCCGGACGGATGCCGCCGGTCCGACCGTCCGCATCGCCGGTCGATAGGAAGTGCACCAGACGTCCGTCGCGGGCGCGTCCGGTCATCCGCCCGGTCGAGGAGCTCTTGCGTCCCTCGTCGGCGACGACGAGCAGTTCCGCCTCGGTCCCGACCAGCGCCGTGTTGCCCTCCAGACAGATCCGCTCCTGGAGCGCGATCAGCCGCTGGTACCGCTCGGTCACCACCTCCGGCGGAACCTGATCGGGCATGGTGGCGGCCGGGGTGCCCGGTCGCGGCGAGTACTGGAAGGTGAACGCGCTCGAGAAGCGCGCCCGCTCCACCACGTCGAGCGTCTCCGCGAAGTCCTCTTCGGTCTCGCCGGGGAAACCGACGATGATGTCGGTGGTGATGGCGGCGTGCGGCATCGCGTCGCGGACGCGGTCCAGGATGCCGAGGAACTTGGTTCTGCGGTAGCTGCGTCGCATGGCCTTGAGGACTCGGTCCGAGCCGGACTGCAGCGGCATGTGCAGCTGCGGGCAGATGTTGGGGGTCTCGGCCATCGCCGCGATGACGTCGTCGGTGAACTCCGCCGGATGCGGCGAGGTGAAGCGCACCCGCTCCAGTCCCTCGATGCCGCCGCACGCGCGCAACAGATCGGCGAACGCCCCGCGGTTGCGCGGGATGTCCGGATCCGCGAACGACATCCCGTAGGCGTTGACGTTCTGGCCCAGCAGGGTCACTTCGAGCACGCCCTGGTCCACCAGTGCCTGCACCTCGGCGAGAACGTCGCCCGGACGCCGGTCCACCTCCTTGCCGCGCAGCGACGGCACGATGCAGAAGGTGCACGTGTTGTTGCAGCCGACCGAGACCGACACCCATCCCGAATACGCCGAATCACGGCGCGCGGGCAGGGTGGACGGGAATCGTTCGAGCGAATCCAGGATCTCGACCTGCGCCTCGTCGTTGTGGCGGGCCCGTTCGAGCAGCACCGGCAGCGAGCCGATGTTGTGGGTTCCGAAAACGACGTCCACCCAGGGTGCGCGGCTGCGGACGGTGTCCTTGTCCTTCTGCGCCAGACACCCGCCGACGGCGATCTGCATCCCGGGTCGCCGCGCCTTCACCGGCGCCAGATGCGACAGATTGCCGTAGAGCTTGTTGTCGGCGTTCTCACGCACCGCACAGGTGTTGAAGACCACCAGATCGGCGTCGTCGCCGTCGTCGGCGGCCACATAGCCCGCGTCTTCGAGGAGGCCCGCGATCCGTTCGGAGTCGTGCACGTTCATCTGACATCCGTAGGTACGGACCGAATAGGAGCGCGGCGCCGTCGCCGCATCCTCGGTCGTCGTCTCTCCCAGGGCCTCAACACTCACATCTCAAGGTTACGTGGCGGGGCAAATCCGCCCGCGTCACACGTACCGCATCGCCGGCATGTCCGGTTCCGCGCGGCGACACGCGGGAACATGCGAAAGAAGCCTTGCGGCGACGCGCGTCACAACTAGTTTGTTAGTCATGCCCGACACGAACGTCACACCGATGATCTCGATGAAGAACGTGCAGAAGCACTTCGGCGACCTCCATGTGCTCCGCGACATCGACCTGGAAGTGCCCCGCGGTCAGGTGGTGGTCGTCCTCGGCCCCTCCGGCTCGGGCAAGTCCACCCTCTGCCGGACCATCAATCGACTCGAGCCGATCGACAGCGGCGAGATCCGGGTGGAGGGCGAACTGCTGCCCGCGGAAGGCCGCGACCTGGCCCGGCTCCGCGCCGACGTGGGCATGGTCTTCCAGTCGTTCAACCTCTTCTCGCACAAGACGATCCTCGACAACGTGACGCTCGGACCGATCAAGGTGCGCAAGGCCTCGAAGGCGGATGCCCGCAAACGTGCGGAGGAACTGCTCGACCGCGTCGGCATCGCCGCTCAGAAGGACAAGTACCCGGCTCAGCTCTCGGGCGGTCAACAGCAGCGCGTCGCCATCGCCCGCTCGTTGGCGATGGATCCGAAGGTGATCCTGTTCGACGAGCCGACCTCGGCCCTGGACCCGGAGATGGTCAGCGAGGTCCTCGACGTGATGGTCGCCCTCGCCAAGGAGGGCATGACGATGGTGGTCGTGACGCACGAGATGGGCTTCGCCCGCAAGGCCGCCGACCGCGTGATCTTCATGGCCGACGGTCAGATCGTCGAGGACACCGATCCCGAGACGTTCTTCACCGCGCCGAAGTCCGACCGTGCGAAGGACTTCCTGTCGAAGATCCTGGGAGGCTGACATGGCGACCACTTCCCGCAGACGCCCGTCACGCCGACGCCGCGCACTGCCGGCGCTGATCCTCGCGATCGCCCTGGCACTGCCGGCCGTGGCCGCGTGCGGCAGCACCGAACCGCGCGACCTCGTCGAGTCGATCAAGTCCGGCAAGGTCGTCCTGGGCACCAAGTACGACCAGCCCGGGCTCGGTGTGCAACAGCCGGACGGTTCGGTGGTCGGTTTCGATCCGTCGGTCTCCGAGTACGTCGTCGACCACATCGCCGACCGGCTCGGCGTACCGCATCCGGAGATCACCTGGCGCGAGACACCCTCCGCTCAGCGCGAGACCCTCATCGGCAACGGTGAGGTCGACATGATCGCCGCGACGTACTCGATCAACGAGGCGCGCGCGAAGAAGGTGGCCTTCGCGGGCCCCTACCTCGTGACCTACCAGGGGCTCCTGGTCCGCAAGAATGACTCGTCCCTGAACTCGCTGATGGACCTCAACAACGGCAAGAAACTGTGCTCGGTGAGCGGTTCGACACCGGCGCAGAACGTGAAGGCTCAGCTGCCGGGCGTCCAGCTCCAGGAGTACGACTCCTACTCCTCGTGCGTGGAGGCGCTGCGCCGTGACAAGGTCGACGCGCTCACCACCGACGAGACGATTCTGGCCGGGTACGCCAACCGTTACCCCGGCGAGTTCAAGCTCGTGTCGATGACCTATCCCAAGGACGCCTGCGTCGGCGGAAAGCTGAAGAAGAAGGGCCAGCCGTTCTCGACCGAGCGCTACGGCATCGGCATGGCGAAGAACTATCCCGACTCGGTCGCGAAGGTCAACGAGGCGCTCGAAGCGATGCTCGCCCCGCTGCCCGGCTCCGACCAGTCCGTCTGGAGCCGGGATCTCCGCGACGCGCTCGGCAACGAGACGATCGATTCGTGGATCGCCCGCGCCGACGCGCCGGGATCGCAGTACAAGCTCTTCCCGGACGTCGGGAATCTCGACTTCCTCACCTCCCCGTCGACGCCCTGCGAAGGAGATGCGTAGATGTCCGACCTATGGCAGAGCATGGGTCCGCAGATCTGGCCCGCGTTCTGGATCACCATCAAACTCACTGTCTATTCGGCGATCGGCGCACTGATCTGGGGTGTCCTGCTGGCCGCCATGAAGGTCTCGCCGGTTCCGGTGATGCGCGGCTTCGCGACCGTGTACGTGAACGTCGTGCGCAACACCCCGCTCACCCTGATCGTGCTCTTCTGCTCCATCGGCCTGTACCAGAACCTCGGTCTCACGCTGGCGACGGAGAGCTCGAACTTCATCGCCACCAACAACTTCCGGCTCGCGGTGCTCGCGTTCGTCCTGTACACGGCGACGTTCGTCTGTGAGACCCTCCGCGCCGGGTTCAACACCATTCCGCTCGGACAGGCCGAAGCCGCTCGATCGCTCGGGCTCACCTTCACCCAGGTTTTCGGACTGATCATCCTGCCGCAGGCGCTGCGCACCGTCATCGCGCCGCTCGGATCGGTGCTGATCGCGCTCACCAAGAACACCACGATCGCCTCGGTGATCGGCGTCGCGGAGGCCTCACTGCTCATGAAGTCCGAACTCGAGACCCACGGCGACCAGATCCTGCTGATCTTCGCCATCATCGCCATCGGATTCATGATCATCACCCTCGCGGAGGGTGCGGTCTTCGGATGGGCCGCCAAGCGATGGGCGGTCAAGCGATGAGCGATCAGTCGACCGTCCTCTACGACGCGCCCGGGCCGCACGCCCGGCGCCGCAACCTGATCACCGCGGTCGTCTTCGTCGTGATCCTGATCGCGATCGCCGCGTACATCATCAAAGTGCTGGCCGACAATGGCCAATTCGAATCGGACATGTGGCGACCGTTCACCGTCGCCGGGACCTGGACCACCTGGCTGCTGCCGGGTCTGTGGGGAACGATCAAGGCGGCGTTCGCCTCGATCATCCTGGCGCTGGTGGTCGGTACGCTGCTCGGCATCGGACGATTGTCGGACCACCGGGCGGTGCGTGCCGTCTGCGGTCTGATCGTCGAGGTCTTCCGTGCGATCCCGGTCCTGATCCTGATGTTCTTCGCGTACTACCTGTTCGCCAAGTACGCGGTCGTGCCGTCGTCACAGCTCTCGTTCGCCGCCGTGGTCTTCGGTCTCACCCTGTACAACGGCTCGGTGATCGCGGAGATCCTGCGGGCGGGAATCCAGTCGGTTCCCAAAGGCCAGTCCGAAGCCGCCCTGTCGATCGGCATGCGCAAGTCGCAGATGATGCGGATGATCCTGCTGCCGCAGGCGGTGACCGCGATGCTGCCCGCGTTGATCTCGCAGATGGTGATCGCGCTGAAGGACAGCGCTCTGGGCTACGCCTTCGGATACATCGAGGTGGTGCGGTCGGGCATCGTCTCGGCGTCGTACTGGGGCAACTACCTGCCGTCACTGCTCGTGGTGGCGGTGATCATGATCGCGATCAACTTCTGTCTGACGGGCCTGGCGAACTACCTCGAACGCCGTCTGCGCAGCGGCCGGCGCCGGACCGCGGCTCCCGATCCGGACGTCGCCGATCTGGAAGCGATGGAGAACATCCCCGGCTTCACCGGTATCGGCCGGTGAAGCCGGGAGTCAGGCGGAGTGTCGAGCGCGGTCGAGGACTTCCTTGACCACCGATCCGACCATCTCCGGCGGATAGCCGCGGCGACCCAGGGCCCCTGCGAGCCGCCGATACGCCTTGGCCCGGATCTCGCGGTCACCGAGTTGTTCGCCGGAGACGTTCAGCTTCTTCTCCGCGAGCCGGACGGCGATCTCCCGCTCGTCCTCGGGATCGATCTGGTCCAGGGCCTGCGCCGCGGTCTCATCGTCGATCCCCTTGGTCCGCAGTTCGCGTTTGAGAGCCAGCCGCCCGCGACCGGAGTGCGCGTGCCGCGATCGAACCCATTCGGCGGCGAAGTCGGCGTCGTCGAGCAGCTTCCACTCGTCGAGCCGGCGCAAAGTCTGCTCCACCTCGTCCGGGGTGAAGCCGCGTGCGTTCAGACGGTCACGCATCTCCGCCCGGCTCCGGGCCCGGGTCCCCAGGAGCCGCAGCGCAGCATCCCAGGGCGACGGGCCGGACCGGGCCGCCGTATCGTCGGACATAGGTGGATCAGAAGTCGACGGGCTCGGGGGCGATCTCGTCGGCGTCCGCGGCGGGACGACCGATGCCGAGCTTGTCCTTGATCTTGCTCTCGATCTCGTTCGCGACATCGGGATTGGCGATGAGGAACTTACGGGCGTTCTCCTTGCCCTGCCCCAGCTGATCGCCCTCGTAGGTGAACCACGAACCCGACTTGCGGATGAAGCCCTCGGCCACGCCGAGATCGATCAGCGAACCCTCGCGGCTGATGCCGTGCCCGTACAGGATGTCGAACTCCGCCTGCTTGAACGGCGGCGCCACCTTGTTCTTGACGACCTTGACGCGCGTCCGGTTGCCGACCGCGTCCGTGCCGTCCTTGAGCGTCTCGATCCGCCGGACGTCCAGTCGCACAGACGAGTAGAACTTGAGGGCCTTGCCGCCGGTCGTGGTCTCCGGCGAACCGAACATCACACCGATCTTCTCGCGCAACTGGTTGATGAAGATCGCGGTGGTGTTGGAGTTGTTGAGACCGGAGGTCATCTTGCGCAGGGCCTGGCTCATGAGCCGTGCCTGCAGTCCGACGTGGCTGTCGCCCATCTCGCCCTCGATCTCCGCCTTGGGCACGAGCGCCGCCACCGAGTCGATCACCAGGATGTCGAGCGCACCCGAGCGGATGAGCATATCCGCGATCTCCAGTGCCTGTTCTCCGGTGTCCGGCTGCGAGACCAGCAGCGCGTCGATGTCGACACCCAGCTTCGCCGCATACTCGGGATCGAGTGCATGTTCGGCGTCGATGAACGCGGCGATGCCGCCTGCGGCCTGAGCGTTCGCGACGGCGTGCAGGGCGACGGTGGTCTTACCCGAGGACTCCGGGCCGTAGACCTCCACGATCCGGCCGCGCGGGAGGCCGCCGATGCCGAGTGCGATGTCGAGGGCCACCGAGCCGGTCGGGATGACCTCCATCGGCGGGCGGGCGTCCTCACCCAGACGCATCACCGAGCCCTTGCCGAAATTCTTGTCGATCTGAGCCAGCGCCAGATCCAGTGCCTTCTGCCGATCAGTCACGGGTGCCATCGGTCTCTCCTCCGGGTGCTCTGCTGTATTGGAACGTTGCTGTGGATACGAACGTCTTCCGCTTTCGTGACCACACGGTAGGAGACGGGTGTGACATTTCCGCCCGGGCCCGTTCGTACGGTCATTAAATTGGACGCACCAGAGCGCGCTCCGGTTCCATTACAGGATAGCGAACAGATGTTCGACGGCAATCCGACACGCCGGATCCGGCGATCACCAGCGTTCCGGCGGTACGTCGAATTCGCGGCAGAGTGCCCGCCACACCAGCTTCGGATCCACTCCCTGCTCGATGGCCTCCCGGCCCGTGCGGCCGCCCAGTTCCATCAGCACCAGATCGGTCAGCAGACCGTCGGCCCGCTTTCTGCCGAACTCTGCCTCGGTGAGTTCGGCGAACTCCGTCAGACGCATGGTTCCATTCTCCACGATCGCCCGACCGCCGCCACCGACGGTCCGGACGTGCAGGTGTTCACCTCGGCCCGGTCCATCGCCGATACGCGGCGTGCGCGACCCGCACCGGATCGACGACGCCCGAGACGGTGGCGGCGACGCGCCGGGCGGCGTCGGCGTGACGCCGATCGTCCAGCACTCCGGCGATCGCCTCCGCCAGTGCGGCGGTGGTGGCCGGGCGCACCAGCCGTCCGCAGCCGATCCGCGCGACCCGGTTGGCGAGCTCCCACTGATCACCGCCGCCGGGCACGGTCACCACGGGCACTCCCGCGAGCAGCGACTTCGCGAGCATGCCGTGACCGCCTCCACAGATCACCAGGTCGGCGTCCGGGAGGAGTTCGTCCTGACGGCCCGTCGCCGCGACCAGCCGGTCGGGCAGCACCTCGGCATGCGGTGGCTGCAGGGCGGAGTACACCACCCGCAGCGGTCGCGTGGACTGCAGGTCGGCGAGCGCAGCCAGTGCCGCGGCGCCGAGATCGCCCGCCCCCGTGGCCGCTGTGGACGGCGCGACCACCACGAGCGGGCCGTCGCCCTCGGGCCGAACGAAACAGTCGTCGGTCGGTTCGAACAGCAACGGTCCGATCAGGTGGGTGCGCTCAGGCCAGTCCGGGCGCGGAACCTCCAGTCCCGGCAGGGTCGCGACGAATCGTGCGAGGGGCGTCGACTCATCCGGGAGGCCGATGCTCCGTCGGGCGCCGCGGCGCTGCCGACGGCCCTTGGCCACAGCGGGTGCGGCGCTCGCACGCAGGAGCGCGTCGCGCAGCCGCCCGCCGATTCCCTCGCCGGCGGCCAGTCCCGCGCCGATCGGCGGCAGGCCGGCCGACTGCTCGTAGAGCGGATGCGGCGAGAGCTCGATCCAGGGCAGACCGACCAGCTCGGCCGCCCAGGCCCCGGCCACCGTGATGACGTCGCTGACGACGAGGTCGAATCCGCCGGTCGCCAGTTCCGGAGCGAGGGCCGTCGCCATCCGCGCGGCCCGTACGCTCAGTTTGGCTCCGGCATCGTCATCGTCCTCATCGGGCAGAGCCGCCAGTCCCGGCAGCGGACGCACCTCGAGGCCCCGGCGCGCTGCCGCCGCGGTCCACCGCTCACCCGTGTAGACGACCACGCGGTCGCCTGCCGTACGCAGCGATGTGGCCAGGCTCAGCGCCGGAAATGCGTGTCCGGCGTCGGACCCGGCCACGATCGCGATGCGCAACGGGCCCGTCTCGGACCCGTCGTCACGGCTGCCGGAACTGTCGAGGGTGCTCAGTTCTGTTCCGGGGTCTGCGGGGCGGGCGCAGCGCCGCCCTGCTCCACCTGGCCCGCCGGGGCGCCCTGTGCGCCGGCGGTCTGCCCCGGCGCGAGCGATCCACCGTTCATGCTGGCCCGGATCTGCTCGAGCCGGGCGTGGCCGGCGAGCTGGACGCCCGCGGCCTCCACCTCCTGCATGCGTCCGGCGACGGTGCCCTTGGCGAGCTCGGCCGACCCCAGGGCATTGGCGTAGCGACGCTCGATCTTGTCGCGCACCTGCTCGAGGTTCGGCGTGTTGCCGGGAGCCGAGAGCTCGCTCATCTGGTTCAGCGAAGCACTGACCTGCTCCTGCATCTTCGCCTGTTCGAGCTGGCTCAGGAGCTTGGAGCGTTCGGCGAGCTTCTGCTGCAGAGCCATGGCGTTGCGCTCGACGGCCTGCTTGGCCTGCGCTGCGGCCTGCAGAGACTGATCGTGCAGCACCTTGAGGTCTTCGACGTTCTGCTCGGCCGTCACCAGCTGCGCCGCGAAGGCCTCGGCGGCGTTGGTGTACTCGCCCGCCTTCGCACTGTCACCGGCGGCCGCGGCCTGGTCGGCGAGCGTGAGCGCCTGGCGCGCATTGCCCTGCAGCTTCTCGATCTCCTCGAGCTGGCGGTTGAGCCGCATCTCGAGCTGCCGCTGGTTGCCGATGACCGCCGCCGCCTGCTGGGAGAGCGCCTGGTGCTGCCGCTGCGCGTCCTCGATCGCCTGCTGGATCTGCACCTTCGGATCGGCGTGCTCGTCGATCTTCGAATTGCCCAGCGCCATCATGTAGTTCCAGAACTTCACAAACGGATTGGCCATCGGTCTTCCAAACTCCTCGTTGCGCGGGTCGCGTCGTCGTTCGATCGATCACGCGGCGGCAAGTGCCGCGGGCACACCCGCGTCGTCCACCGAATCTTCCTGGGGGGCAATGACTTCGACAAGGCTATCGGACGCTCCGACGGGCCGGCCCGCCGGCTGCATCAGGCCCGCGACCTGGAAGAGCACCTCGCCGATCGGCACGTCGAGCGCCTCGCAGATCGACGCCAGCAGCTCGCTGGAGGCCTCCTTCTGCCCGCGTTCGACCTCGGAGAGGTAACCGAGCGACACCCTCGCGTCGGTCGAGACTTCACGCAATGTGCGTCCCTGACCGTTCCGAACACGGCGCAGCTCATCGCCGATCGCCTCACGCAAGAGCAGAGTCACGCGCGGACCTCCTCACGATTCTCCAGGAGCCCGGGGGTCGGGCCGTCGATTCCATCAATAGCCTGTGCCGTCGACCCTAGCCGAATTCCCGACCGACCGCCGCCGACATACCGCACGCCGCGGCGCTCCCGCGCACGCCCGGCACACTCGGATCTCAACGCCGTGGGCCCCTGGTCTATTCCGCGCCGCGGCGCAGCACGACGGCCCGCCAGACGTAGTCGAGTCCGGTGACCACCGTCGCGACCAGCGCGGCTGCCATGATCGCCCACGCGGCGGTGTGCCACGCTCCCGAGAGCGGCAGCACGAACAGTCCGATCGCCACCGACTGAAGCAGGGTCTTGAGCTTGCCGCCCCGGCTGGCCGGGATCACTCCGTGGCGCAGCACCCAGAAGCGCAGCAGCGTCACTCCGATCTCCCGCGCCAGAATCACCCCGGTGACCCACCAGGGCAGCTCCGCCAGGATCGACAGGCCGATCAGTGCCGCGCCGATGAGCGCCTTGTCCGCGATCGGATCGGCCATCTTCCCGAAGTCGGTGACCAGGTTCATGCCGCGCGCCAGGCGGCCGTCGAGCTGGTCGGTGAACGCGGCGACCGCGAAGACCACGAAGGCCGCGATCCGCCAGCTCACCGATTCCCCGTCGTCGACGAAGAGCAGGACCACGAACACCGGGACCAGGACGATGCGGAACACCGTCAGTGCGTTGGCGATGTTCACCACGGGCACCGGGGCCGCATCCTCGCCGAACACACGGCGCACAGGCTCAGTCACGTGATCAAGCCTAACGTCACGCTTTTCTCAGACTCCCGAAGGGCGCGCTCGGACCTGCGGCTACTCTCGATGGCATGCTGAGCGAACAACCCGATTCCCGCACCGGCGAGCCCTCATCGGTCCTCGTCCGCCGTGCCCGGACATCGGATGTTCCCCGCATCAAGGAACTGATCGACATCTACGCCGGCAAGATCCTGCTCGACAAGAACCTGGTCACCCTCTACGAGTCGGTCCAGGAGTTCTGGGTCGCCGAAAACGGCGGAGAGGTGGTCGGTTGCGGCGCCCTGCACGTGATGTGGTCGGACCTCGGCGAGGTCCGCACGGTCGCCGTCGACACCGCGCACGCCGGTCGCGGCATCGGGCACAAGATCGTCGACCGGTTGATGGATGTGGCCCGCGAACTCGAATTGGAGCGGGTCTTCGTCCTCACCTTCGAGACGCAGTTCTTCTCCCGGCACGGCTTCGTGGAGATCGACGGCACCCCGGTCTCCCGCGAGGTCTTCGAGGAGATGTGCCGGTCGTACGACACAGGTGTCGCCGAGTTCCTCGATCTCAGCTTCGTCAAACCCAACACCCTCGGAAACACCCGGATGCTCGCGCATCTGTGACCGCCACGGAAGGACATCGGACATGGCCGGCTTCTTCGCCGTCGAATACACCTACGCCCCGGAGGCCGCGGCGGTGCGGGACCGGTTCCGGCCCGAGCACCGGACCTGGCTGAGTGCACAGCACGAGGCCGGCCGTCTCCAGTTCGTGGGTCCGTACTCCGACGGCAGCGGCGCGCTCCTGATGATCACGGCCGACGACGCCGACGCCGCTCGCGACCTGCTTGCGCAGGACCCGTTCGCGCGCGAGTCGGCCGTCGCCGCCGTCTCCGTCAAAGAGCTGACGCAGGTCTTCGGCCCCTACTGACGCGAGGGTCCGACGTCGGCCGCGTCGCGACTGCGCTTGCGGCTGACCACCAGGCTGGCCACCGTGGTCGCCAGCAGGGTGCCGCCGATGATGCCCAGCGACAGAGGAGTGCCGATCTCCGGCACCGGAACGGACTCGCCGCCGTTGATGAACGGCAGCGTGTTCTCGTGGAGCGCGTGCAGGACCAGCTTCACGCCGATGAAGGCCAGGATCAGCGACAGACCGTACGAGAGGTAGATCAGCCTGTCGAGCATGCCCCCGAGCAGGAAGTAGAGCTGCCGCAGACCCATCAGCGCGAAGGCGTTGGCGGTGAACACCAGGTACGGCTCCTGGGTGAGTCCGTAGATCGCCGGAATGGAGTCGAGGGCGAACAGCACGTCGGTGAAACCGATGATGATCAGCACCACCAGCAGCGGTGTGATGTAGCGCTTGCCGTCGATCTTGGTGGTGAGACGGTCACCGTCGTAGACGTCGGTGGCGCGGAACCACTTCTTGACGAACCGTTCGAGCCGGCTCTCGCGCTCGCGTTCGTGCACGGCGGGCTCGTCGCTCTCCTTGAGCAGCTTCACCGCAGTCACGAGCAGGATGAGCCCGAACAGATAGAACACCCAGCTGTAGGCGTTGATGGCGGCGGCGCCGACCGCGATGAAAGCGCCGCGCATGACGAGCGCCATCACGATGCCGAGGAGCAGCACCTTCTGCTGGTAGACGCGCGGTACGGCGAACGACGTCATGATGACCACGAACACGAACAGGTTGTCGACCGAGAGCGCCTTCTCGGTGACGTAACCGGCGAAGTACTCGCCGCCGTAGGTTCCGCCCCATTTCCACCAGACGAATCCGCCGAACAGGACGGCGATGCCGATGTAGACCGCCGACCAGAATCCGGACTCGCGGAGCGTGGGCTCATGCGGGGTACGGACGTGGGCGAAGAAGTCGAAGACGAACAGGCCCAGGATCACCGCCCCGGTGACCAACCAGGTCACGACAGTGACATTCATGTATTCCTCCAACACGTAGCACGAAGCGACGATGCTGGAGGTCTCTCCCACCGGCGGCGCCGGCGGCGGCCCCGGGAGCGGTGCACGGCATCCGATCCGCGGATGCCGCACCACCGTTCCGTACTGACGGGAACGCCTGCGAAGCGGGGATACTCCCCTCCAAGATCTCCGTCAGTTTAACGGATCGGCGTCCTCGCCGCCTCCCCCGGTGATCGAGGCGATGACACCGGCGAGGTCCTCGGGCTTGACCAGGACCTCGCGGGCCTTCGATCCCTCGCTGGGGCCGACGATGCCGCGCGTCTCCATCAGGTCCATCAACCGGCCTGCCTTGGCGAATCCGACGCGCAGCTTCCGCTGGAGCATCGACGTCGAACCGAACTGGCTCGACACCACTAGCTCGATGGCCTGCAGCAGATCGTCGAGATCGTTGCCGATGTCGGCGTCGATGTCCTTCTTCTCGCCGGCCTTGGCCGTCGTGACGCCTTCGGTGTAGTCCGGTTCGGACTGCTCGCGGGTGAACTCGACGACGGCCGAGATCTCCTCGTCGGTGATGAACGCGCCCTGCATGCGGATCGGCTTGTTCGCACCCATCGGGAGGAACAGACCGTCGCCCATGCCGATCAGCTTCTCCGCCCCCGGCTGGTCGAGGATCACCCGGGAATCGGTCAGCGAACTGGTGGCGAAGGCCAGTCGGCTCGGGACGTTCGTCTTGATCAGGCCGGTGACCACGTCCACCGACGGTCGCTGCGTGGCGAGGACCAGGTGGATGCCCGCGGCACGCGCCTTCTGCGTGATGCGGACGATCGCCTCCTCCACGTCACGCGGCGCCGTCATCATCAGATCGGCGAGCTCGTCGACGATCGCGACGATGTACGGGTACGGCTTGTACACCCGCTCCGATCCGAGCGGAGTGGTGATCTCACCCGATCGGACCTTGGCGTTGAAGTCATTGATGTGCCGCACCCGGGACGCCTTCATGTCCTGGTAGCGCTGCTCCATCTCCTCCACCAGCCAGGCGAGCGCGGCCGCCGCCTTCTTCGGCTCGGTGATGATCGGTGTGATCAGATGCGGAATGCCCTCGTACGGCGTGAGTTCCACCATCTTCGGATCGATGAGGATCATCCGCACCTCTTCGGGTGTGGCGCGGGTCAGCAGCGACACGAGCATCGAGTTCACGAAGCTCGACTTGCCCGAACCGGTGGAACCCGCCACCAGCAGATGCGGCATCTTCGCGAGGTTGGCGCTCACGAAGTCGCCCTCGATGTCTTTGCCGAGACCGATGACGAGCGGATGATTCTCCTTGCGCGTCGTCGGCGCCGCGAGGACGTCCGAGAGGCGCACCATCTCACGGTCGGAGTTCGGCACCTCGATGCCGACCGCCGACTTGCCCGGGATCGGCGCCAGCAGACGCACGTTGTCGGTGGCGACGGCGTAGGCGATATTGCGCTGCAACTGGGTGATCTTCTCGACCTTGACGGCCGGGCCCAGCTCCACCTCGTACCGCGTCACCGTCGGGCCCCGGGTGTATCCGGTGACCGCGGCGTCGACCTTGAACTGCTCGAGCACACTGTTGATGCGGTCGATCATCTCGTCGTTGGCAGAGGTCCCCAGCTTGGCGGGCTCGCCCTGCACCAGCAGGTCGGCCGGCGGCAGGAGATATCCCGATTCGGGGTCCTGATCGAGGAACGAACCGCCCGACGGCGCTGCGGGAGGAGCGGTCGTGACCGGCTTGCGAGCGGCCGCCGGTGCGGGAGCGGGCGCCGGCCGGCGGCGGGGGCGCGCCGCGGGAGTCGGCTCGTCCGACTCGTGGTCGTCGGCCTCGAAGGCATCGCTGTCGAGAGCACCGGAGTCGAGAGCGCCGCCGTCCAGACCGTCGTCGCCGAGGACATCGCTGAGGTCGCCCAGCGGCGTGGTCGGATTGTCGTCGACGGGAACGTCGAAGGGAGGCTCCCCCGGCCCGGACCGGCGTGCGGACGCCGGCAGCGGCGCGTCGATCAACGGCTCGGTCAGGAGATCGGCCATGTGCGAGTCGCGGTCCTGCCCGGCGGTCCTGCGCCTGCGCGGCGACGCACCGCCGGAGCGGGGACGGCGCCGCGTATCGGGCGGGTAGTTCCGGTACGGGTCGCCGTAGTCGATCGCCGCGTCCGGATCGGCACGGCGCTCGTCCACCGCATCCGGCTTCGGCTCGTCGCCGTACTCGTCCGGTCCGTACTCGTCGTACTCGTCGTCGGGCCCGTAGTCGTCGGGCCCGTAGTCGTCCTGCTCGTAGTCGTCGTACTCGTAGTCGTACTCCGCCCCCAGGCCCAGGTAGTCCGACGTGGCGGCGACCACCTCGCCCAGTGTCCGTCCGCTGAGGGCGAGCACGCCGAAGGCGGCCAGAAGCAGGAACAGGGGGACGGTGACCCAGACCGTGACCGCGTTCGTCAGCGGCGAACCCAGTACGTAGCCGACGAAGCCCGCCGACCGGGCGCGGGCGTCGTAGCCGGTCGGTGCGCCGTGCATCAGGTGCGTGAGGGCGAGCACCGGAACTGCGATCAGCAACGTCCCCGCGACATTGCGCAGACGACGCTCCGGGTTGGCCGGAAACCGCATCACCAGCACCGCGACGGCGACCAGGAACACGGGGACGCCGTAGGCGAGCGCGCCGAAACCCGCCCGGACGAGCGTGTCGACGAATGCCCCGACCGGCCCCAGTGCGGTGAACCAGACGCCGAGCGCGACCAGCGCTGCGGCGAGTGTGAGAGCCAGACCCGCGCTGTCGCGTCCCTGCGACGGCGCCTCGTCCCGGTGAGCACCGATGCGTGCGACGCCGCCCAGACCGCGTGCGGCGAGGTTCCAGGTCGCCGCTGCGGCCCGGCCCATCCCCCGCGCCACCGACGACCGTTCCGCCGGCCGGCGCTTGAGATCCTGCGAGTGCGCCGGGCGGCGCGCGGTTCCGGCCCGGTCTGCGGGCGGCTTGCGCGCACCGCCGCGGCCGCCCTGTCCGGACTTGGGCCGTGCCGTCGCCGTGGCCCGAGTCCCCCCACGTGAGGCGCCGCTGCGCGACCGGCCGCCGGCCGACGACTTCGGCTTCCCCGAAGTCTCGGATGAGCGGCTGCGCGTTGATGCATTGGAAGCCATGGCCTCCAGCCTAATGCCCGCCAATCACATCAGTCACACTGGCAACACCGCAGAGATCACGGTCGTGTCGATTTCGTGACCGGTTCACAACGTCCGGTGGGCACTGCGCAGGCTCGCTATCGCTGCCGGAGAACCGGAGAACTCCACGTCGACCGGTGCACGGCCGAACGCGAAGAGCAGCAGTTCCCCGACCGAGCCGGACACTCCCACCGGCTGGCCGCGGCCCACGCTCATCACCTCCCGACCGTCCCCGGTGCGCAGGGTGGCCCGCACGGGAGAGCCCGCCATGATCCGGCGTCCCACCGTCCGCAGCGGAAGCTCTAGAGCCCGCTCGAGATCCGGCGACACCTGCCGCGGCAGGAACGGACCGGCCGGATCGGCGCCCCCGCGCAGCACGTCCTCGTGATGAACGAACATCTCGGCGAGGTTGAGGAAGCGGTCGGCCACCCGGAACGGCGAGTACCAGGGCGGCCCGTCGGACAACATGGCCAGCAGCTCGTCCCAGGGCTTGTCGGCGTAGCTGTCGGCGACGGCAGCGGTGTGTCCGGCCAGCGGGCCGATGAAGATGCCCGCTGTCGCATCGAGCCTGCGTTCCCGCAGGATCAGGTGGATCGCGAGATCACGGTTGTCCCAGCCCGCACACAGCGTGGGGGCGTCGGGCCCCGTCCGGCGCATCGTCTCGACGAGCGCCGCCCGCTCGGATCGGGCGAGATTCACCGCCGCTCCCCCACCGCGATGACGGTCGGGACGATCATCGGCCGGCGCCGGTACTTCTCAGCCACCCATCGACCCACCGCGCGCCGCACGCCCTGAGCGATCCGGTGGGTGTCGGTGACCCCTTCGTTGGCCAGTTCGACGAGCGCCTTGTTCACCAGTTCGGCGGCGTCGTTCAGGGCGCCGGGATCGTCGGAGAAGCCGCGGCCGGACACCGTCGGCTTGCTCACCGCGGCACCCGTCGACGCGTCCACCGCCACCGAGATGGAGATGAAGCCGCCTTCGCCGAGCACGAGGCGGTCCGAGAGCGTCGATTCCCCGACGTCGCCGACCGAGAGTCCGTCGACGTAGACGTATCCGACCGGCACGCGGCCGGTGATCCTGGCGCGTCCGTCCACCAGGTCGACGACCACTCCGTCCTCGGCGAGGACGATCCGGTCGGCGGGAACCCCTGTGGCCTCGGCGAGCGCGGCATTGGCGCGCAGGTGGCGCCATTCACCGTGCACGGGCATGGCATTCGACGGGCGCACCGCGTTGTAGAGGTACAGCAACTCGCCCGCGGAGGCATGGCCGGAGACGTGGACCTTGGCGCTGGCCTGGGTCACCACGGTGGCGCCGCGCTTGGCGAGACCGTTCACCACGGCGAACACGGAGTTCTCGTTGCCCGGGATCAGCGACGACGCGAGGACCACGAGGTCGTCGGCGCGGATGTTGATCTGGCGGTGCTCACCGCGGGCCATGCGCGAGAGGGCCGAGAGCGGCTCTCCCTGCGAGCCGGTGGAGATGAGCACCAGCCGGTGGTCGGGCAGGGTGGCCGCGGTGTCCATGTCCACCACCACGCCGTCCGGCACGGTGAGGTAACCGAGGTCTTGCGCGATCTGCATGTTCCGGACCATCGACCGGCCGACGAAGGTCACGCGCCGACCGTGCCGGTGTGCCACGTCGACGATCTGCTGGATCCGGTGGACGTGGCTCGCGAAGGAGGCGACGATCACGCGCTGGCGGGCCTTGCCGATGACGGTGTCGAGGACGCCGCCGATCTCACGCTCGGGGGTGACGAAACCGGGGACCTCGGCGTTGGTCGAGTCCACCAGGAACAGGTCGACGCCCTCGTCGCCGAGTCTGCTGAAGCCGGCCAGGTCGGTGAGACGGTTGTCCAGCGGCAGCTGATCGAGCTTGATGTCGCCCGTGTGCAGGACCAGACCGGCCGGAGTACGGATCGCGACGGCGAGCGCGTCGGGGATCGAGTGGTTCACCGCGAAGTACTCGCAGTCGAATCCGCCGTGCGAGAGGCGATCGCCCTCGGCCACCTGGACCAGCTTCGGCCGCAGGCGGTGTTCGCGGCACTTGGCCGCGACCAGTGCGAGCGTGAACCGGGAACCGACGATCGGGATGTCGCCGCGGAGCTTGAGCAGGAAGGGCACTGCGCCGATGTGGTCTTCGTGGCCGTGCGTCAGGACCACTGCTTCGATGTCCTCGACGCGGTCTTCGATGTAGCCGAAGTCGGGCAGGATCAGGTCGACGCCGGGCTGCTGGTCCTCGGGGAAGAGCACGCCGCAGTCCACGACGAGCAGCTTGCCGTCGTACTCGAAGACGGTCATGTTGCGGCCGATCTCACCGATGCCGCCGAGCGCGACGACGCGGAGTCCGCCCTTGGGCAGCTTCGGCGGGGCGGGCAGCCGGTCGATGACGTCGCCCGTGACGCTCGATCCGGTGGCCGCGGCCACCTGCGGAGGCAGTTTCGCGGCGCCTGAATCGGCCGCCCGCGCCTTGTTCGGGTGGTCGGCGGGCGGGCCCGCCTTGCGTGAGGCCCGCCGACGACCGCCGCCCTTGCGGCCGCCCCCGTCGGCGTTGCCGTTACCGCTGTTGTCGCCGGCGGTGTTGTCGCCGGCGGTGTTGTTGCTGTTGTCGGCCATCAGGAGATCACCTCGGCTGCGCGCAGATCCGTGATGAGTGCTTCGATCTGGGCGGGTTCGGCCGCGACCTGCGGCAACCGCGGATCCCCCACTTCCAGACCGGTGATGCGCAGGGCCGTCTTGACCATGCACACTCCGCCGAGCCGACCCATCGCGTCGACCAGCGGTGCCATCGAGTCGGCGAGCCGGCGCGCCTGCGCGAGGTCGCCGGCGAGCACGGCGGCCCGCAGATCGCGGAGCCGGCCCGGCACGAGATGGCCGATCACGCTGACGAAACCGGTGGCGCCGATCGACAGCCACGGCAGGTTCAGTGCGTCCTCCCCGGACAGGTACTCCAGGTCGGTGGCCGCCAGGATCTTCGACGCCGCATGCAGATCGCCCTTGGCGTCTTTGACGGCTTTGATGTTGGGGTGCTCGGCGAGGCGCAGGATGGTCTCGGTCTCGATCGGGATCACCGACCGCGGCGGGATGTCGTACAGCATCACCGGCAGACTCGACGCGTCGGCGATGGTGCGGAAGTGTGCGAGGACACCCGACTGGGGCGGCTTGCTGTAATACGGGGTGACGATCAGCACGCCGTCCGCGCCGATCTCCTCCGCTTCGCGGACGCGCCGCGCCGACTCGGCGGTGTCGTAGCTGCCGGCCCCGTGGACGACCTTCGCGCGGTCGCCGACCGCTTCGAGCGCGACCCGCAGAAGGTCGTTCTTCTCCTGCACCGTGGTGGTCGGCGACTCACCGGTGGTGCCGTTCACGACGATGGCGTCACAGCCTCCGTCGACCAGGTGAGCGGCCAGCTCCGCGGCTTTGTCGAGATCGACCTTCCCCTCCCGAGTGAAGGGGGTCACCATTGCCACCGAAACCGTCCCGAACGGGTGTTCCGCAATTCCTGCGTCAGCCGAGTTCATGCCGCTCAGGCTACCGTCTGACGGGCCGATCGCCGCGCTCAGCCCTCGAATACGAAGGGCGAGGTCGCGACTTCGGTTCCGTCGGCGAGTTCGCCGATTTCGAAGTCCCCGAACGCCGTCGGTGCCACCTCGCGGAGCCGGCGCAGGCATTCCACGGCGAGCTGGCGGATCTCGACGTCCGCGTGCTCGGTCGCCCGCATTCCGATGAAGTGGCGCCAGGCCCGGTAGTTGCCGGTCACGACGATCCGCGTCTCCGTCGCGTTCGGCAGCACCGAGCGGGCCGCCTGTCGGGCCTGCTTGTGCCGCAGGATCGCATTCGGAACGTCGGCGAACTTGGCCTCGAGCTCGGCCAGGAGGTCGGCGTAGGCGCGCCGCGCCGCGTCGGTCGCTTCGACGAACAACTCCTCGAGGCGCTCGTCACCGCGGATCGCCGGCGGCGCGACCACGTTGGAATCGTGTTCGGGGACGAAGCGCTGCGAGAGCTGCGAGTAGGAGAAGTGGCGATGACGGATCAGTTCGTGCGTGCACGACCGGGAGATCCCGGTGATGTAGAAGGTGCACGTGGCGTGCTCGAACAACGACGTGTGGCCCACCTCGAGGACGTGGCGCAGATAGCCGGCGTTGGTGGCGGTGCGCGGATTCGGCTTGTGCCAGCTCTCGTAGCAGGCGCGACCGGCGAACTCGATGAGGGCCTCGCCACCGTCGGCGTCGGTATCCCAGTCCACCTCCGGCGGCATGAACTGCGTTGCCGCGACCAGCTGGACCTTCAGCGGCACTAATTCGGACACGTCGCAACTCCTCGGCACTGCAGCGGCTCATGACGGGCTCTGCGGGTCATGGCACCCGGACAGCCTCGAGGCTCGATTGTCTCGCATCCGGTTCGTCCTGCGGCATCCGGGCCGGTGGTGCATCATCGGTCCGGTGAGCTCTTCGATCCGCCGCCGTCGCCTCGCGGCCCTCGCCCTGTCCGCTGCCCTGTCCGTCACCGCCCTGTCCGTCACCGTGGTCGTTCCGACGGCCTCCTCTCCGGCCCTGGCCGCACCTGCCGCCGCATCACCGGTGGCCACGGCCGCCGTCACGAACTCGGCGATCACGCCCGGACGGGAGATCGGGCTGGAGGGGACGAGCAACACCAGGACGCTCGAGGGCTATCGCGCCGCCGACGGTCGGCATGTCAACGGACTCGTGCTGCGGAGCGACAATCTCTCGCGGCTCACCGCATCCGACATCTCAGCGCTGCGCGCCCGCGGTCTGGCGACGGTGATCGATCTGCGGACCGGTATCGAGCGGGCGGTCCAACCCGACCGTCGCGTGCCCGGCACGCGCCAGGTGAGTGCGGACGTCCTCGGACAGGTGTCGCCACTGAGTCTGATCGACGTCGCGTCGGCGTATCCGGAATTCGTCACCGACGCCAACGCGCGCGCTCAGCTCCGCACGGCCGTCCTCGAGATCGCGAAGACGGCGAAGACCGGCCGGACCACGCTTTTCCACTGTTCGGCGGGCAAGGACCGCACCGGCTGGGTGGCGGCCATCCTGCTGACCGTCCTCGGTGTCGACCGCGCGACGATCGAGGCGGACTATCTCGCGTCCAACCACTATCGGCGTGCATCGGCCACCGACCCGATCAACGGCGTGGACATCTCGATGCTGAACTCGGCCTTCGCGGCCGCTGATCGCGTCTACGGCTCGATGGACGGCTACCTCCGCAAGGGGCTGCGCCTGACGGGTGAGGACGTCGACTCGCTCCGGAGCAGCCTGCTGAGCTGAGGCCCCGGTGGCCGGCGCGGCGCGTCAGCCGCGGACGATGGCGCCCAGCTTCGCGTAGGTGTCCTGCCAGCCGTGGACGGCGACCGCGTCGATGCCGAGTTCAGCCACCGGACGGTCGTTGCCGCCCTCGTCGAGACGGTCGCCGAAGAACAGGATGTCGTCGGTGCCCAGGCCGAGGATCTCCATCAGGCGGCGCGCCCCGTAGGCCTTGTCGATCCCCTTCGCCGTGATGTCGACCGACGTCGATCCGCCGCTGCGGACCTCGAGGTCGGGCAGCCGCTCGGCGGCGTACGCACGCAGCGACTCCTTCTTGCGCCCGTCCGGATCCCACGCCGCCTTCGCGTCGACCGGCGCGGACTGGCCGAGCGCGGAAAAGGTGACCTGACTGCCGCGGTCCTCCAGGATCGGGCCCCAGGTCTTCTCCTCCCAGAGCCCGAGCTCACGTGCGCCGGCCTCCACCACCCGCATGGCCTCGGCCTTCTGGTGGTCGGAGAGGTCCTCGGCGTACACCGTCTCCCAATCCCGGCCGGACCACCGGACGTAGCGGGTGCCGTTGGTGGGCATCAGGTGCAGGTTGCCGCGGTCCGCGAAGTCGCCGAGCCGGTCGAGGACCTGCGACTGGAATTGCCCGTACTGACCGCCGGAGATGATGCAGCCCATGCTTCCGGCGAGCAGTTCCCGGAACAGCCCGACCATCTCGTCGCTCATCGCGGTCTTCGACGGCGCCAGGGTGTCGTCGAGATCGAACATGACGAGTCGGTAGGTCTTGCCGTTGTGCGTGACGGACACGTGTCCACCCTTCCGTTAAGTGTGCGCGCAGAAGTGTAGCCGGGCGCCGGTCCCGGGCCGGTGCGGGTCAGTCCCCGGCGATGACCCAGTCGAAGGCC
The DNA here is from genome assembly GCF_039531975.1 of Gordonia cholesterolivorans. Taxonomy (NCBI): domain Bacteria; kingdom Bacillati; phylum Actinomycetota; class Actinomycetes; order Mycobacteriales; family Gordoniaceae; genus Gordonia; species Gordonia cholesterolivorans. Next base: position 186,357 of record NZ_BAAARB010000004.1, on the reverse strand, counting down.
TGCGCCTTGGACCGCGCTCCCTGCGCGGCCTTCGACCGCGTCTGTTCACCGAGTTCGGCGAGCAACCGTTCACCCGCACGGACGAGGTCCGCGAGCACGGCCGGCTTCAGGTATCCGGGGCGAGTGGCGAAGAGGAGGTCCTCACTCGCGGTGTTGCCGCTGGCGCCGGGAGCGAACGGGCAGCCGCCGAGTCCGCCGAGCGCACCGTCCACCAATCGGGCGCCGCCGTCGGCGGCGGCCAGCGAGTTCGCGACGCCCATCCCCCAGGTGTCGTGTCCGTGGAAGACGAGCCTGCGTTCGCCCGCGCCGACGGTCGCGAACAGGTCGCGCACCTGATCGGGGTGGGCCTGGCCGAGCGTGTCGGCGAGCACCACGTCGTCGGCGTCCGCCGTGCGCGGGTCGGCGACGATGCCGCGGACACGATCCGGGTCCACCGGACCGTCGAACGGGCAGGTGAACGCGGTGGCCAGACAGAGTTGGATGCGGCCGCCCGCCTCCTTGGCCGCCGCGACGGCTCGCGGCATGGCGGCGACGCTGTCCTCGGCGGACCGGCCGATGTTCGCCTTGTTGTGCGCGTCCGACACCGACAGGCAGTACTGAAAGTTCCGGACGCCCGCCGCGGCGGCCTTCTCGACGTGTCTCGGGGTGGCGACCCACACCCAGCAGCGGTCGAGTTCGTCCGGCGTCAGTTGCGCGACGATGTCGAGGGTGCCCGCCATCGGCGGAACCAGATCGGGCCGCGCCATCGAACCGATCTCGAGTTCGGGCACACCCGCCGCCAACAGGGTGCGTGCCAGTGCCACGCGGACTTCGACGTCGAGCACCTTGCCCGTGAGCTGCAGTCCGTCACGCAGGGTCACGTCCCGGAGGGCGACCTGCGAATAGTCCGTGGCTCCGGAGGCCGACTGCGCGCTCATCGCCGTCCTCCCAGAAAACGCGCGCGGATCTCGTCGGTGTGCTCACCCAGGTCGGGGCCGACCGAGCGGATCGGCAGCGAGGTCTCGCCGAGTACCGGGACGATGCCCGGGAACGCGACCCGGCGCGGCTCGGGGCCGCCGGCGTCGACGTCGAACTCCTGAATCATGTTCCGTGCGCGGTACTGCTCGTCCGCGACGATGTCGGCGGCGGTGTAGATCGGGCCCGCGGGGACGGCCGCGTCGTCGAGCACGGCGAGCACCTCGTCGCGCGACCTCGCGCCGGTCCACTCCCCGATCGCCGCGTCGATCTCGTCGCGCCGCCGCCACCGGCCGTCGTTGGTGGCCAGATCGGGGTCGTCGGCGAGATCGTCGCGGCCGATCGCTCTCATGTAGCGGGGGAAGATCGCATCCGCGTTGCCCGAGATGACGACGGAACTGCCGTCCCGGCAGAGATAGCCGTTCGACGGTGCGATGCCCTCCATGCGTCCGCCGGTCCGTTCTCGCTTCACCCCGTACGCCCCGAGGTCGGGCACCAGCGACTCCATCATCGAGAAGATCGCCTCGTTCAGGGCGACGTCGACGATCCGATCGGCCAACGGCAGTCCGGGCTCACCGTCGCCGCCGCGGTTCTCGTCGCGCCTGCGCAGACGCTCGTAGAGCGCCATCACGGCGCCGAAGGCTCCGTAGAGTCCAGCGATCGAATCCCCGATCGAGACCCCGACGCGCACCGGCGGCCGATCGGGGTCGCCGACCAGTTCGCGGAACCCGCCGTAGGCTTCGGCGACCGCCGCGAAGCCCGGCCTTTCCGAATAGGGGCCGGTCTGACCGAACGCGGAGATGCGGACGAAGATCAGGTCCGGGTTCGCCTCGCTGAGCGCCTCGGGGCCCAGCCCCCATCGCTCCAGAGTCCCGGGACGGAAGTTCTCGAGAACCACATCGCAGTGCGCGGCAAGGCTTTTGACGTCCTCGCGCCCCTGTTCGGTCTTGAGGTCGAGCACCACGGACTTCTTGTTCCGGTTGATCGTCCGGAACAGCATCGACGTCTCGCCGTCGTACAGGCGCCAGTTGCGGAGTTCGTCGCCGGTCTCACGTTCGATCTTGATGACCTCGGCGCCGAAGTCGGCCAGCATGCGCCCGGCGGTCGGCGCCGCGATGTAGTTGCCGAGCTCGAGCACCCGGACCCCGTCGAGCGGCAGCCTCCGCTGGTGTTGTGGAGAGTTCACGCCTGCCAGCCTATTAGCCGGGGGCGGCTTCGGATCGCAAGGCGGGACCGAGGTCGCCGCGTCCGGTGACCTCCACCCGGTCGAGGCCGCGCCAGTCGGCCAGCGCCGCCAGGTCGACGGCCAGCGACCGCGCGACCCGCGCGGTGTCGGCGCCCGGCTCCGCGTGTGCCGAGAGCACCCGGAGGACTCCCGCGGCGCGGTCGGCTTTGAGGTCGACGCGAGCCGTCAGTTCCTCGTCCATAAGATACGGCAGCACGTAGTATCCGTGCACCCGTTTGTGTTCGGGTACGTAGATCTCGATCCGGTAGCGGAAGCCGAAGAGCCGCTCGGTGCGCGGGCGGTAGAACACCAGCGGATCGAAGGGCGACAGCAGCGTCGAATGCGGTACTCGGCGCGGCAGCCGCGCGTCGCGGTGCAGATAGGCCGGCTCGCTCCAGCCGTCGACCCGCACCTGCGCCACCACTCCGGCGTCGACGAGGTCGCCCAGCACATCGCGGACCTCGGCGGTCCGCAAGCGGTAGTAGTCGGCCAGGTCGGCCGCCGTCGCGACCCCGTGCGCGGCCGCGGCGCGGGACACCAGCTCGCGGTGCGCATCTCGCCGGCCGACCGTGACACCGACGCGCTCGGCGCCGACGACGCGCTCGGCGAGGTCGTAGTGCCGGTGGAAGTGCGGGCTCCGCACCGCCGACAGCGAACCGGCCGCGAACATCGCCTCGCACAGATGCTTCACCTCACCGCGCATCCACCAGGAGCCGCGCTCGGCCGGAGCCCGCGTGATGCCGAGCGCGTCCTCGATCTCGCGCGGGGTCATCGCACCTTGATCGGTGATCACGGCGAGCACGTCGGCCGCACGGGACCTGTTGCGCTGCAGCACCTCTCGCGTATGGCGGTAGCGGCCGTCGCGGTACTCGTCCATCCGCCAGCCGAACAGCGGCCAGTCGTCGACCGGAACCAGGGCCGCCTCGTGTGCCCAGTACTCGGCGAGCAGCCGCGGGCTCCGCGCCCTCGGGCGCCAGGCCGCGCCGTCGAGAAGCCCGTCACGATACGCTCCGAGCCGGCTGAACGCGGGGAGGTAGTGCGCTCGCGCGAGGACGTTCACCGAGTCGAGCTGAAGCAGCCGTGTGCGGCTCAGCACTCGTCGCAGATGTCTACGGGTCGGCTCGCCCGCCGGCGGCGGATCCGCGAATCCCTGCGCCGCAAGGGCGATGCGGCGGGCCTGCGCCACCGAGAGTTCGGCGCGCATCGCCGTCATCAGTGTACGGCGTCGAGGGTGATGTACACCGCGGTGCCCTCGTCCGTGGACTTCGCGACAGCCGTGCCGGTGCGGTCGACGCCCTCGAGCCGGATCCCGATCGGCGCCGGTCCGGGATCGAAGTTGCGCCACCAGTTCTTCTTGTCCGGCATCGCGACGCCGACGATCACCTCGTCGGCGCCGCGGCGGCGGTATGCGACCGGCAGCGAGAACTGCTTCCCACTCCGCCGGCCGGTGTAGGTGATCTCGGTCATCGATCTCGACAGCATCCCACCGACCACGGGCGCCCTCAGAATCGGGGCCACCAGCCTGTTGACACCGTGCGCGACTCGCTGAAACGTGTTCATCTCGACGAGCCTAACCGCGCCGCGCCCGCGCGTCAGCCGGCGGCGTTGATGCGGACCATGTTCCCGGCGGGGTCGCGGAACGCACAGTCCCGCGGCCCCCACGGCTGATCGATCGGCTCCTGGAGCACTTCGGCTCCGGACGCGGAGACCTTCTCGAAGATCGCATCGAGATCGTCGGAGCGGAACACGATCGGCGGCATCATGCCCTTGGCGACGAGACGGTGGATCGCCTCGGCGTCCTCGGGCGAGCGGCCGCCTCCGGGCTGCGACAGCACCACCTCGACCGACGGCTGATCGGGCAGGCGCAGGGTGACCCAGTGGTGGTCGCCGTTGGCGACGTCGCGCGTCACCTCCAGACCGAGGGCGTCGCGGTAGAAGCCGAGTGCGGCGTCGATGTCGTCGACGGTGATGGGACAGTAGGTCAGTTCGATGTTCGTCATGCGGACAACGCTAGAGGTCCCGCCGTCGCCGTGCTTCTCGAAAACTGCTCGGTTCCCACGGCCGTGCTCCTCGGGGCGTCAGCCGAACGGCATCGGACGCGCGAGGATCTTGGTCATACACGACGGCAGCCCCTCGAGAGGCTCGTGCGAGCGCGCCCGGTAGGCGCTGGGCGTCTCCCCCGTCAGGCGCCGGAACGTGGAACTGAACGAGCCGAGCGAGGTGAACCCGACCTCGACGCACGCATCGGTGACGCTCATACCGGACCGGAGCAGCGCCATCGCCCGTTCCACCCGCCTCGTGACCAGGTAGCCGTACGGGGTCTCGCCGTACGCGATCTTGAACTCCCGGCTGAAATGCGCCGTGGACATCAGCGCCCGGCGCGCCATCGTCGGCACGTCGAGGGGTTCGGCGTATTCGCGATCCATCAGGTCCCGAGCGCGACGGAGGTGGGCGAGCGTCTCCGGAGACTGCGGGGTGGACGGACCGGGCATGTCAGCGCACCCTCCCGGCGATGACCGTCACCGGCCATCGCACGACGCGGCGGTCGTCGCCCCAGCGCGGCGCGAGGTCGGCGGCGAGTGCGTCGACGAGCCCGCCGGCATCGGCCTCGCCGGCGCGGCGGACCGCGGACCAGGTGCCGAGGTAGCCGACGAACTCCTCGAGCGTCCACGATCGTTCGATGGTGACCGCCGGTGTGTCGAGACGCTCGAACGGGAACTCCAGCTCGGCGTAGCCGTTGTCGACGTGCCGGCGCTCGGACGGCCAGTAGGGTCCGATCTCCTCGCGGTAGAACGTCCCGAACCGGTCCGCCAGATCGTCGTCGAGCACGAGGACCCCGTATGTGATCAAGGCCAGCACTGCGTCGTCGACCGCGATCCGGCGCACCTCGCCGTAGAACGCGCTCAGATCGAACCAGTGCGCGGCCTGCGCGGCCGTGACCAGGTCCGCGGTGTGGTCTTCGACTGCGAGGTGCTCGGCCGCACAGACGCGGTAGTCGATGTTGCCCGCGGTCACCGCGTGAGCTATCTGCTCGCCCGCCGGATCGAGTCCGACGACGCCGGTGAAGCGCTCGGCCAGCAGCGCGGTGAGCTGGCCGGTTCCGCAGCCGACGTCGACCGCGCGGCGAGTGTCCGGCGCCGCCGAGGCGAGGGCGTCGACCAGTGCGGCCGGATACGTCGGCCGATAGCGGGCGTAGTCGTCACCGCCCGCGCTGAACCACCTCACCGTCGCCGGTAGTCGATGAACCGGTACAGCGTGCCGGTCGACGAGTACAGCCACTCGCCGACGGTCACCGACTCCCATCGGTCGGGATCCACGACGGGTGCGAAGGCGTCGGCGCCGTCCACCAGCACGTCGATCTCGGTGACCCGCAGGTGTGTGGCCCGGTCGATGGCCGCGGCGTAGATCTCCCCGCCGCCGATCACCGCGGCCGCCTCGCCCGCCGCGTCCAGCGCCGCCTCGAGGCCGGCGACGATCTCGGCACCGTCGGCGCGGTAGTCGCGCGCCCGCGTGATCACGATGTTGCGCCGCCCGGGCAGCGGACGCACCGCGGTCGGCAACGACTCCCATGTCTTGCGGCCCATGATCACCGTCGAGCCGCCGGTGATCTCCTTGAAGCGCCGCATGTCCTCCGGGACGCGCCACGGGATCGCGCCGGCGCGGCCGATGGCTCCCGCGCGGTCCTGCGCCCACACCAGGGTGATTGTCATGTCCGCTCCGTTCCCGAGGAGGGTGCCACCGGCTCAGACCGCGACCGGCGCTTTGATCGCCGGATGCGACCGGTATCCCACGACCTCGAAGTCGTCGTACTGGTAGTCGAAGATCGAGTCGGCCCTGCGCAACTTGAGCGTCGGATACGGCAGCGGTTCGCGCGAGAGCTGCTCGCGCACCTGGTCGACGTGGTTGTCGTAGATGTGGCAGTCGCCGCCGGTCCACACGAACTCGCCGACCTCCAGCTCGGCCTGCTGCGCCATCATGTGCGTGAGCAGGGCGTAGGACGCGATGTTGAACGGAACGCCGAGGAACAGGTCGGCGCTGCGCTGGTACAGCTGGCAGCTCAGCCGCCCGTCGGCGACGTAGAACTGGAAGAACGCGTGGCACGGCGGCAGCGCCATCTGCGGAATCTCTCCGACGTTCCACGCGGATACGATGTTGCGCCGCGAGTCGGGGTCGGTGGTCAGCGTCTCCAGCGCCAGGGCGATCTGGTCGACGTGCTCACCCGACGGCGTGGGCCAGTTGCGCCACTGCACGCCGTAGACCGGGCCGAGCTCCCCGTCCGGCGACGCCCACTCGTCCCAGATGCTCACCCCGTGCTCCTGCAGCCACCGGACGTTCGAGTCGCCGCGCAGGAACCACAGGAGTTCGTAGATGATCGACTTGAGATGCACCTTCTTGGTGGTGATCAGAGGAAAGCCCTGCGCGAGGTCGAAGCGCATCTGGTGGCCGAACACGCTGCGTGTTCCGGTCCCGGTGCGGTCGGCCTTCGGGGTTCCGGTCTCCAGCACCAGTCTCAGCAGGTCCTCGTACGGGGTCGGGATCGGCGCGCTCACGCCGTCGAGTCTAGCGAGCGTTCGCCGGTCCCGGTCGCAGCGGCGAGATCGGCGGTTCCGGCTCACCCATCCACGGAGCCGTCTTCCGACTCTCCGACTGCGTATTCTTGATCCGAGAACTGGATGGCGCACAGAAGTGCAGCACGAGCAAGAGCCCGTCGGTCGTCCGTCGTCGATCGGCGAGCGACCGCCGACCAGAACTCGGCCTGCCGACTGAACGGACTTGATTCGACAACGTGTTCACGGACTACACCAGCAGCAAGGACACCGATCGTCGCCCCGTCGACCTGACTGCCCTCGGAGTGCAAGACCTGCTCCGGCTCGACGCCGCCATCATCGCTGAGCTACGTCGACGCGGCCTCGTACGCACCAGCAACAAGCCGCTCGGCGACGTCGCCGAGGCGGTGGTCCATGCCGCACGCGGCGGTGTGCTGGAGCCGAACAGTACCAAGTCCCACGACATCACAGCGCCGGGTGGGCAGCGCATCCAGGTCAAGGCGATGGGTGTGCGATCCGCAGGCACCGCAGCGAAGTTCAGCGCGTTCCGTTCGACTGACATCACCACCGCCGTGTTCCTGGTGTTCGACCTCGACTTCCATTTGATCGAAGCGCGTGAGGTCGACGCCGCCGACATCGAGCAGACCAAAGTGGTCGCCCACGTCAATGGGCGGAAGCCGACCCTGCGCTGGGTCCGTTCGGTCGGCACCGACGTCACCACCGAGATGCAGGCAGCGTGGACTCGCATCAACGAGACGTCCACCTGACCGGACCGCCTCTGCACCCGCCGGGTCGACTACGCATCGAGCCCTGTCGGAGTCCGTTCTGGCAGGTCCTCGGCGTCTCTGCGCAGCCCCAGGTGAGCCTGCCGTTCACCGGCGTCAGCGGTGAGTCCGACAACCTCCATCACGCTTGTGTATGACTGTGCCTCACGCAAACCTTGGTGCTATCCCATGAGTCCGGCGGCGACCGTCGCCCCCAGCTCCCAGCACGCCTCAAGCACCGCCTTGTCCGGCTTGTTCGCGGCGATGACGTACTCGGCGGACTTCTCCCAGCCGAGTCCGGCGGTGATGCGGTCGATCATGTTCTCCGCGCCTTCGGTCCCCTCGTTGCCGTGTAGGTACAGCCCGAACGGGCGACCCCGCGTCGAGTCGAGGATCTGGTAGTACGAACAATCGAAGGCGTGTTTGAGGGCACCTGAAATGGAGCCGAGATTCGCCGGGCTGCCGAGCACGTACCCGTCGGCGTCGAGGAAGTCGCTCGTGGATACCGACAGCGCCGCGCGGCGCACCACCTCGACCCCCTCGATCTCGGGATCGGTGGCGCCGGCGATCACCGCCTCGAACATCGCCTGGCAGTGCGGCGAGGGCGTGTGGTGAACGATCAGCAATCGAGCCATGACGCCATCATGCCCCCGATCGCGCGATCACGACCGCTGCTCGGCCTTCGCCGCCCGATACTGCTCCGCGGCGCGCCGCATCATCTCGCGCGCCCGCGAGCGGTCGCCCGCGTAGTCGTAGGCGCGAGCGATGCGATAGGTGCTCACCCAGTCGGACGGGTCGGCCTCCCATTCCACCTTGACCTGCTCGAAAAGTTCCAGGGCGGCGTCCTTCTCGATCCGCCCCGAGGGCCGCCGGGGCAGGTCGTCCACGTCGAGGTCGCGCCCCAGATCCTGCGCGGCCGCCACCATCCGCTGATGCTCGATCCCCGACCGCAGCGTCGACACCACCATCCAGACGCCGAGCAGCGGCAGCACGATCACACCGACGCCGAGCCCGATGCCGACGACACCGCCGTCGGAGATCAGGCCGATCGCGGTCCGGCTCAGCAGGACGAAGTACACGCAGAGCGCGACCACCAGGAAGGCGATGAGCGCGACGATCGGCCGGGCGTCGGCCTTCTTCTTCGCAGCCACCGACGACTACAGATCCATGAAGGTCTCGAGCCCCACCGTGAGCCCGGGACGGTCGACGATCTCGCGGACACCCAGCAGCACCCCGGGAACGAAGGAGTTCCGGTCGATGGAGTCGTGACGGATGGTGAGGGTCTCACCCTGGGTGCCGAAGAGCACCTCCTGGTGCGCGACCAGACCGGCCAGACGCACCGAATGCACGCGGACCCCGTCGACGTCGGCGCCGCGGGCACCCTCGAGTCCGGTCGACGTCGCGTCCGGACTCGCGCCGAGCCCGGCTTCCGCGCGCGCCGTCGCGATGAGCTGCGCGGTGCGCCCGGCGGTGCCGGACGGCGCGTCGGCCTTGTGCGGGTGGTGCAGTTCGATCACCTCCGCCGACTCGAAGAACCGCGCGGCCTGCTGCGCGAAGTGCATCGAGAGCACCGCACCGATCGCGAAGTTCGGAGCGATGAGCACGCCGACGCCGGGGTTCTGCTCCACCCAGCCGCGGACGGTGTCGAGCCGCTCGGCGGTGAAGCCGGTGGTGCCGACGACGGCGTGGATGCCGTTCTCGATGAGGAACTCGAGGTTGTCCATCACGACGTCCGGGTGCGTGAAATCGACGACGACGCGGGTCTGCGAGTCGACGAAAGCCGAGAGCGGATCGCCCTTGTCGACGCCCACGGTGAACACGGTCTCCGCCGACGCCTCGACGCCTTCGACGATCGCCTTGCCGACCTTGCCGTTACTGCCCAGCACACCCACGCGGATGCCGTTGCCCATGAGGGACCCTTTCGTCTCGTGAATCCACCCCAGTCTAGAAGGCGCCCGAACGCACCGCTCCGGCCGCTCGAGCCGTAACGTGCGCCAATCCCGAGCCATCTGTTGATCGTTCGATCAACAGCGGGCTAGGGTCACACCCGATCTGCGCTGAAGCACCAGTCACACGAGGAGTCCCATGAGTTCCGTCTCACGCCGAACCTTCCTGCAAGCCGCGGCCGTAGGGGCCACCGCGGCGACGGCGCTCGGCGCCGCATCGTTCGGCGAGACGGGACCGGCCTCCGCCGCGTCGGGTTATCTCGTCGGCGCGGGCAAGGGTGACATGACGGGAGCGATCGCCGGTCAGGGCATGATGGGCTACTCCGACATGGAACAGGTGGCGAAGGGACTGCTGCAGCGCACCTGGGCGCGGGCGTACATCATCGCCGACGCGGCCACCGGCAAGCGCGTCCTGTTCATCACCGCCGACATCGCGTGCGTCTTCGTCTCACACCATCAGACTTTGCTCGCCGAACTCGCGAAGCGGTACGGCACCACGTACACCGCGCAGAACGTCAACATCAACGCGACGCACAACCACAACTCCTGCGGCGGCACCGCATGGGATTACGCCTACGTCCTCGCCGCCAGGGGCCATCGGCACAATTCTTTCCGTGCCGAGATCGACGGGCTGCTCGACGCCGTCGCGGCCGCGCACGCCTCGCTGGGGCCGGGGACCATCGAACTCGGGCACGCCGAACTCCACGACGCGAGCGCGAACCGGTCGATGCCGGCGTTCGAGCTCAATCCCGCCGCCGACCGCAAGCACTTCCCCGACGCCATCGACCCGCAGGTGACGGCCATCCGCCTGCGCCGCGGCGGAGCCGTCATCGGCGAGATCACCTGGTTCGCCACGCACGGCACTTCGCTCACCGACGCGAACTTCCTGATCAGTGCCGACAACAAGGGCTATGCCGCATACCTGGCCGAACAGCGCGACCCGAACGTCGTGAGCGCCCACGCGCAGACCAACGCGGGCGACATGAGCCCCAACCTGTGGCTGCGCAAGATGCATCCGGGCGGTCCGACCGCCGATCACCGGGCCAATCGCATCATCATCGGGCGCCGCCAGGATCAGGCCGCGCAGGCGGCCTTCCGTGCGGCGCGCCCGATGACCGCCGGCGGTGTCGACTCCGCCACCCGGTACGTCGACATGGCGAACGTCTCGATCGACGGCCGCTACACACCGCACGGCAAGGCGGCTCGCACCTCACCCGCCATGATGGGCGCCGCTGCGGCGGCCACCAGCCAGGAGGACAACACCCGCAGCCAACTGGGATTCCTCAACGAGGGCGTGCGGAACGAGTTCGCGATGGCGCTCGGCGCCGGTACGGCCCCGACGCCCGATCCGTGGATCGTCGACAACCAGGCGCCGAAGGCGATTCTGTTCCCGCTCGGCATCCTCCCGCCGCGGCCGTGGATCGAACAGACTCTTCCGGTGCAGTTGATCCGGATCGGCGACCTCGTGCTCGCCGCATTGCCGAGCGAGTCGACGATCGTCGCCGGCCTCCGAATCCGCCGGATCGTCGCCGACGCCCTCAAGGTCCCGCTGGAGAACGTCCTGCTGCAGGGCTACTCGAACGGCTACAGCCAGTACACCGTGACGCCGGAGGAGTACGTGGCCCAGCAGTACGAGGGCGGCGAGACGATGTTCGGCCGATGGACGCTGTGCGCCTACATGCAGGAGTTCGACGCCATGGCGCGGGCGATGGCCCGCGGAACCCGGCTGGCCGCCGGGCGCCGTCCGGCCGACACCTCGGGCCTGCAGCCGGATCTGCTGGGCTCACAGCCCGCCGACACCCCGATACCCGGCCGCCGGTTCGGCCAGGTGATCTCGAAGGTGCCCGCCGCGGCGAAGCCCGGCACCACGCTCCGGGTGGCCTTCTGCGGCGCCTACCCGAGCAACCGGATCCGTCGTGGCGGATCGACCACCGGGTACTTCGCCGTCGAGAAGCTCACCGCCCGCGGCTGGACCGTCGCCTACGACGACGATCACGAGACCACCGAGATGACGTGGGAACGTCCCGGCGGCAGCCCGTCGGCGTCGAAGGTGACCGTCACGTGGCGTGTGCCGCGGGGCGCGGAGGGCGACTACCGGGTGCGGTACTACGGCGATGTGAAGAGCGCCTCGGGAGCGCTCCGCCCGATCAGCGGCGCGACCGGCCGCATCAAAGTCGGCTGAGACAGCACGCGGATCCGTCGGCTCGCGGGCGAAGTCAGCTCTGAGCGAGATACAGCAGGATCGCGCGCACCCGGCGGTTGTCGGTCTCCGGGGGCAGGTCGAGTTTGAGGAAGATGTTGGCGACGTGTTTGGCGACCGCGGCGTCCGAGACCACCAGGGCGGCCGCGATCTCCGAGTTGCTCGCACCCCGCGCCATCAGTGCCAGCACCTGGGACTCCCGCGGGGAGAGCCGGTCGAGCGCGGCGGTGGCGAACAGCGCCGAGACGACCTCCGGGTCGACCACCACGCCGCCCGCGCACACCGTCTCGACCGCCCGGAGGAAGTCGGCGATCCGCCCCACACGCTCCTTGAGCAGGTAGCCGACCCGACCCCCGCCTTCGGTTCCGAGCAGTCGCCGCGCATAGGCCGCCGCCACGTACTGGGACAGGACCAGCACCGGCAGGTCGGGCCGGCGGCGACGCAGATCGAGCGCCGCCCGCAGGCCGTCGTCCCCGTGACCGGGCGGCATCCGTACGTCCGTGATCAGCAGGTCGATCGAATCCACGTCGATCTCGCGCAGCGCCGGGGCATCGGCGACGGTGCCGACCACCTGGTGCCCGGCGCCCTCGAGAATCCGCACGAGACCTTCGGTCAGCAGCACCGAGTCCTCCGCCACCACGATTCGCACGCTCACGCCTGTCAGTGTGGCCGACGGCCCGCCGGGCACGCCGACGGGGTCACCCGCGGACCGACCCGGACCAGCGAAGGACGGTCGGCCCGCCGACCGGGCTGACGACGGTGAGACTCGCCCCCGATCGTCGCCGCCCGTTCCACCAGGCCCGCCAGCCCGCGTCCGGCTGCGGGCACCGCTCCCCCGCAGCCGTCGTCGGTCACGGTCATGCTGACGACGCCCGCCGCCTCGGCGAACTCGATCGTCACCGTCGACGCGCCGCCGTGCTTGGCCGCGTTCGTCACCGCTTCGCTGGCGGTGTAGAACAGTGCGCGCTCGGTCTCTCCCGGGAGCCGCCGGCCGGGTATCCATCCCGGACCCCGGATCACCCGGACCAGGACCGGTCCGCCGAGTTCGGCGCAGGCCGCCTCCACTCCGTGGTCGTCGAGCACCCGTGGATTGACGCCGCGCACCGTGTCGCGCAGTTCGGCCAGCGCCCGCTCCACACGCGCCTGAGCGGTCTCGATATGGGCCCGCGTGGCCGGATCGTCACTGTCCTGCGCGATCTCGCCGAGGTGCATCACCGCACCGACGAGGTGCTGCTGCGGACCGTCGTGCAGATCGCGCTCGATCCGTCGGCGCTCGGCCTCGAACGATCCGACGAGCGTTCCTCGCGACGACCGCAGGTCGGCCACCTGCGCCGCCAGTTCCTCTTCTCGCGGACCGAGCAGCCCGGCCGCGATGGACGCCACGATCGCGGCCGCCGCGCCGAACAGATACAGGGTGAGGATGAACAACGGCAGCGCGACCGGAACCACGCGCCAGGCCTCCTGCGGCGTCTCCAGCTGCCACGGCCCGATCGACATCTGACCGCCGGCCGCGACGACCAGCGGCGCCGCAGCGAATCCGCCGGTCAGCACGCAGGCGATCAGCAGACCGAGCGTCGCCAACGGAGCGAAGGCCGCCAGCGCCAGCGAGTACACCACCTCACGCCAGGTGACCGGCTCGGCGAGTCGGGCTCGCGCGCGGGCGCCGAACGATCCGGTCACCGCCGGATGCGGGTCGGCGATGGCCGCCATCCGGAGCATCCGGACCCGCTGCCGCTCGATGCGGCCCAAGAGGATCGACCAGGCGGGAGCGAACGGGAGCAGCACGATCACCACGTACGCCATGAACACCGTCCAGCCCAGTGCCAGCGAGATGATCGTGTACGCCACCGCGCGCCACGGGTAGGAGGAGAAGAGGAAGCGCAGCGGCGATCCCGAGAGCATTCGCCAGGGTGAGAGCCGATAGGCGTCGTCTGATGTCATGGCAAGAACGCTATCGATCGCCGTCGGTCCAGGGCACGGGAGCGGCCGCGAGTCTTCGGGGTAGTGCCCGCACTACCCCCACTCCGGCGCGGACCGGATGCCTACCGCGACGAGCTCGGCCCGGGACGCATGACACGTCCCGGGCCGAGCTCGTCTAGATCGAACAGGTGCGGTCGCCGTCAGGCGTCGACCGCGACCTCGTCCTTCGCGGCTTCGGCCGCATCGGCGCCGTCGCGCACCGGAACGAGGCTGATCTTGCCGCGCTCGTCGATGTCGGCGATCTCGACCTGCAGCTTGTCGCCGACCTTGACCACGTCCTCGACCTTGCCGATCCGCTTGCCGTTGCCCAGCTTGCTGATGTGGACCAGTCCGTCGCGGCCGGGGAGCAGGGAGACGAAGGCGCCGAAGGCGGCCGTCTTGACGACGGTGCCCAGGAAGCGCTCGCCGACCTTCGGCAGCTGCGGGTTGGCGATGGCGTTGACCTTGTCGATCGCCGCCTGCGCGGACGGGCCGTCTGCGGCGCCGATGAACACGGTGCCGTCGTCCTCGATCGAGATATTGGCGCCGGTCTCCTCGGTGATGCCGTTGATCGTCTTGCCCTTCGGGCCGATCAGCTCACCGATCTTGTCCATCGGGATCTTGATGGTGGTGATGCGCGGCGCGTACGGGCTCATCTCGTCCGGCTCGTCGATGGCCTCGGCCAGCACGTCGAGAATGGTGAGACGGGCCTGCTTGGCCTGGCTCAGCGCACCGGCCAGGACCTTGGAGGGGATGCCGTCGAGCTTCGTGTCGAGCTGCAGAGCCGTCACGAAGTCCTTGGTGCCCGCGACCTTGAAGTCCATGTCGCCGAACGCGTCCTCGGCTCCGAGGATGTCGGTCAGGGCGACGTAGCGGGTCTCGGTCTTGCCGTCGATGGTGACCTCGTCGGAGACGAGGCCCATCGCGATGCCTGCGACCGGCGCCTTCAGCGGAACGCCCGCGTTCAGCAGCGAGATGGTCGACGCACACACCGAGCCCATCGAGGTGGAGCCGTTGGAGCCGAGGGCCTCGGAGACCTGACGGATCGCGTACGGGAACTCCTCCACGCTCGGGAGCACCGGCACCAGGGCCCGCTCGGCGAGCGCACCGTGACCGATCTCACGGCGCTTGGGCGAACCCACGCGGCCGGTCTCACCGGTCGAGTACGGCGGGAAGTTGTAGTGGTGCATGTACCGCTTGCTGGTCTCGGGGCCGAGCGAATCGATCTGCTGGGCCATCTTGACCATGTCCAGGGTGGTGATGCCCATGATCTGGGTCTCGCCACGCTCGAACAGCGCGCTGCCGTGTGCGCGCGGAACGACGCCGATCTCGGCGGACAACGCACGGATGTCGGTGATGCCGCGACCGTCGATGCGGAAGTGATCGGTGAGGATGCGCTGACGCACGAGTTTCTTGGTCAGCGACCGGTAGGCTGCGCCGAGCTCGCTCTCGCGGCCCTCGAAGCGCTCGCCGAGCGCCTCGAGCACGTCGCCCTTGAGTGCGTCGGTCGCGTTGTCGCGCTCCTGCTTGTCGGCGATCGCCATCGCCTCGCCGAGGCGGGTGGTGGCGAACTCGGCGACCGCCTCGTAAGCGTCGTCCTGGTAGGCCGGGAACAGCGGGAACTCGCGGGTCTCCTTCGCGGCGGCCGCGGCGAGCTGCTTCTGCGCCTCGCACAGGGTGGCGATGAACGGCTTGGCGGCCTCGAGGCCCTCGGCGACGACGGCCTCACTCGGCGCCTGGGCGCCGTCGGCGATCAGCGCGAGGACGTTGTCGGTGGCCTCGGCCTCGACCATCATGATCGCGACGTCGCCGCCGTCGATCAGGCGTCCCGCGACGACCATGTCGAAGACCGCGCCCTCGAGCTGCTCGACGGTGGGGAATGCGACCCACTGGCCGGCCTTGTTCTGCTCGGTCGGGATCAGCGCGACGCGCACGGCGCCCACCGGACCGGAGAACGGCAGACCCGAGATCTGCGTGGATGCGGACGCCGCGTTGATCGCGACCACGTCGTAGAGGTCCTTGGGGTCGAGCGACAGGACGGTCTCGACGATCTGGATCTCGTTGCGCAGGCCGTCGACGAACGACGGACGCAGCGGACGGTCGATGAGGCGGCAGGTGAGGATCGCGTCGGTCGACGGGCGGCCCTCGCGGCGGAAGAACGAGCCGGGGATGCGACCCGCGGCGTACATGCGCTCCTCGACGTCGACCGTGAGCGGGAAGAAGTCGAAGTGCTCCTTCGGCGACTTGGACGCGGTGGTCGTCGAGAGGATCATCGTGCCCTCGTCGAGGTACGCGGTCACCGAACCCGCGGCCTGCAGAGCCAGGCGGCCGGTCTCGAAGCGGATCGTGCGCTTGCCGAACGTTCCGTTGTCGATGACGGCGGAGACTTCGGTGATCGAATCATCGAAGTCGGCGTTGACGTCAGTCAAGAGTGTTTACCTTTCGTGGCAGCCGCGACGACACCACGACGGCGCCTGCGGCCTGTATTCAGCGGTCGGTTCGCGCAAGGCGCGGCGAACCGACAGACGATGGGCGCGAGTCTCGCGCCGGAAGTGGACGGCGCACCTGCGCCGTGAGCAGACGGCCTTCGATCGAAGCGGCCGGAATCGCTTGGGGATTCCGGCGGCCACTACCGAGGACCGATCCGACGATCACTACCGAACTGCCGCCAAGCGGCCTTCGTCCGCTACCAGCCTAACATTCTCCCTGCTGGGACGGCGGCTGTCGTCTGCGGCGACCGTCGGGCGTGTCCGCGGCGTCCTCGCCGACGAATCCCGATGCCGCCGTGCCCGACAGACAGCTGTGGCCGCCGTTCCGCGTGGGAACGACGGCCACAGAAGCAATCAGGGGGCGTCAGCGACGCAGACCCAGGCGCTCGATCAGCGAGCGGTAGCGGTTGATGTCGACGCTCGCGACGTACTTGAGCAGGCGGCGACGGCGACCGACGAGCAGCAGCAGACCACGACGGCTGTGGTGGTCGTGCTTGTGGAACTTGAGGTGCTCGGTCAGATCCGTGATGCGCTTGGTCAGCAGTGCGACCTGCGCCTCCGGCGAACCGGTGTCGGTCTCGTGCAGACCGTACTCGCTGAGGATGGCCTTCTTCTCTTCGGCGGTCAGAGCCATGAGAGATCTCCTTGATTTTCAGTTCCGTGCTCCAGGCCCTGCAACCAGCAGGGGGTGCGCCGCCACGGACCGCAGCTGACACCGGCGGCCAAGACTACCAGCGCTCGACCCCCGACCGGAAATCAGCGCCGGCGCATGGAGCGCTCGGGCGGGTCACTCCGCCCGCAGCAGGGTGCGCGTGCGCTCGACGTCGTTGTTCATCTCCGCGATCAGTGCGTCGACGCTGTCGAAGGGCTCCATGCCGCGCAGCCGTGCGACGAAGTCGACCGCCACATGCTGACCGTAGAGGTCGGCCTCCACATCCAGCACGTAGGCCTCCACCGTGCGGACTCTGCCGGAGAAGGTCGGGTTGGTGCCCACCGAGACCGCGGCCGGGTACCGCCGGCCGATGGTGACCCCGTCGGGCTGCGTGGCGCTGTCGAGCACGGTGAACCATGCCGCGTACACGCCGTCGCCGGGGATCGCGGTGTGCTCGGGCGGCGCGACGTTGGCGGTCGGGAAACCCAGGTCGCGGCCCCGGCGTTCGCCGTGCACCACGACGCCTTCCACACGATGCGGCCGGCCGAGCGCCTCGGCGGCCAGTTCCACGTCGCCCGCCGCGATGCACGACCGGATGTAGGTGGACGAGAAGGTCACGGCATGCTCACCGAACAGGGAGATCGCGGTGACCTCGAAGCCGAACCGCTCCCCCAGTTCGCGCAGTTTGGGAACGTCGCCGAGCGCCTTGTGGCCGAAGGTGAAGTTGTCGCCGACCACCACCTCGGCCGCGTGCAGTTCCTCGACGAGGACCGAGTGCACGAAATCCTCCGGCGACTGGGCCGCGAGGGTCGCGGAGAACGGGATCACGCAGAACACGTCGATCCCCATCTCCTCGGCGAGATCGGCACGCCGCCGCAGCGTCGACAACTGCGGCGGGTAAGCACCCGACCGCACCACCGACGACGGGTGCGGGTCGAAGGTCATCAGCACCGAGGGCACACCGCGCTCGGCCGCCGCCTTCGTGGCGGCGGCGACCAACTGCGCGTGCCCGCGATGGATTCCGTCGAACACGCCGATCGTGACCACGCATCGGCCCCAGCCCGCAGGGATGTCGTCCAAACCTCGCCAACGCAACACACGCTAAGCCTACGACTCGCCAGCAGCCGCTGCGCGTTCGGTGGGTAAGGTCGTACGCATGCCCGACTCTCGCCCGGTGAACGAACTCACCTCGGTAACCCAGGACTATCTGAAAGTGATCTGGACCTCGCAGGAGTGGTCGGACACGAAGGTCACCACGAAGTTGCTGGCCGAGAAGCTCGGCGTCTCACCGTCCACCGCGTCGGAGGGCATTCGGAAACTGGCCGATCAAGGTCTCGTGGACCATGCGCCCTACGGCGCGGTGACCCTGACCGAGACGGGGCGGGTGGCCGCCGTCGGCATGGTCCGGCGGCACCGCCTGCTCGAGACCTTCCTCGTCCGAGAGCTCGGCTATCGCTGGGACGAGGTGCACGCCGAGGCCGAGATCCTCGAACACGCGGTCTCGGAGCAGTTGCTGGCGCACATCGACGCCAAGCTGGGCCACCCGAAGCGCGACCCGCACGGCGACCCGATCCCGGCGTCCGACGGCACCGTGCCCGAGGCCGGCGCCGTGCAGCTGGCCGACCTCGACGTGGACCAGACCGGGGTCATCACCCGCATCTCCGACTCGGATCCGGAGATGCTGCGGTACTTCGAGGAGATCGGCGTCAATCTCGACTGCCGGGTGCGGGTCACCGAGAAGCGCTCGTTCGCCGGCACCATCACCGTCTGCGTCGACGATTCGGACCCGATCCATCTCGGTGACATCGCCGCCCGCGCGATTTTCGTCGACGGCTGAGATGCCGGCGCGCAGCGCCGCGGCCTATCGAGACCTGCACCACGTTCACACTCGAATCTCGATACGCTCGCTCACTACGTTCGCCGGCTACTCGATGAGCCTGCCAGAAACCCCCTCCCGACAGGCTCCTCGAGTAGCCCCGGCGCGCAGCGCCGCGGCCTATCGAGACCTGCACTACGTTCACACTCGAGTCTCGATGCGCTCGCTACTCGATGAGCCTGCATGAACCCCCTCCCGACAGGCTCCTCGAGTAGCCCCGGCGCGCAGCGCCGCGGCCTATCGAGACCTGCACCACGTTCAGACTCGAGTCTCGATGCGCTCGCTACTCGATGAGCCTGCCAGAAACCCCCTCCCGACAGGCTCCTCGAGCAGCCCCGGCGCGCAGCGCCGCGGCCTATCGAGACCTGCACCACGTTCAGACTCGAGTCCCGATGCGCTCGCTACTCGATGAGCCTGCCTGCCCCCTCTGGCGGACCTGACCAGACCTTCGGCCGCCCTCAGCGCAGCGTCGCCGGTCGCACGACCATCACCGAACTCGCCCGCTTGCCCTTCTCCTGCACGAGAGCGATGGCCTGCCCGCGCGGATCGACCACCGTGTAGATACCCTTCATGCCCACCGGCTCCAGCCAGCGGCCCTGGCTGATCGACTCGGCCTCGTCGTCGGAGATCGCGCGATGCGGGAAGCACAACTTGGCCGCGTCGTCGATGCCGAGACTCAAACCGGGATTCTCGTCGACATCGGCCATCGTTCGCGAGTGCTCCAGGGTGAACGGCCCGACGGCGGTGCGTCGCAGCGCCGTCAGGTGCCCGCCGACGCCGAGCGCGGCACCGAGATCCCTTGCCAGAGAACGGATATAAGTGCCCGACGAGCAGTCGACCTCGACGTCGAGGTCGATGAACTCGCCGTCCCGGCGAGTATCGAGCACGTCGAAACGGTCGACGGTGACCGGCCGCGCCTGCAGTTCGAACTCGGCCCCGGTGCGGACGAGCGCGTGGGCGCGACGACCGTCGACCTTGATCGCGCTGACCTTGGCGGGCACCTGCTCGATGTCGCCGGTGAGCGACGCGACGACCGCCGCGATCTCCTCGTCGCGGACCCCCGAGGCGTCCCGCGATTCGATGACCTCGCCCTCGGCGTCGTCGGTCGACGTCGACTGCCCCAGCCGGATGGTCGCAGCGTACGACTTGGTGGTCAGCGAGAGCAGCCCGAGCAACTTGGTCGCGCGTTCGATGCCGATGACGAGAACCCCGGTCGCCATCGGGTCGAGGGTGCCCGCATGTCCGACGCGGCGGGTGTTGAACGCCTTGCGGCACTTGGCCACCACGTCGTGGCTGGTGATGCCGGCGGCCTTGTCTACGACGAGGAGTCCGGCGTTCTCGATGGAGGCGTCTGCCATGTCAGGTGAGTGCAATCGTGGTGAGGATCAAACCGCGGGAGATCTGCCAGCGGCCGGGCAGCGTCAGCAGCGGCGGTCCGCCGTCGATCACCGCTCCGTCGATCAGGATGGTCGAGGTGAAAGTACCCGCAGGCGCGCCCGCGGTGCCAATCGAGTCGTCTCGCTCGAACGTGATGTGCGCGTCCTCGAAACCCAGCCACCGCTCGGTGAGCGGAAACCAGGCCTTGTAGGTGGCTTCCTTGGCGCAGAACAGGAGCCGGTCCCAGTGCAGGTCGTGGTCCCGGTCGGCGAGGACCTCGCGTTCGGCCTCGATGCTGGTGTGGTCGAGGACGCCGTCGGGCAGGGCCTGATGCGGTTCGGCATCGATACCCAGCGAGCGAACCTGCATCGAATATGCCGCGACGGCCGCACGGTAGCCGTCGCAGTGCGTCAGGCTGCCGACCACCTGACGGGGCCACAGCGGCATCCCGCGTTCACCGCGCAGGATCGGCACCGGCGCGACTCCCAACTGCCCCAGCGCCTGCCGTGCGCAGTGCCGGGCGGTGGTGAACTCCCGGCGGCGCTTCTCCACGGCCTTGGCGATCAACGCCTCCTCGGCGGGAAGCACGGTGAGCCCGTCGGGGTCGCCGAACGACTCGGCGGTCCCGACTCCCGCGGGCATGAGGTCGTCGATCATCGACCGTCCTTCCTGTTCTTCTCGGCCCTGTCCTTCTCTGCTTCAGCACGGCGCGCGCGGGTGCGCTCCACTCGCGCCCGGAACTCGGCGGCACGCTCCCGGTAGTCCGGCGGCAGGTCGAACCGGGCGCCGAACTCGTTGAGATCGGCCGGATGCAGTCCCTCGTCCGGTGCGATCTTCCGCAGCAGCGGCGACGGCAACCCGCGTCTGCTCCACTCACGCGGATATCCCACCGACACCTCCTCGAAGCGCACGTCGTCGTACCACGTGGTCCTCGGGATGTGCAGATGCCCGTATACGCAGCAGGCCGCGTTGAATCGGGTGTGCCAGTCCGCGGTGAGCTCCGAGCCGCACCAGAGCGCGAACTCGGGATACATCAGCGCATCGCACGGTTCCCGCCGCAGCGGCCAATGGTTGATCAGCACGGTCTTCTCGGCGGGGTCGAGCGCCTCCAGTCGCGACCGCGTGGCCTCGATCCGGGCGCGCCCCCAGGCGTCGCGCGTGCCGAACGGTTCGGGCGAGAGGAGGAATTCGTCTGTGGCGACGACGTTCGCCTCGCGTGCGACGGCGAGCGCCTGCAGCGCCGTCGAGGTGCCCTCCGGCCGGAACGTGTAGTCGTAGAGCAGGAACATCGGCACCACCCGGACCGGCGGTGTCCCGTCCCCGGGATCGAACAGCGGATACCGGTCCTCGGGAGTCACTACGCCGAGATCACGGCAGGCCTGCACGAGGTAGTCGTACCGTGCGACGCCGAACACCTGGAGCGGGTCCTTGGCCGTGGTGTACAGCTCATGGTTCCCGGGCACCCACACCACCGTGCGGAATCTGTTCTTGAGCCGGCGGAGGGTGTCGATGATGTCGTCGGTGCGCTCGGCGACGTCGCCCGCGACGATCAGCCAGTCCCCCGGTTCGGCCGGCTTGATCCGATCGAGGATCGCCTCGTTGCCGCGGTGTGAGACGTGCAGGTCGCTGACCGCCCAGAGCGTTGGCATGGGGACCATGGTGCCACGAGCCCGCTCGGCGACGAACCCGGCTTCGGCTCCACACCGGCGACGACGTCCTCGGCGAGAAGGTGGGCGCGGTGATCGCCGAATTCACGGTGCCGCAGTTCGTCTCCGTGATCACCGCTGAGCGGTCACCGGGAGTGGCACGCTTGGGGCGTGGCGGCGTCGACCTGCACCGATCCGGTAGTAGCGTCGACGACATGACCGCATCAGTCCCCGTTCCGCCGCCGACGGTCGAGCTCACTCCGGCGCCGACACTGCGCAACTTTCCCGATCGGGACCGCTACGAGCTCTGGTCGGGTGATGAACTCGTCGGAGTGGAGGGCTACGAACGCCGCGACGAGCACACCCTCGTCCTGCTCCACACCGTCGTCACCGAGAAGTACGGCCGGGCGGGCTTCGCTCGGTTGCTCGTCGCCTCGGTGCTCGACGAACTCTCCGCGCAGGGCACGAAGATCGTCCCGGTGTGCACGTACGTGCAGTCGTTCCTCGAGCGTTTCCCGCAGTATCAGCCGGTCGTCGCCGAGCAGTGATCCGGCTGCGATGAATCTGCGCCCGGTGCGGGCACAGATTCATCGCGGTGAGGTCATACCCGCGCGTTGAGCATCTCGAGCACTTCGTCCACGACCTCTCCCGGCCGATCCGTCAGGTCGTGCCAGGTGTACACCTTCTTGCGCCACCCGGCGGCGTCGAGCGCGTTGTATTTCGCCCGGTCCGCCTGGAACCGGTCATGCTGGTAGTGGAAGGCCAGTCCGTCGATCTCGATCGCGACGCGGAGATCGGGCCAGCCGAAGTCGATACGCCACCGTCCGAATCGGAGCTGCTGCACCCACCCGGTGACGCCCGCCTCTCGAAGCAGACGTACGAAGAGCCGTTCGGCCTCTGACTCCGAGTCCTGCGAGGCGATGCGCACGAGCCGGCGTGCCTCACCTATCCCGCGACTGCCCGCGTAGCGCTCGACGACGGCCTCGAGTTCGGTGACTGTGACGACACCGCGCTGCAGCGCCCGGTCGAGGAATCGACCACCGTCCGGCATCGCTGCCGCGCCGAACACCACCGTCGCCGGCGGCGTGGTCACGCGGAGCCCGCGGACCGTGGTCAGGTCCGCATCGTCGTAGTGCCGACGAGTGAGGCCCAGCGGGCCGAGCGACCACCGGTCGGCGGTGGTCGTGTTGGCTGTCGCGACGGTCAACGGATACGCCAGGGCATCGAGCATTCCGTGCCACCAAGCCGCCGTGGTGCGGTCAGCCACGCCATGGTGCGCGGCCACCGCTGCGCGGACCAACAGGCTCTCAGTCAGCGGATGCGAACTCGATCGATAGATTCCGCGGACGAGCGCGCACCACTCCCGCCGGTCCAGTCGGCCGCGGATCTCCTTGCGGGAGAGACCGGCCCGGAGTGCCTGCGCCGAGGTGATGAGTCCATCCTGTTCAGCGATCAACGCGGCCAGCGCGCCCGAGTCCCCCATGTCCTATTGGACGCAGCGGCACGCTCCTCGGTTCCACCGACACGACTACTTCACCCACGCGCCGCTGCGCACCCGCCACACCACCGCGGCGAGTCGAGTGCACATGAACGCGAGCAGTCCGCTCCAGATTCCCGCCAGCCCCCAGTCGAAGGCCCACGACAGCCAGATCAGCGGCAGGAACGCGCCGAGCGCGCCCGCGAGAGTCGCCGTCCGGAGGAATGAGGCGTCGCCGCTGCCCAGCAGCACACCGTCGAGCGCGAACACCGCGCCAGCGATCGGCAGCATCGCGACGAAGAACCACCACGGCGTGCGCATCGCGTCAAGGATCGCCGCATCGTCGGTGAAGATCCGCGGAATCACCGCGACCCCGGCCGCCAGCACGGCGGCGAGAAGAACCGAGATCCCCACCGACACGGCGGTGGCCCGCGTCGCCGCACGCCGGGCCACCCGGAACGCACCCGCGCCCAGCGCCGCGCCCACGAGTTGCTGAGCCGCGATCGCCAGCGAGTCGAGCAGCAGCGAGCTGAACTCCCACAGCTGCAGTACCACCTGATGCGCGGCCACCTGCGCGACGCCGAAGCGCGCGGCCACAGCCGCCGCGGAGATGAAGCACACCTGAAACGACAGGCTCCGCAGCACCAGATCGCGGGCCATCGTCAGCTGGGCGCGGATCACCGGCCAGTCGGGGCGCAGCCGGCCACGACTCTCGCCGATCAGCCGGACCGCGAAGGCGATCCCCGTCAGCGACTGCCCCACGAGATTCGCCCAGGCGCTGCCCTGCAGGCCGAGTCGCGGGAGTCCGCCGACCCCGTGCACCAGACCGACGCAGAGCACGGCGGCCACGGCCAGTCCCGCGACCACGAAATACACCGGCCGCCGGGTGTCCTGCACTCCGCGCATCCAACCGTTGCCGGCCATCGCCAGAAGGATCAGCGGCACGCCGAACACGGCGATGCGCAACCAGGACGCCGCTTCGGCCGCGACCTGGTGGTCGGGCACCAGCGCGCCGGTGACCGCGGGCGCCAGGAGCCACGCGACGACGACGATCGCCGCCCCCACGCCCACCGCGATCCAGCTCGCCTGCACTCCCTCGTCGACGGCCCGGCGTCGATCACCCGCACCGAAGGCGCGCGCCGACCGCGCGGTGGTTCCATAGGAGAGGAAGGTCAGCTGAGTGCTGATGACCGACAGGACCAGCGTCGCCACGGTCAGGGCCGCGAGTTCGGTCGCGCCGAGGCGGCCGACCACGGCCAGATCGAGCATCAGGTACAGCGGCGGCGCGATGAGCACCACCAGTGCCGACCCGGCGAGTCTCAGCACTCTCGACGCCGCCGATCACCTGCGCAGGGCGGCGAGCAGATGCCCGACGACCTCTGCCGCGTCTCCGGTGTCGCTGTACCCGGCCGCACGCACGTGGCCGCCACCGCCGAGCGACCTCGCGATCGGCACCACGTCGACGTCGGTCTTGCTCCGCAGCGACACGGTCCATTCGCCCGCCCGCACCTCTTTGAAGACGGCTGCCACCTCGGCCTCCCGCGCAGTGCGCACGACGTCGATGACGCTCTCCGACTCGTCCCAGTTCATATCCGACATCTGATCGGCGTTCACGACCGCGTACACCAGTCCGCGCCCGTCCAGTGCGCCTTCATCGAGCACGGAATCGGCGAGCACCTCCGAGAGCATCTGCAGCCACGAGTACGGGTGGGCGTCGAGGAGGAGACGGCTCCACCGCGGACCGTCGACACCGGCCTCGAGGAGTCGTGCCGCCACACCGAACGACGCGGGCCGCGCCCATTTGAACGAGCCCGTATCAGTCACCAGGCCCGCGTACAGGCAGGTCGCGATGTCCGCGGTGAGGCTCGCGCCGAGCCGGTCGATCACCCGGAGCACGATCGACGCCGTGCAATCGGACTGCGGGTCCACCAGATCCAGATCCGCGAATCCCGGATTGGAGACGTGGTGGTCGATGCAGACGGTGGTGCTTCCGGAGGTGAAGACCTGCTCCAGCCCGCCGAGACGTTCGACGGTGGCCGCGTCGACCGCCACCGTCACATCGGCGACGGGCAGCCCCGCCTCGTCCACGAGCAGGTCTACTCCCGGCAGTTCGCGCAGCGGACCGGGCAGCGCCTCGGGACCGGAGAACGCGCAGTGCACGCGTTTCCCCAGCCCCGTGAGCGCCAGCCCGAGTCCCAGTGCACTGCCGATGGTGTCGGCGTCCGGACGGACGTGGCTGATGATCGACACCGAATCGGCGCCGAGCAGCGTGGCAGCCACGGAGTCGCTCGAAGCGGGATTCACCCGAGCGCGCCCCCGGATTCGTCCGACGCGGACTCTTCCTCGTCGTGCCGATACGGGTCGACGTCGCCCGCCGGCCGCGCATTGCGAGCGGCGCGGGCCACCGACTCGTCCCGGGCGCGTGCGCGGGCGAGGAGCTCGTCCATCGCACGCGTCGCGTCCGGCACCGTGTCGAGTTCGAACCGCAGAGTGGGGGTGAACCGGACTCCGGTGCCGGCGCCGACCTTCGACCGGAGCACGCCGGTCGCGGCGGCCAGACCGGCCGCCGCTTCCGCCACGTTCGGCTCGGCATCCACCGAGTCGCCCAGCACCGTGTAGAACACGGTGGCGTCGTGCAGATCGCCGGTGACCCGGCAATCGGTGATCGTCACATGAGCCAGGCGCGGGTCCTTGATCTCCCCACCGATCGCCGAGGCGACGATGGTGGTGATCCGTTTGGCGAGCCGAGCGGCCCGTGCAGGATCTGCCATGACCTAGTCCCGTGCCTTCTCGACCATCTCGAAGGCCTCGATCACGTCGCCGACCTTGATGTCGCCGTAGGTCAGCGTCAGACCGCATTCGTAGCCTTCGCGGACCTCGGTCGCGTCGTCCTTCTCACGCTTGAGCGAGCTGATCGTGAGGTTGTCGGCGACCACCGCGTTGTCGCGCAGCAGGCGTGCCTTGGCATTGCGCCGCATGATGCCCGACTGCACGAGGCAACCGGCGATGTTGCCGACCTTGGACGACTTGAAGATCGCACGGATCTCCGCCCGGCCCAGCTCGGACTCCTCGTAGATCGGCTTGAGCATGCCCTTGAGCGCGGCCTCGATCTCCTCGATCGCCTTGTAGATGACCGAGTAGTACCGGATCTCCACGCCCTCGCGGTTGGCCAGCTCGGTGGCCTTGCCCTCCGCGCGGACATTGAATCCGATGATGATCGCATCCGACGCCGCGGCCAGGTTGACGTTGGTCTCGGTGATGCCACCGACACCGCGGTCGATGACCCGCAGCGAGACCTCGTCGTCGATCTCGATCTGAAGGAGCGCCTCTTCGAGCGCCTCGACGGTACCCGAGTTGTCGCCCTTCAGGATCAGGTTGAGCTGGCTGGTCTCCTTGAGCGCCGAATCCAGATCCTCGAGGCTGATCCGCTTGCGGCTGCGTGCCGCCAGCGCATTGCGCTTGCGCGCATTGCGGCGGTCGGCGATCTGCCGGGCGATGCGGTCTTCTTCCACCACCAGGAGGTTGTCGCCCGCACCCGGAACCGAAGTGAAGCCGATCACCTGCACCGGACGCGACGGCAGCGCCTCTTCGACGTCGTCGCCGTGCTCGTCGACCATCCGACGGACGCGGCCGTATGCGTCGCCGGCGACGATCGAGTCGCCGACGCGCAGGGTGCCGCGCTGGATGAGGACGGTCGCGACCGGGCCGCGGCCGCGGTCGAGGTGCGCCTCGATGGCGACACCCTGAGCGTCCATGTCCGGGTTCGCCCGCAGATCGAGCGAGGCGTCGGCGGTCAGCAGGACCGCCTCCAGCAGCTGGTCGATGTTCAGCCCCTGCTTGGCCGAGATGTCGACGAACATGGTGTCGCCGCCGTACTCCTCGGGAACCAGGCCGTACTCGGTCAGCTGTCCGCGGATCTTGGCCGGGTCCGCGCCCTCCTTGTCGATCTTGTTGACCGCCACGACGATCGGCACGTCGGCCGCCTGCGCGTGGTTGACGGCTTCCACCGTCTGCGGCATGACACCGTCGTCGGCCGCCACCACGAGGATCGCGATGTCGGTGGCCTTCGCACCGCGGGCACGCATGGCGGTGAACGCCTCGTGACCCGGGGTGTCGATGAAGGTGATCAACCGGTCCTCGTCGTTCAGGTGAGTGTTCACCTGGTACGCGCCGATGTGCTGCGTGATGCCGCCGGCCTCGCCCGCGCCGACGTTCTCCTTGCGGATGGTGTCGAGCAGTCGGGTCTTGCCGTGGTCGACGTGACCCATGACGGTGACCACCGGCGGACGCTGCGCGAGGTCCTCTTCGCCGCCCTCGTCTTCGCCGTAGGTCAGGTCGAAGCTCTCCAGGAGCTCACGATCCTCGTCCTCCGGGCTCACGACCTGGACGACGTAGTTCATCTCGCCGCCGAGCAACTCCAGCGTCTCGTCGTTGACCGACTCGGTCGCGGTGACCATCTCGCCGAGGTTGAACAGCGCCTGGACCAGCGAAGCCGGGTTGGCGTTGATCTTGTCCGCGAAGTCCGAGAGCGAGGCGCCGCGAGCGAGGCGGATGACCTCGCCGTTGCCGTGAGGCAACCGGACGCCGCCGACCTCGGGTGCGCGCATCGAGTCGTACTCTTGCCGCTTCTGACGCTTCGACTTGCGTCCCTTGCGGGGTGCGCCGCCGGGGCGACCGAACGCTCCCGCGGTTCCGCCGCGGCCACGACCGCCGCCACCGCCGCCGGGACGACCGCGGAAGCCGCCGCCCGGAGCCGCACCGCCACCGCCGCCGTTACGGAAGCCACCGCCGCCGCCGGGACCACCGCTGCGGCCGCCTGGGCCACCGCGGCCACCGGGCCGAGCGTCGGGACGCGCCGCACGCTGCGGCATCGCTCCCGGGCTGGGACGCGAAGGCATGTTGCCCGGCGTGGGGCGTGCGCCGCCCTGACCGCCGGGACGAGGGCCGCCGGCACCCGGGCGTGCGCCCTGACCGCCACCCGGACGGGGACCGCCCTGACCGGCGCCGGGACGCGGACCGCCCTGACCGGGTCGACCGCCCGGACGCGGACCCGCCGCACCCGGACGCGGACCCATCGGACGCGGCGCGGGCGCCGGGGCCGAGGAATACGGATTGTTGCCCACTCGGGGCTGCCGGGGACCGGGGCGCGGACCCGGACGGGGACCCGGCGTCGCCGGTGCCTGACCCGACTGCGCCGCCGGTGCCGAGGGCTTGCCGGCCGGCTCGGTAGACTCGGCCGCCGGTGCGGCCGGAGCCTGCGGTGCCGGAGCCGCCTTCGGTGCGGGCTTGGGGCCCGGCTTGGGGCCGCCCGCCGCCGGCTGAGCCGGGGCGGATGCTCGTGCCGCCGGGGCCGCCTCGGCGGCCGGAGCGGAGTTCGCCGCTGCCGGCTTGGGTGCCGGACCGGGCTTGGGACCCGGCTTGGCGCCGGATGCCTTGGCCGCCGGCTTCGCCGAAGCGGAACCGGAGCCGGATTCGAAAGACTCACGCAGTCGACGGGCCACCGGGGCCTCGACAGTCGACGATGCGGATTTGACGAACTCGCCCTGCTCCTTGAGCCGCTCCAGCACTGCTTTGCTGGGTACGCCCAATTCCTTGGCCAGTTCGTGAACGCGGGCCTTGCCTGCCACTGCTCTCCTCACTTGGAGGTCGAGCGGGCTGCCCGCAACGACCTCGGTTTATTCAGTAAACGTGCTCATCGTGGAGACTTCACGGTGTGCTCATGTCTTCTGCTACCTGTCCTGACTCCCTGCGGAGCCCTCACTGTTGATGATCCCGCCGATGTGCTCGGCCAGATCCTCTGGTCTCACGGCGACGCCGCGATCCCGTAGCGCCGTGCCGAAGGCGTTGCGCCGCACCGCAAGCGAGAGACATCTCTCATCGCGGTGCAGCCAGGCGCCTCGTCCCGGCAGTCTCCCCCGTTCGTCGATCGCCACCTGCGATGCGCTGTCCGCG
The DNA here is from genome assembly GCF_039531975.1 of Gordonia cholesterolivorans. Taxonomy (NCBI): domain Bacteria; kingdom Bacillati; phylum Actinomycetota; class Actinomycetes; order Mycobacteriales; family Gordoniaceae; genus Gordonia; species Gordonia cholesterolivorans. Next base: position 157,293 of record NZ_BAAARB010000004.1, on the reverse strand, counting down.
CCTCGCACAGCCACCAGCCTGACCAGGTGTGAAGCTTGATCACGCCGGCGACAGCCGATACAGGTACGCACCGGAGATGTCGACGTTCGAAGGGCCACAGGTCAGTCTAGCGTATCGGAGGACTCGACGGCGCCACCGTCGGCGTCGCGGGGACCGCCGTCGCCCGCATCCGACCGGATGTCGATCCGCCACCCGGTGAGCCGGGCCGCCAGCCGGGCGTTCTGCCCCTCCTTGCCGATCGCCAGCGACAACTGGTAGTCGGGCACGATGACGCGCGCGGCCTTGGTCTCCTTGTCGATCACGGTGACCGAGACCACCTTGGCCGGCGACAGCGCGTTGCCGACGAAGACCGCCGGATCCGCGGCGTAATCGATGATGTCGATCTTCTCGCCGGACAGTTCGCTCATCACGTTGCGCACCCGCTGTCCCATCGGACCGATGCACGCGCCCTTGGCGTTCAGTCCGGCCACGCCGGTGTGGACCGCGATCTTGGAACGGTGACCGGCCTCGCGGGCCACGGCGACGATCTCGACCGACCCGTCCGCGATCTCGGGTACCTCGAGCGAGAACAGCTTGCGGACCAGGTTGGGATGCGTGCGCGAGAGCGTGATCTGAGGTCCGCGGGCCCCGCGCGCCACCCCGACGACGTAGCACTTGATCCGCTCGCCGTGCTTGTAGCTCTCACCGGGCACCTGCTCCGCGGGCGGGATCACGCCCTCGGTGGCGTTGGAGTCGGTGCCGATCTGCACGATCACCATGCCTCGCGCATTCGCCTTGGCGTCGGCCTGCACGATGCCGCCGACCACTTCGCCCTCGTGGGCGACCAGTTCGCCGTACGTCTTCTCGTTCTCGGCGTCGCGCAGACGCTGCAGGATCACCTGGCGCGCAGTGGTCGCGGCGATGCGGCCGAATCCCTCCGGCGTGTCGTCCCACTCGTGGACCACGGTGCGGTTCTCGTCGAGTTCCTGAGCCATCACGCGGACCTGACCCGATTTGCGGTCGATGTCGATGCGGGCGTTCGGTGCGAACCCGTCGGTGTGCCGGTAGGCGGTGAGCAGAGCTGTCTCGATCGCCGAGAGCACGGTCTCGGTCGGCACGCCCTTGTCGGCCTCGATCAAACGCAGCGCGCTGATGTCTATGTGCATGGTGGCGACTCCTATTCGCTTTTCGGATTGAGTTGTCGGCGGGTGAAGTGAATGTCGTTGGCGGGCGTCACGATTCGCGACGACGCGCGATCTCGTCGTCGTCCAGGCCGCAGGCACGCAGGGCCGCTTCGCCGGGCCTGCCGAAGTCGACCTCGACCACCGCGCGCGCGATATCGGCCAGCTCGACCTCGAAGGAGCGGATCCGGCTCTTGTCGACTGTCACCAGGGTGACGCGGCCCTCGTCGCTGGGGCCCACCCGGGCTTCGACGGTGCGGTCCACACCCTCGTCGGTGTACTCGACGCGGACCTTGCGTCCCTGATTGCGGCGCCAGTGGCGCGGCAGCGTCAGCGGCCGGCCGATCCCCGGCGTCGTGACTTCGAGGTCGTACGGGGACTCGCCGAGCAGGTCGGACTCGTCGAACACCGCCTCCAGGCTCCGGCTGAGCTCGGCGACCGCGTCGAGCGACACTCCGCCGTCACGATCGACGACGATCCGGATCTCGCGGCGTCCCGGCGGGGTCAGCACCGCGACCTCCTCCAGATCGAATCCGAGCCGATCGAGGGTCGAAGCCACCAGGTCGCTGATGCCGCCGGTCAGAGCCTCCGCAGTCATCGTGCGCGTCCTCCTGGGTTTCGGTATCGGGAACCGCTGCCGCGGTTCCCGTCGGCCGCCGGGCCGGGCTTCGAGTGTAGTCGACTCGTCCGACTGGCAGAATCGTCCACCGTGACACGAGTGCCGATCCAGGATCCCCCCGCCCCCGAGCCTCCGAAAGCCGGTCGCCCCGCCACGGGGGTGCCGCGCCGCAGTGTGCTCCGCGGCGGCGTCCTCGCCGGTGCCGCCGCAGTCGCGGGATGGTCGCTGACCGCATGCGATACCGGGCCGACGCAGCGACAGCTCGACGCCGAGACGCTGCTCCCGCACGCCCAGGCGGCGCTGCGGCAGCAGCGGGCGGCCACCGCGCTCGCGCCGCGGAACACCGCGTACACCGAGGCCCTGCGGACCGTCGCCGATCAGCGCGGCGCGCACCTGAAGGCGCTGCGCGACGAGATCAGCCGGCTGCACTCCTCGACTGCCGACCGGATCGACTCGCCACCGGCCGCGCCCACGGCGTCAGTGGCGGCCCTCGGCGTCTCGATCGAACGGTCGGCCACCAGCGCAGCGGATGCGTGCGTGGGTCTGTCCGGCTTCAGCGCCGGGCTCCTCGGCTCGATCAGCGCCTCCTGCCAGACCCTCGCGAAAGTGCAACTCGCATGAGCCAGAACGCCGCTCTCGACACCGCCGCGGACGCGGAGAACACCGCCGTCTTCACCTACGGCGTGCTCACCGCCTTCACCACCGGAGAGGTGCGCGACACCGTCGCGGAGTACATCGCCGCGCACCGGGTGCGACGCGACCAGCTGAACGAGGCACTGCTCGCCGCCGGGCAGCCCGAGCGCACCCCGGCGGCCGGATACCTGCTGCCCGTCGACGTGACGGACCAGGCCACCGCCGCGAAGGCCGCGCTGGCCGCCGAGAACGACTGCGCGAAGGCCTACCGGGCGCTGTTGGAGCAGGCCGATTCGCAGGCGGTGCGCCGGACCGCCGTCGACGGGCTCACCGACTGCGCCCTGCGATCCTCGTACTGGCGCTCGATCGCGGGCGAGAAACCGCTGACGGTGGCCTTTCCCGGTCAGTAGGACCGGAGAGGGCGCCTGGCCCGCGTCACCCGCCTAGGGTCGTCACCATGGCGACAGCGCGCATCGGTTCGATCACCCTCGACTGCGACGATCCCGTCGAGCTCGCCCGCTTCTGGTCGGCGATGCTCGACGGGACCGTGACGCACACGTCCACGAGATATGCCTGTGTGCGGGCCGGCTCCATCGTGATCACCGCGCTTCGGGTGCCCGACCACCGGCCTCCGGAATGGCCCGGCGGTGCGGTGCCGAAGCAGATCCATCTCGACCTGGTGGTCGCCGATCTCGACGAGGGTGCGGCCGAGGCGGTCCGCCTCGGCGCACGGCTGTCGCCACAGCAGGCCGCGCCGGACCTGTGCCGAGTTCTCTTCGACCCCGCCGGGCATCCGTTCTGCGTCTGCCTCGACCGCGCGCCGTTCTAGCCGGCGGTCAGCCGCGCGCGGCCGTGACCACCGCGTCGACGGCTCCGTCGACCGGCGCCGCGGAGGTCTCTCCGGTGAGCCGGTCGCGGATCTCGACGGTGCCGTCGGCCCAGCCGCGGCCGACGACCACCACGACCGGCATACCGAGCAGCTCGGCGTCCTTGAACTTGACGCCGGGCGAAGCCTTGCGGTCGTCGAAGAGCACGGACAGTCCGGCGGCGTCGAGATCGGCGGCCAACTGTTGCGCACCGGCCACCGCGGCCTCGTCCTTGTTCGCGATCACCAGGTGGACGTCGAACGGCGCCACCTCGCGCGGCCAGCGCAGGCCCTTCTCGTCGTGCCACTGCTCGGCGAGCACCGCGACCATCCGCGAGACGCCGAGACCGTACGAGCCCATCGTGGGGCGCACCGGCTTGCCGTTCTCGCCGAGCACGTCGAACTCGAAGGCGTCGGTGTACTTGCGGCCGAGCTGGAAGATGTGACCGATCTCGATGCCCTTGGCGGCCTCGAGCACACCTCTGCCGTCCGGGGACGGATCACCGGCGCGCACCTCGGCGGCCTCGATGACGCCGTCGGGAGTGAAGTCGCGGCCGCACACCAGATCGACGTAGTGCTTACCGGGCGCGTCGGCCCCGGTGATCCACGCGGTGCCGCTGACCACACGCGGGTCGACCAGGTACGCCAAGCCCGCCGCCTGGACGGCCTTCGGTCCGATGTACCCCTTGACGAGCTGCGGATTGGCCGCGAAGTCCGCGTCGGTGAGCAGTTCCACCTCCGCCGGCTCCACCGAGGCCTCCAGCCTCTTGAAGTCGACCTCCCGATCACCCGGCACCGCCACCGCGGTGATCTCCCACTCACCTCCCGGCCTGCGGATCTTGACCATCACGTTCTTGAGGGTGTCGGCGGCGGTGTACTCACCGTCGAGCTCGCGATTGGCCCAGTCGACCAGGGTCTCGATGGTCGGGGTGTCGCCGGTGTCGTGGACCACCGCCTCGGGGAGCCCGTCGAGCGGGATCGCCTCGGGAACCGGGGTCACCACGGCCTCGACGTTGGCCGCGTAGCCCGACTCGGTGCTGCGGACGAAGGTGTCCTCGCCGACCTCGCATTCGGCCAGGAACTCCTCCGAGGCGCTGCCGCCCATGGCGCCGGAGGTCGCCGCGACGATGACGTACTTGATGCCGAGACGGTCGAAGATGCGCTGGTACGCGGCACGATGAGCGTCGTACGAGGCCTGCAGACCCCGCTCGTCGAGGTCGAACGAGTACGAGTCCTTCATCACGAACTCGCGGCCACGCAACAGCCCGGCCCGCGGGCGCTCCTCATCGCGGTACTTGGTCTGGATCTGGTACAGGGTGACCGGCAGATCCTTGTACGAGCTGTACTCGCCCTTGACCAGCTGCGTGAAGATCTCCTCGTGCGTGGGCCCGAGCATCATGTCCGCGCCCTTGCGGTCCTTGACGCGGAACAACGCCGGCCCGTACTCGGTCCAGCGCCCGGTGGTCTCGTACGGGTCGCGCGGCAGCAGCGCGGGCAACAGGATCTCCTGCGCGCCCATCGCGTCCATCTCCTCGCGAACGAGGTTCTCGACCGCGCGGAACACCTTGAGCCCCAAGGGCAGCCACTCGTAGACGCCGGGGGCGGCACGCCGGATGTAGCCCGCGCGCACGAGCAGCTTGTGGCTCGGCACCTCGGCATCGGCCGGGTCGTCGCGGAGGGTGCGGAGGAACAGGTTCGACATCCGTGTGATCACGATGTACCAGCTTAATGGGATCACCGGCGTGTTCGTTAGGGTGGTCGCGTGCTCGTCATCCTGCCTCCCTCGGAGACCAAGTCGGACGGCGGCGAGGCCGCTCCGCTCGATCTCGACTCGCTGGTTCTGCCGGAGCTCAATCCGGTCCGACGCAAGCTCGCCGAGGCGATCGTCGACCTCTCCGCCGATCTCGACGCATCCCGCACAGCGCTGGGTCTGGGTGCGACGGCCGTCGCCGAGATCGAGCGCAACGCCGATCTCTGGGAGTCGCCGACGCGCACCGCGATCACCCGGTACACCGGCGTCCTGTACGACGCCCTCGACTATCCGGGCATGACCCGCGCGGCCAAGACCAAGGCCGGCGACCGACTGATGATCGGCTCGGCGCTGTTCGGCGTGGTCCGGGCCGACGACCGCATCCCGGCCTACCGGCTCTCCGGCGGGTCCCGGCTGCCCGGTTTCGGCACCCTCGGCGCACTGTGGAAGCCGGTGCTGTCCCCCGCTCTCGACCGCATCGACGACTTCGTCGTCGATCTGCGCTCGGGCGTCTACCAGAAACTCGGTCCCGTCGACGGTGCGGTGACCGCGACCGTGGTGACCGAGGCCGCGGACGGCTCGCGGAAGGTCGTGAGCCATTTCAACAAGCACTTCAAGGGACTGGTGGCGCGCGAACTGGTCCGGACCCGGCGGAACGCCCGGGATGTGAACGCGCTCGCCGCCGTCCTGTCCGACGCCGGCCAGCGCGTCGAGATCACCTCTGAGTCGCAGATCACGGTCGTCACCGGCTGATCCGAACCCTGATCGGCGGTCCGCACCGCGACTCGCACGGCGCGAGAGCCGGTCACTTGGCCTGAGGGAAGAACCACTGGTCGTCGTCGGTCTCCGGAGTGTCGTCGGCCGGATTCACCTCGACCACCTCGTCGAGCTGTGCCTTCTGTGCCCGGAGGCGGCCGTACCCGTACGCGGCGGCCATGCCGATGACGCCGGTGACCAGGCCGATCGTCTGCAGCTCGCCGGAATCGCCTGCCTCCGCCGAGATCCGGTAGATCCAGCCGTTGAGCGCGACGACCGCCAGCGCTCCGAACGTGAGCGGGATGACGAAGGTGGTCATGGTGCTCGGCGGTGTGGGCGCGATGCCCGCGCGGCGGCGATGGATCTGCCAGGCCGACATGACGACGACGGCCAGCGCGACGAGAATCGCCGTGACCGACGGGGGCACGAACCAGGAGGCGACGGCCGCGACGAGCAGGATCAGACCGGAGAGTCCTGCGGCTGTGCGTGCGTTCATCTCGACCACCCGCTCAGAACCGCAGAGCCCGGTCGGCGTCGGTGAAACCGGCGACCGGACCGATCACCGCGATCGCCGGGGCGATCAGCTTCTCGTCGACAGCGGTCTGCGCGGCGTGCGCGAGGTCGGTGCGCAGGAGACGCTGATCCGGCCGCGAGGCGTTCTCGATGAACGCCACCGGGGTGTCGGCCGGTCGCCCGCCCTCGAGCAGGGCCGTCGCGAACTCGTCGATGCGCTTGACCGCCATCATCAGCACGATGGTGCCCCGCAGCCGCGCGAGCGCCGCCCAATCGGTGAGCGAGTCGGGGTGCCCCGGAGCCACGTGGCCCGACACGATGACCACCTCGTGCGTCACGCCGCGGTGAGTCACCGGGATTCCGGCCAGGCCGGGAGCCGCGATCGGGCTGCTGATGCCGGGGACCACGGTGACCGGCACACCCGCCGCCACGCAGGCCTGGAGTTCTTCGAATCCGCGGCCGTAGACGTATGGGTCGCCGCCTTTGAGGCGGACCACGAACTTGCCCGCCCGCGCGCGGTCGACGAGGAGATCGTTGATCTGTTCCTGACGCATCGCGCGGCCGTAGGGCACCTTGGCCGCGTCGATGATCTCCACCTGCGGACCGAGCTCGTCGAGGAGTGCGATGGGCGCGAGCCGGTCGGCCACCACCACGTCCGCCTCGGCGAGCAGTTTGCGGCCGCGCACCGTGATGAGATCGGCGTCGCCGGGACCTCCGCCCACCAGGGCCACGCCCGCGGCGTGCCTGCGGTCGTCGTCGATGCGCAGCGAGGTGCCGTCCGCGAGAGCCTCGGTGATCGCGGCGCGCACGGCCGCGGAGCGACGATGGTCGCCGGCCGCCAGCACCCCGAACTGCAGATCGCGGTGGACTCCGGACGCCGGGGTGACGGCGGTTCCGCGGCGGGCGTCGTCGGCGCGCACGCAGAACACTCGCCTGCGCTCGGCCTCCGCCACCACCGCCGCGTTGACGTCGGGATCGTCGGTGCAGGCCATCGCATACCAGGCTCCCTCCAGGTCGCCGTCGGCGTACGCACGCCGATGCACGGTGATCGCGACCTCCGACTCGACGGCCGGCGTGGGGTCGAGCGCGACGACGTGGACGTCGGTGCCGGCGGCGATCAGGTTCGGCAGGCGCCGTTGCGCGACGCTCCCGCCGCCGATGACGACGACCTTGCGTCCGTGCAGATCCAGCCCCGCGAGGTAATGCGCTTGCATGAGCGATCAGCCTACCGGGACCGCACCGGCGGCTAGACGTGCAGTCCGCGCCTGCGCTCCCGCTCGATCGCGCGCTCGCGGGCGTCCTCGAACTTGGCGACCTTGATGTCCATCTCGGCGAGGAAGGCGGCGAGCTTGTCGCGGTACATCTGGCCGACCGGGCCGAAGTCGTCGCGATCGAAGATCCGCCACTTGCGCAGCACGGGCATCACGACATCGGCCATGTGCTGCGGCAGGTCGTAGATGCCGCCCTTGGCGATCAGGACCGCGTTCCTGCGGAAGTTCGGCATCGTCGCACCGGGCATCTGGAAGTTCGAGACGATCGTGTAGATCGCCACCATCGCCTCGTCGGGCACCAGATCGAGCGCCCCGGCGACGACGTTCCGGTAGAAGAGCATGTGCAGGTTCTCGTCGGCAGCGACTCGCTGGAGCATCCGGTCGGCGATCGGGTCGCCGCAGGCCTTGCCGGTGTTGCGGTGGCTGACGCGCGTCGCGAGCTCCTGGAACGAGACGTAGGCCACCGCGAAGAGCATGTCGTAGCTGTGGTCGCGCTGTCCGTCGTCGTCCGGCAGCGGGTTGAACCCGCCGATCATGTGCGTCATCCGGGTCTGCTCGAGTTCCACCGGATCGACGCCCCGCGTCACGACGAGGTAGTCGCGCATCACGATCGAGTGCCGCATCTCCTCGGCCGTCCAGCGCCCCACCCAGAAGCCCCAGGCGTCGTCGAGGCTGAAGTTCTCGGCGATCACCCGGTGGTACGACGGCAGATTGTCCTCGGTCAGCAGGTTCGTGATCATCGCCGCCTTGGCGGTCTCCGACAGCTGCGACTGCTCCGGATCCCAGTCGACGCCGCCGAGCGCCGCGAAGTTCCGGCCGTCGTCCCACGGCACGTAGTCGTGCGGGTTCCAGTCCCTCGTCATCTTCATGTGGCGCTCCACCTCCGTCTCGCAGACGGGCAGGAGTTCGCGAAGCAGGTCCGAGCCGCTCATGGGCTTGCCGATCAAACTGGTCATATTCCTACGATCTCGCTCACGACCAGCGATTTCAGGGGGCGAAGGTCCCGTGGCGATTAGGCCCCGAGTCGCGCGCCGCCCTGTTGTAGCGTTGAGGCATGGTCGAGTCGCCTCGTAAGTACCGCGTGTTCCTCGTCGACGACCACGAGCTCGTCCGCCGTGGCCTTCGCGATCTGCTCAGCACCGCCGACGATCTCGAGGTCGTCGGCGAGGCGGCCACCGTCGCCGAAGCCGGAGTCGGTATCGCTGCGACGAAACCCGACGTCGCGGTGCTCGACGTGCGGCTGCCCGACGGCAACGGCGTGGAACTGTGCCGAAGCGTGCGGAGCGCGCAGCCGTCGGTGCACTGCCTGATGCTGACGAGCTACGCCGACGACGACGCCCTGCTCGCCGCCGTCCTGGCCGGGGCCTCCGGCTTCGTACTCAAGCAGATCCTCGGCCACAATCTGATCGCCGCTGTGCGGACGGTCGGCGCCGGCGGATCGCTGCTCGACGACCGCAGCACCGCCGCGCTGCTGGCCCGACTGCGCGACGGCGAACCGTCCGATCCCCTGGCCCGGCTCACCGGCCAGGAGCGCGAGGTCTTCACCCTGATCGGCCAGGGCATGACCAACCGGCAGATCGCCGACCGGATGTTCTTGGCGGAGAAGACGATCAAGAACTACGTCTCGCGCATCCTCTCGAAGCTCGACATGCAGCGCCGCACTCAGGTGGCGGTGCTGGCCACCGAACTGCGCGAACGCGAACGGTAGTCGTCGGCGTCAGCGCAACGGCGCGGTCCACGTCAACGTGGTGCCCGACGCCGCGCTCGAGGTGATCGTGAAGCTGCCGTCGCAGTCGTCGGCGCGGCGGGTCAGGTTCGCCAGTCCCGACTGCCGGGCGGTCGGCGGAATACCGCATCCGTCGTCGGAGATCTCGACGGTCACGACGTCGTCGGCCGCGATGCGCACCCGGATGTGCTCGGCGCCCGAATGCCGGAGCGCGTTGGAGATGCCCTCCCGCAGCACTGCCTCGATGTGCGGCGCCAGGGCGTCGGGGACGAGCGTGTCGACCGGCCCCATGAACGCGACGCTCGGCACGATCGGCGCATGGGTCGCCAACTCGGCGACCACGTCGAGCGCGCGCCTGCGCAGCGTCGCCGCCTCGCCGTGACCGGGAAGGCCCTGCAGATCGAAGATCGAGGTGCGGATCTGCGCGATGGTGGCGTCGAGGTCGGTGATGACCTGCTCCATCCGGGCGTCGTCGGCCGAGGCGGACCCGGCCTGCAGCGACATCCCGATCGCGAAGAGCCGCTGAATCACCAGATCGTGCAGGTCGCGGGCGATCCGGTGGCGGTCTTCGAGCAACTGCAGATCGCGCGCCAGTTCCTGCTGGTCGGCGTAGGCCAGGGCCAGCGAGGCCACGCGCGCGACACCCTGCAGGCCCGCGACCTCCTCCCCGGTCCAGACTCGTCGCTCGGGGTGGGTGAGGACGATCGCGCTCCGGCCGTTGGTCGGCTGCAGGGGCTGCATCGAGACCCACCGCGCTCCGTGCCGCAGCCACGGCACCGTGTGTGTTCGCACCTCGCGGACCAGGAGCTTGCCGTCGGCGCGCTCGTTGTCCGGGTCGACGACCTCGAACAGGTCCTCGGTGCAGGGCGCGGTACCGGTGTGTCCGGTGAGGACGCTGCCGGTCACGATGAACACGTCCACCGCCCCGGTGAGCGCGGAGACGTCGCGGCACAGTCCGTCGAGGGTGTCTTCGAGCGCCGTGCCCGCCAGCGGTTCGGATCCGCGGTCGGCGATCACCTGCATCCAGCGCAGCCGGGCCTGGGCCCGCTCGAAGGCGCGCGCGTTGTCGACGGCGATGCCCGCGGCCACCGCGAGGACCGCGACGATCTTCTCATCGAGCGGCGTGAACTCGGGGGCACCCTGCTTCTCAGTCAGGTAGATGCTGCCGAACAACTCGTCGCGGACGATGATCGGCGCGCCCAGGAAGGTGTCCATCGGCGGATGGTTGGGCGGGAAACCCACCGAGGCCGGATGATCGGACAGCTTCGGTATGCGCAGCACCTCGGGGCGGTGCAGCAGTTCGCCGAGGACGCCGCGGCCCACCGGCAGCGGCCCCATCCGAGCGCGGACCTCCGGTTCGATGCCCGTGTACACGAACGCCTGGAGACCGAGCTCGGGCCCGCGGACCCCGAGCGCACAGTACCGGGCGTCGAGGACGTCGGCCGCCACCTCGACGATCCGCTGCAGCGCCTGGTCGAGTTCGAGACCGCGACCCACCAGCAGGACCGCTTCGAGCAGGTCGCGGAGCGCGGTCGGGTCCTCGACGCTGGCGTGGGCGAGCGCGTCGAGTGCCGCGTGGACCTCCGCCAGATCGCGCCTGCGAGTCATCGGACCGCCTCCTCCGGCGAAGGGCTCGGAATGTCGGCGGCTGCGGCCGCCGACACGAATCGTGCCACGGCGGCCGGCTGTCCCACCGGGTGAACGTGCAGATACGACGCGTGCACCCCGCGGTGGATCACGCCGTCGGTCGCTGGTCCGTCGCCACCGGGCCACCCCCAGGCGGGCACCACGTCAGTGGCGAGATCGACGCTGCTGCGGTGGAATTCGTGGCCGGTCACCCGTTCACCGGTGCGATAGAGAACCGAATCGGCCACGGCGACGGCGTCGCGGTAGCCGAGCGTGAGCCGCGGCCCGAAGGCCCCGGTGCCCGGCAGTGCGCCGACCATCGGGACGCCGTCGAGCGCGGACAGCAGGTACAGCAGGCCCGCGCACTCGGCCTGCACCGGCCGGCCCGCGGCCACGTGATCGCGCAGTCCGGCACGGAGGGAGTGGTTGGCGGCGAGCTCGTCCGCGTGGGCCTCGGGGAAGCCGCCGCCGATCACCACCGCCGCGGCGTGCTCCGGAAGCGGGTCGTGCAGCGGGTCGAAGCCGGCCACCTCGGCTCCCGCCGCGCGCAGGAGTTCGGCGTGCTCGGCGTACCCGAAGGTGAAGGCGGCGCCCTCCGCGACGGCCACCACCGGCCGCCGGTGTGGGCCCGTCACCGCGCTCGGGTCCGCGGCGGCGATCGCGTCGGCCGCCGACCAGGCGATCGCCGCGGGCGGTCGGGCCCGGCGTGCGATCTGGACGATCGCCGGAAGGTCGAGCGCCGCCCCCACCTTGGCGACTATCGCGGCCACCGAGTCCAGCGCGTCCCGCCGGCGCTCGGCGGCCGGGATGAGTCCTAGGTGCCGCGACGGCACGGTCAGGTCGGCGTCGCGCCGCACCGCGCCTAGCACCGGCAGTCCGACGCGGTCGCAGGCCTGTCGGAGGACCTGTTCGTGCCGCGGTGAGCCGACGCGGTTGAGGATCACGCCCGCCACGCGGACCCGGGCGTCGTACCCGAGGAAGCCGTGGAGCAGTGCGGCGAGCGACTGGCTGTGCCCGCCGGCGTCGACCACCAGGATCACCGGTGCGCCGATGAGGGTGGCGACGTGCGCGGTGGAGCCGACGCCGAGCGGATCGGGATCGTCGGTGATGCGGCCGTCGAACAGGCCCATCACGCCCTCCACCACGGCGATGTCGGCGTCGGCGGAGCCCGCGGCCAGCAGTGGTGCGATGACGTCGGCGCCGACCAGGTTGGGGTCGAGGTTCCGGCCGACCCGGCCCGCCGCGACGGCGTGGTATCCGGGATCGATGTAGTCCGGGCCCACCTTGAAGGGCGCGACCCGGTGCCCGGCGGCGACGAGCGCGCCGATCAGGCCGGTGGTGATCGTCGTCTTTCCGCTGCCGGACGCCGGCGCGGCGATCACGACCGCCGGGACTACCACTCGATGCCCTTCTGGCCTTTGCGGCCCGCATCCATCGGATGCTTGATCTTCGTCATCTCGGTGACCAGATCGGCGGCCTCGATCAGCGCCTGGGGCGCATACCGTCCGGTGATGACGACGTGCTGCGTCCCGGGGCGGTTGCGGAGGGTCTCGACCACTTCGTCGGTGTCGATCCAGCCCCAGTGCAGCGGGTAGGTGAACTCGTCGAGGACGTAGAAGTCGTGCTCCTGCGCGGCGAGGCGCCGCGTGATCTCCGCCCATCCGGCCCGCGCCGATTCGGCGTGGTCCTCGACGGCGTCGTCACCGCGCTGAATCCACGACCATCCCTGCCCCATCTTGTGCCACTGCACAGGGCCGCCGGCGCCGGTGTCCCGATTCAGGCCGCCGAGGGCGAGCATGGAGTTCTCCTCACCGACCTTCCACTTCGCGCTCTTGACGAACTGGAAGACGGCGACGTCCAGACCGGCGTTCCAGGCGCGCATCGCCATGCCGAACGCGGCTGTCGACTTCCCCTTGCCTGCCCCGGTGTGTACGGCGAGCACCGGCAGCCGGCGTCGCTGCCGGGTGGTCAGTCCGTCGTCGGGAACGGTCTCGGGTACGCCCTTGGGCACAGTGCATCCTCCAGTTCAGCCACCGGCGTCACGCGACGCCGCGGACGTGCTCGGCCAGTCCGGACGAGGTCAGCGAATCCATCGTCGCGTACTGCGCGCCCAGCCGGCGCGCCAGGTCGGCGGCCAGACCGAGACGGACCAGGCCCTGCTCACAGTCCACCACAACGGTGCAGACTCCCCTGCGCGCGACCTCGTCCGCGGCGGCGTCGGCGCGGCGCGGCGCGTCGGCCCCGGCCGTGGCTCGGCCGTCGGTGAGCGCCACCAGCAGGGGCCTGCGCTCCGGGTCGGTGCGGCGGGCCCGCTCGATCACCTCGAGCGCCCGGTGCAGTCCCTCGGCCAGCGGCGTGCGTCCGCCGGTGCGCACCTGTGCCAGGCGCGCCACCGCCAGGTCCACCGACCGGGTCGGCGGAACCGCGACGTAGGCATCCCTTCCGCAGGCCACGACCACCGCCACCCGATCACGCCGGGTGTACGAGTCGCGCAGGAGGTCGACGCAGGCGTTGCGCACCGCGGTGAGCCGGGCGCGGGCGGTCATCGATCCGGAGAGGTCGACGACGAAGACCACGAGATTGGCTTCGGTGCCGATGCGCTCGGCTCCGCGGAGATCGTCGGCGATGAGCGCGGGGAGCCCGTCGCCGCTGCTGCGGTGGGCGGCGGCGAGCACGGTGCCGAACAGGTGCACCCCGGTCCGCGGACCGAAGTCGACGGCCCGGGTGGTCATGCCGCGGCTGGTCCGGGCCCGCGAACGGCGGCCCACATCACCGTCCCCGACGCCCTCGGCGCGGAAGGTGCGGATGCGGGCACCACCGGGTGCGGAACCGAAGTCCGGGCCGGTCGGCGCCCCTGAACCGCCGGGCGGATCGGTGTCGGGAGGATCCGTGTCGGGTCCGTCCGGATCGTCGTCCGGTTCCGGGCCACCCGCGTCTGGGCCGTCTGACTCTGGGCCGTCTGAGTTCGGGCCGTCTGAGTTCGGGCCGCTGTCGTCGGGTCCGTCCGGCCGCTGCGGCCCGGACTCGGACTCGTCCCGCGGGCCCGCGGCCTGCTCACCGGCGTCCAGGGCGTCGTCGAGCTGCTGGTCGGTCATGCTCGACTCGTCGAAGGGATTGCGGCGCCGTCGATGCGGCAGTGCCAGCTCCACGGCCACCCGCACGTCGTCGGCGTCGATCTCGTCGGCGCCGCGCCATGCGGCGTGTGCGGCGGCGGTCCGGGCCACGACGATGTCGGCGCGCAGACCGTCGACGTCGAGGTGAGAGCAGACGCCGGCGATCCGGCGGAGCTCCCGCTGCGGGATCCGGACGGTCGCGACGCGGTCGCGGGCCGCGGCGATCCGTTGCGCGAGATCGGCCTCGGCGTCGGCGAACCGCTCCGCATAGCCCTGCGGATCGGCGTCGAAGGCCAGCCGTGAGGTGACGATCTCGACGCGCTCGTCGACGTCACGGGCACCGGCGACGTCGACCACCAGCCCGAACCGGTCGAGCAACTGCGGACGCAGTTCGCCCTCTTCCGGGTTCATCGTCCCGACCAGCACGAATGCCGCCGCCTGGGTGTGCGAGACGCCGTCACGCTCAACGGTGACTCGGCCGCTCGCGGCCGCATCGAGCAGGACGTCGACGAGATGGTCCGACAGGAGGTTGACCTCGTCGATGTACAGGACGCCGCCGTCGGCCTGCGCCAGCAGACCCGGCGTGAACCGGGCTTCACCGTCGCGCAGCACCCGAGTCAGGTCGAGCGACCCGATCACCCGGTCCTCGGTGGCGCCGATCGGCAGGTCGACCACGCGCGAATCCTCGCCGAGCAGCGGGGCGAGCCCGCGGACGATGGTCGACTTCGCGGTCCCTTTCTCACCGCGGATCAGGACACCGCCGATCCCCGGCGAGACGGCGGACAGGATCAGTGCGAGCTTGAGGCGATCCTGTCCGACCACCGCGCTGAACGGGAAGCGAACGCCGGCGTCACTCATCGAATCAGGCGTCGGGCCGCGCGGTGAGCCGGAGGCTGCGGTTGGTCCAGTCCCACAACTCGCGGTACAGGGCGGGGTTCTCGTCGAGCTTCTGGCCGAACGACGGGATCATCTCGGTCAGGGTGCTCTTCCAGCCCTCGAAACGACCGCTGAAGCACTGCTGAAGCACCGAGATCATCGCGGGAACCGCGGTCGAGGCGCCCGGCGACGCTCCGAGGAGACCGGCGAGCGTGCCGTCGCCCTCCGCGACCACCGCGGTGCCGAACTCGAGGCTGCCGCCGACACCGGTCTTGCGGATCACCTGGACGCGCTGACCGGCGGTGATCAGCTCCCAGTCCTCGCCGACGGCGCGCGGCGCGAAGTCCTGCAGCGTCTTGACGCGGTCGGCGGGGCTCGCGGCGAGCTCGGAGATCAGGTACTTGAGCAGACCGAACTCCTGCGGGGCGATCGACATCATCGGCAGCAGGTTGCCCGGCTTCACCGACTTCGGCAGGTCCATGACGCCGCCGGTCTTGAGGAACTTCGGCGACCAGCCCGCGTACGGGCCGAAGAGCAGGCCCTTGTCGTGATTGATGACGCGCGTGTCCAGGTGCGGCACCGACATCGGCGGGGCGCCCACCGCGGCCTGGCCGTACACCTTCGCCGAATGCTGTGCGATCACGTCGGGGTTGGTGCAGCGGAAGAACTCGCCGCTGACCGGGAAGCCGCCGAAGCCCTTGGCCTCGGAGATGCCCGACTTCTGCAGCAGGTGCAGTGCGCCGCCGCCTGCGCCGACGAAGACGAACTTCGCTTCGACGCGAACCTTCTCGCCGGTGCGGTTGTTGCGGATCTTCATCACCCAGCTGCCGTCCGACTGCTTGGTGAGGTTGCGGACCTCGTGCCCGAAGTAGAGGTCGGCGTCACGGCCGACGAAGTTCAGCAGCTGCTGGGTGAGCGCGCCGAAATCGACGTCGGTTCCCTGGGTGTACCAGTTCAGGGCCACCGGATCGGAGTAGTCGCGGCCGGCGCCCATCAGCGGCAGCCGCGCCGCGAACTCGGCGTCGTCGTCGATGAACTCCATGCCCTCGAAGAGGGTGTGGCTCGAGAGCGCCGCATGGCGCTTGCGCAGGTACTCGACGCCGTCGGCGCCGTGGCAGAAGCTCACGTGCGGGATCGGGTTGATGAACTCGTCGGGCGCACCGAGCAGGCCGTTGTCGACACCGTAGGCCCAGAACTGCCGCGAGACCTGGAACTGCTCGTTGATGTTCAGCGCCTTGGTGATGTCGATGTCGCCGTTGGCGTCGGCCGGCGTGTAGTTGAGCTCGCAGAGCGCCGAGTGGCCGGTGCCGGCGTTGTTCCACGGGTCGCTGCTCTCGGCGGCGGCCGCCTCCAGGCGCTCGAACAGGCTGATCGACCAGCTGGGCTCCAGTCGGCGCAGCAGCGCGCCGAGCGTGGCGCTCATGATTCCGGCACCGACGAGCGCCACGTCTGTCTTAATCACCTTGGCCACGCTGCTGAACTCCTCCACCCATAGGGCATTCACGACCTGTATCGCGGATCATTGTTCACCATCGCGTTGTCTGAGGCAGCATCGGTGCGCGCAAGTGTGGGGTGTGCGACACCGGGTGCCACGCCGACGCCCGATCCGCGCACCGACGGGTGCGGCCTAAGCTGGTCGGCGTGAGCAGCGTGAAAAGCCGGCAATGGCGTCCCGACGAACTCCTCGACCGATACGAAGTGCTGACCATCCCCCTCGGCGACGACCCGGACGGCGAGGGCGCCGTGGAGGCCACCCTGATCCGCCAGGCCGGAGCGGAACCGGCCACCGCCGGGACGGTCCTGTACGTCCACGGCTTCACCGACTACTTCTTCCAGGAGGAGCTGGCCGAGTTCTTCCACGATCGGGGCTACGGTTTCTACGCGCTCGATCTGCGCAAGTGCGGGCGGTCGCTCCTGGACGGGCAGCAACCGCACTTCACCACCGACCTCGAGTTCTACGACCAGGAGCTGAACGCGGCACTCGATGTCGTGACCGAGGAATCCGGGTCCGGCGACGAGCCGGCTCGGGTGATCGTGGTCGCCCACTCCACCGGAGGACTGATCACGCCGCTCTGGCTCGACCGACTCCGGCGCACCGATCCGGACCGGCACCGCCGCATCAAGGGGCTGGTCCTCAACAGCCCCTGGCTGGACTTGCAGGGCGATCCCCTGCTGCGCACCGACGCCGTCAATCTGCTGATCCGCGGAGTCGGCCGAGTTCGGGCCAAAGCCGTGCTGCCGCAGAAACTCTCGGCAGCGTACGGCGAGAGCCTGTCCGCCGACGCCCACGGCGAGTGGACCTACGATCTGCGGCGCAAGCCGCTCGGCGGTTTCCCGGTGACCTTCGGCTGGCTGGCCGCCGTCCGCGCGGGACAGCATCGCCTGCACCGGGGGCTCGACATCGGCGTGCCCGCCCTGGTCCTGCGATCGGACAAGACCCGCTTCACCGGGGCCTACGAGCCTGCGGTCGACACCGCTGACTGCGTGCTCGACGTGAAGCAGATCGCGCAGTGGTCCGGCGTGATCGGCCGTCGCGTGTGGGCGGTGGCCGTCCCCGACGCCCGCCACGACGTCTTCCTTTCTCTGGAGACGCCCCGGCGCATCGCCTACGACGAAGTGCAGAACTGGCTGCACACGATCTTCGGCGAGGGGGCGCGGCGATGAGCGCTCAGCAGGTCGATCTGGCGATCATCGGTTCGGGAAGCGGCAACTCCATCCCGGACGAACGCTTCGACGCGATGAGCATCGCGATCTTCGAGGAGGGCGTCTACGGCGGCACCTGCCTCAACGTCGGGTGCATTCCGACGAAGATGTTCGTCTACGCCGCGGACGTGGCCGACACCGTCCGGTCGGCGGCCCGGTACGGCGTCGAGGCGAGCGTCGAATCGGTCGACTGGCCCGCCATCGTCGACCGGGTCTTCGGCCGCATCGACCCGATCTCGGCCGGCGGCAAGGAGTACCGGGTGGAGCGTTGCGACAACGTCACCGTCTACTCCAGCCACGTCCGCTTCGACGGCCGCGACGACGAGTCGGCCCGATACCGCCTGGTGACCGACGACGGCGACCTGGTGCTGGCCCGCAAGGTCGTCGTCGCCGCGGGCTCGCGGTCGGAGATTCCTGAGGTGATCGCCGATTCGGGCGTTCATCACTACACCAACAGCGACGTGATGCGCCTGCCCGCCCTGCCGAAGCGGATGGCGATCCTCGGCAGCGGATACATCGCCGCCGAGTTCGCCCACGTCTTCTCCGCTCTCGGCGTGGACGTCACCGTCGTCGCCCGCAGCGGACGGCTGCTGCGCCGGCTCGACGACGACGTCAGCGAGCGATTCACCGCGGTGGCCCGCCGGCAGTGGGACGTCCGGCTCGACAGCACGCTCGCGGGTGCGATCGACCTCGGCGACGACGGCGTCCGGCTCTCGTTCACCGACGGCCGGCACGTCGATGCCGACGCCCTGCTCGTCGCGACCGGCCGGACACCCAACGGCGACCGCCTCGGCCTCGACACGATCGGTGTGGAGCTGCTCGCCGACGGCCGCGTGCCGGTGGACGCACACGGCCGCACACCGGCTCCCGAGGTGTGGGCGCTCGGCGATGTCAGTTCACCGTTCCAGCTCAAGCACGTCGCCAACCACGAACAGCGTGTGGTCCAGGAGAATCTGCTGCTCGGCTGGCACGCCGACGAGCTGGCCTCGTTCGACCACCGGTACGTGCCGGCCGCGGTCTTCACCCATCCGCAGATCGCCACCGTCGGACTCACCGAGGCGCAGGCCCGCGAGACCGGGCGCGACATCGCCGTCAAGGTGCAGGAGTACGGCGACGTCGCCTACGGCTGGGCGATGGAGGACACGACCGGATTCTGCAAGCTCATCGCCGATCGTCGCAGCGGTGAACTGCTCGGCGCGCATCTGATGGGTCCGCAGGCGTCCACCGTGATCCAGCCCGTCATCCAGGCGATGAGCTTCGGTCTCCGGGTGCCGGACATGGCCCGCGGCCAGTACTGGATCCATCCCGCCATGCCGGAGGTGCTCGAGAACGCACTCCTCGGCCTGGACCTGGAGTGAGGGCGGCGGCGGCCCGAGCGGGTTCTCAGAAGCGCGAGGACCGCAGGGAGATCTCGCTCGCCAGAGCGGCCGCCGCATTCTCGGGAATCCAGTGGTCGACGCCGTGGAGTTCGGAGAAGCGGAAGTCGGAGTAGACGTATCGGCCGCTGAACTCGGCCTGTTCGCGTCCCAGAGCCGCGTCGCCGTCGCTCCACACCATGGTGGTCGGGATCTCGACCGGCGGGCAGGCCAGGGTGGCCGCGACGTCGCCGGTGAAATTGGCGCGATACCAGTTCAGCGGACCGGTCAGCGCACCCGGCTCGAGGATCGGCGCGAGTTCCTCGCCGGTCACGCCGGCACGCCGGAGCAGGACGCCGTCTCGGGCGCTCAGCCTCTCCTCCGCGCCGTCGGCGATGAAATCCTTGATGTAGGCCGACCGCTCACGCTGATCGCCGCCCGCCGCGAGTGCATCGCGCATCGCGGACGGGTGTCCGGTGCTGACGGCCACCAGGCCGGTGAAGCGGTCGGGATGCTTGGCCGCCAGATGCCAGGCGACGATCCCGCCCCAATCGTGGCCGACGACCATCGAGTACGAGATGTTGAGGTGGTTGAGGATCCCGATGACGTCGCCGACGAGCGTGTCGAGACGGTAGGCGTCGACCTCCTCGGGCCGGGCGCCGGGACTGTAGCCCCGCTGATCGATGCGCAGGGTGCGGAGCCCGGCCTCGTGCACGCGCGGAACCACGTCGTCGTAGCACCGCGAGTTCACCGGGAACCCGTGCAGGAGCACCACCCACGGTCCTCGAGCGGGCCCGCTCTCCTCGACGTCGAAGGTCAGTCCGTCATGCTCTACGGTCAGGTGCGCGGTGTTCACCAAGCCAGGATAGGACGGTGGGCACCGCGGGCGGGCCGCCCTCGATCAACCCGTGGATACTCGGCATGTCGAGGTGCTCGCACACCAGATCGGCCATCAGATCCAGTTGCGACCGGCGCACCTGCGCGACGCACAGCCGCGGATCGGCGGTGAAGCCCGTCCGGCCCGCCCGCCGCGCGATCTCGGCCAGGAAGACGCGGCGGAAGCCGTCGCTCTCCAGCGCGCCGTGGCAGTGGGTGCCGTAGACCGCTCCCCTGCGGGCGCCCTCGGGGCCGGTCGCCGCGGAGTCGAGCCAGGGCTGCTCCTCGCTGCGCACCACGACCCCGTGATGGATCTCGTATCCGCGCACCGGCTCACCGGCCGCGTGACCGTCGAAGGTCCGCAGGGTCTTGTCTTCGGCGAACTCGATGTCGACGTCGAGCAGCCCCAGCCCCTCGACGGGCCGGGCGACACCCGACGTCGCTGTGCCGACGGACTCCACCGTGTCGACGATGCTCCGGCACAGCATCTGGAAGCCGCCGCAGACCCCGAGCACCGGCCGGCCGCGCTGCGCACGTTCGATCAGCGCATCGGCCAGACCGGTGGTCCGCAGCCACGCGAGGTCGCTGAGGGTCGCGCGGGTTCCGGGCAGCACCGCCAGATCCGCGGCCCGGACCGCCGACGGGTCGTCGACCCACGTCACGTCGACGTCGGGTTCGCACGCCAGAGCCAGGACATCGGTGCTGTTGGAGATGCGGGGCAACCGGATCGCGGCCACCGACATCCGCTCCCGTCCGGCGCCGCCCACGCCGCGAGGTCCGCCCACGCGGGCGCCGACCGATGCGGCCAGCGAATCCTCGGCATCGAGCCGGAGACCGTCGGCGAACGGGATCACGCCGAAGGTCGGTCGCCCGGTGCGCTCGCGCACCATCTCCAGTCCGGGAGCGAGGATCGCCGGATCGCCGCGGAACTTGTTCACGATGTATCCGGCGACGAGCGCCTGGTCGTCCGCGTCGAGGACCGCCGTGGTGCCGAACAGATGGGCCAGCGATCCGCCGCGGTCGATGTCGGTGACCAGCACCACCGGCATGTTCGCCGCCCGGGCCAATCCCATGTTCGCGATGTCGGTGGCGCGGAGGTTGATCTCCGCGACCGAGCCCGCGCCCTCGCAGATCACCACGTCGAAGTCCCGTCGCAACGACGCGAGTTCGTCGGCGACCACACCCGCCAGCCGGGTACGCCAGAGCTGATAGTCGGCGGCCCCGACCTCGCCGACCGTGCGTCCGCGCACCACCACGTGCGAGCGCCGGTCACCGCCGGGCTTCAGCAGCACCGGGTTGAATCGCGTGTCCGGTTCCAGCCCGCAGGCCTGCGCCTGAAGCGCCTGCGCCCGGCCGATCTCACCGCCGTCGAGGGTGACGGCGGAATTGTTCGACATGTTCTGCGCTTTGAACGGCGCCACCGTGATCCCGTCACGCGCCAGCGCCCGGCACAGTCCGGCGACGATCAGGCTCTTGCCCGCGTCGCTGCTCGTGCCACCGACCAGAAGTGCGCCGCTCACCCCCGAAGTCAGCTCTCGTCGGGCAGCGTCAGGATCTCGGCACCGGTGTCGGTGACGACGAGGGTGTGCTCGAACTGCGCGGTCCACCTGCGGTCGGCGGTCACCACGGTCCAGCCGTCGTCCCACATCTCCCAGTCGAGGCCGCCCAGATTGATCATCGGCTCGATGGTGAAGACCATCCCCGGTTCCAGGACGGTGTCGACGCTCGGCTGGTCGTAGTGCAGCACCACCAGACCGTTGTGAAAGGTCTCACCGATCCCGTGGCCGGTGAAGTCGCGCACCACCGAGTACCCGAAGCGGTTCGCGTACGCCTCGATCACCCGGCCCACCACGTTGAGCGCGCGACCGGGTTTGACGGCCTTGATCGCGCGCTCGGTCGCGATCCTGGTCCGCTCCACCAGATCCCGCGCCTCCGGTGAGACGTCGCCGGCGAGGAACGTCGCATTCGTGTCGCCGTGCACACCGTCGATGTAGGCCGTCACATCGATGTTGACGATGTCGCCGTCCTCGATCACCGTCGAATCGGGGATGCCGTGACAGATCACCTCGTTCAGCGAGGTGCAGCAGGACTTCGGGAATCCCTTGTAGCCCAGCGTCGACGGGTAGGCGCCGTGATCGATCATGTACTCGTGGGCGATCCGGTCGAGTTCGGCTGTCGTGACTCCCGGAGCGACGGCCCGACCCGCCTCGGCCAGGGCGTTGGCCGCGATCCTGCCCGCCACGCGCATCTTCTCGATCGTCTCCGGGGTCTGCACCCACGGTTCGTGGCCCTCGTTCACCGAGTCCTTCCACGCGTACTCGGGACGTTCGATCGAGTCGGGGACGGGCAGCGTCGGAGCCACGACGCCGGGAACCAGTGGTGCGCGAACTGTCATGACGGAAATTCTACGGACGCCTCCGCCGCGGACACCGCTCGGCCGGAATCGCACCGATGTGCGTCGAGGAGGTACCAACCAGTAAGGTGTGCCTAACAGAACTGTGAGCATGACAAGGCGGATTCAGGTGACGGCTCCTACCCGGTCCGCGATGTCGATCGCCCCTGTCTGGGCCCTGCTGCTGGTCGTCGGACTGTTCGTATCCGGATGCACCACCGAGCCCATCGACACCGGCGCGACCGCCACCGCGACCAGCGCGACACTGCGCTCCGGCCCCGCCACCGCGGCGCTCCCGGACGCCGACGTCGTCCCGGTCGACTCCGCCGTGGTGCCGGGCCCCCGCGCCGACCGGATCATCGCGCTCGATCGGAACGGCACGCTGGGCGACATCGTCTTCTCGCTCGGCCTGGGCACGCACGTCGTGGGCCGCGACCGTTCCACCACCTTTCCGTCGGCCTCGCGGCTGCCGTACGTGACCGAGACCGGCCACGCGATCAACCCCGAACGCGTCCTCGCGCAGAATCCGTCCATCGTCCTGGTCACCGACGACGCCACACCCGCGGGTGCGGTCGACCAGATCCGTGCCGCGGGCATCCCGGTGTCGGTCTTCACCGGCCAGCGGTCGGTGGCCGGCAGCCCCGCGCTCATCCGCGATGTGGCCGCCGCGCTCGGCGTACCCGCGCAGGGCGAGAAACTGGTGGCGCGCACCGAGAAGCAGATCGCCGACGCCCGCGCCCTCCTCCCTCGCCCGACCGGCGATCCGACCATCGGCTTTCTGTACATCCGCGGCGAACATCTGATCCTGCTCGCGGGTCCGGGTTCCGGTGCGGACGATCTCATCGAAGCGCTCGGCGGTCGCGACGCCGGCACCAAGGCAGGCCTGACCGCGCCGTTCACGCAAGTCAGCGCCGAATCGATGATCCGGGCCGATCCCGACGTACTGCTCGTGATGACCCAGGGCGCCGACTCGGTCGGCGGCCTCGACAAGGTCCTTCAGCTGCCGGCCGTGGCCGACACCTCCGCCGGGCGCAACCGGCGCATCGTCGAGATGGACGAGACGCAGATCCTCATGTTCGGTCCCGACACCGGTCTGGTCCTCAGCGCGCTGGCGAAGGCGATCTATGTCTGATCTCGCCGACCGCGCCGAGCCGCGGCACACTGACGCCGGACACGGGAACACTGCACCACGGGACCCGCGGTCCGACAGCGCTCCCGGGTTGCGGTATCGACTGACGGCCGCGCTGTCGGTCTTCCGCGGCCGCGCACTGTGGGTGATGGCGGCGACGCTCGTCCTGCTCGGCGTGGTGGTCGTCGTCTCCGCGGGCACCGGACAGGTACACATTCCGCCTCTGGAGGTGCTCGGCTCCATCGCGCACCACTGGCACCTCGACATCGGTCCCCTGCCCACGCATCCACAGGGCGAGAACGCGCTGTGGGTCTCGCGGTTCCCGCGGATCCTGCTCGGGCTGCTGGTCGGGCTCGCTCTCGGCACGGCGGGCTGCCTGCTGCAGGGAGTGCTCGCCAATCCCCTCGCCGAGCCGGGCATCATCGGCGTCTCGTCCGGAGCCGCGGTCGGCGCCTGCCTGATGATCGTGATCGGCGGCACCGGAACCAACGGCTGGGCCGTCGCCGGCGCCGCCGCGCTCTTCGGGCTCCTCACCACGGCCGGCGTCTACGTCTTGAGCATCCGTGACGGTGCGTCGTCGACGATCATGCTGGTCCTGACGGGTATCGCCGTCAATGCCTTCGCGCTCGGGATCATCGCCTATCTGACCTACGTCGCCTCCACCGCAGCCCGCGAGCAGATCGTCTTCTGGCAGCTCGGTTCGCTGGCGGGCAACGTCTCGTGGACTCAGGTGAAGATCGTCGCACCGCTCGCCCTCGCCGGCCTCGCGGGCGGAATGGTGCTGGTCAAGAAGCTCGACCTGCTCGCCCTCGGCGAAGTGCAGGCCGCCGCCCTCGGCGTCAACGTGGAGGCCGTGCGACGCCAGGTGATCGTCCTGGTCGCGATGCTCACCGCGGCGGGCGTCGCGTTCACCGGAATCATCATGTTCGTCGGCCTGATCGTCCCGCACGTGATGCGCCTACTGGTGGGCCCGCGGCACGCCCTGCTGCTTCCGGCGAGCGCCCTGGGCGGCGCACTGGTGATCGCCGCCGCCGACCTCGCCGCGCGCACACTCACCGGCGGCGAACTGCCGCTCGGCATGCTCACCTCGCTGATCGGCGGCCCGGTGTTCTTCCTCCTGCTGCGCCAGCGGAATGCGGCGGCACGATGGTGACCGGGCAGACCGCCGTGCACGGCGGAGTCGTCGCCGAGGGCGTCACCGTCCGGATCGGCCGCCGGGAGATCGTCCACGGCGTCGACCTGGCCGCGCACCCCGGCGAGATCCTGGCCCTCGTGGGCCCGAACGGATGCGGGAAGTCGACCCTGCTGTCCGCGGTCTCCGGAGTCCGCGCACCGGAGTCCGGGACCGTGCGCATCGGCGACATCGACGTCCACCGGGCCGACTCGCTCACTCTCGCCCGCGCCCGCGCGCTCGTGACGCAGCAGAACCGGGCCGACACACCGTTCACGGTGCGCGAAGTGGTCGAGATGGGCCGATTCCCGTGGACCCGCACCCCGCAGGCGGTGCAGTCGGAGGAACTGATCGACGCCGCGATCGCCGAATGCGGGCTGGAAGATCTACTGAATCGGCCGTTCCCGCAGCTCTCCGGCGGGCAGCAGGCACGAGTCTCGCTGGCCCGTGCGCTGGCGCAGGACACACCGGTCCTGCTGCTCGACGAGCCCACCGCCGCACTCGACATCGGGCACACCGAACAGGTCCTGACGATCCTGTCGCGCCGTGCGGCGGCGGGCGCCACGGTGATCCTCGTGGTGCACGATCTGACGCTCGCGGCCGCCTACGCCGACCGCGTCGCCGTGATGAAGGCCGGACGGCTGCTCGCGACCGGCGCCGTCGACGAGGTGATGACCGCCGACCTGCTGTCGGAGACCTACGATCATCCGGTCCTGATCTGGGACCACCCCGACACCGGCGAACGGATCATCACACCCGCGCGGTGAACCGCAGGCTACGGCCGGTAGCCCGCGGGGATCGCGTCGAGGAAGTCGCGCGTCACATTCACCGAATTGGTGGAGTCGCCGCCGAGCACGATGAGAGTCGCGAACGCGATGTCGCCGCGATAGCCCGCGAACCACGCGTGCGATCCGCCCGCGACCTCCGCCTCGCCCGTCTTGCCGTACACCTCGCCCGATCCGGCGATCGAGGTCGCCGTTCCCTCGGTGACCACCGCGCGCATCATCGGCCGCAGCCGCTGGTACACCTCGTCCGACAGCGCGGCCTGCGGGCCGGTCACCGTCGTCTCGCGTCCGTCGATGAGCTGCGGGACCTGAGCCCTGCCGGTGGCCGCGGCCGCGGCCACGAGCGCCATGCCGAGCGGGCTCGCCAGCACCCGGCCCTGTCCGAAACCGTCTTCGCTGCGGGCCACCAGCCCGGGTTCGACGGGCACCGAGCCGGACTTCACGTCCAGACCGGGCACCCGGTACACCTCTCCCAGCCCCATCGCGGCGGCCGCGTGGGTGAGATCGGTGGGCCCCATCCGGCTGGCCAGGTCGGCGAAGGTGGTGTTGCAGGAGTGGGCGAAGGCGGAGCGCAGCGGCACCGCCCCGAGCGAGAAGCCGTCGTAGTTCGGGATGGAACGCTCACCGATGTGGATCTCGCCGGGACACGGCACGATCGCGTCGGGATCGGTCATCTTGTCGTGGAAGGCCGCCGCGGAGGTGACCATCTTGAAGGTCGAACCCGGCGGGTACAGACCGGAGGTGGCGATGAGGCCGTCACGATCGGCATCGCGGTTCTGGGCGATCGCGAGGATCTTGCCGGTCGACGCCTGCAACGCCACGAGCATCGCCTGCTTCCCCTGGACGGCGTTCACCGCGCGCTGCGCCGCGTCCTGCACCGACCGCGACAGGGTCAGCAGGACCGCGGGCGCGGGCGTGCCCGACTCGTCGGCGACCACGTCGGCGACCAGTCCGTTGGGGTTGAGCACCGAGACCCGCCACCCGCTGGACCCGGTGAGGCCGCCGGAGACCTCGTCCTTGACCTTCGCGAGCACCGACGGTGCGAATCCGGGGTCCCGCGGAACCAGAACGGCCTGGTCCTCGGTCACGATTCCCGGCACGGCCAGCCGGTCGCGCAGCCGGTCGAAGTCCGCGGTCTGGATCCGGCCGATCGGCAGCGGATCGCTCCGCGCCGTCGACTTCTCGGCGATCGCCTGCGGGTCGAGTCCGGGGATCAGGGGACCCAGGACGTCCACCAGACGGTGCGCCGAATCGCTGACGCCTCCCCCGGCCGCGGCCTTCGCGGCGTCGAACGACACCCCGACCACGGTGCCGTCGACCATCACCTCCGAACCGTCGGACTCGTTGACCGCCGCCCGCGGCGGACTGGTCTGCGACATCGCCAGCCGCTGGTCGGCGCCGAGCTTGGGATGGATCGCCGACGACTTCCACCGCACCGACCAGCCGGTGTCGCCGCGGCCGAGCGCGATGTTCGCCGAGTACTCCCACGATCTGCCGCCGGCCAGGGTCCAGGTGTAGGTGACGGGCACGTCCGCGACGTCCTGATCGATCCGCACCCGCCCGGCGGTCGCCGACATCGAGTCCGCCGCCAGTCCGGTCCACGTCTGCGCGAGCTGATCGCGAGCCCGGTCCGGATCGGTGGTGACCGCCCCCGCGCCGGAGAAGTCGCGGTCGGCGAACCGGTCGAGGAAGGTCTGAACAGCCGACCGGGGACCGTCGTCCTGCGTCGTACACGCCGTCAGAGTCGCCAGCAGCGCCAGCACCACGACGAGGCACGGCACCGTCGACCGGCTGCGATGAGGGCGACGCACGCGCGCTCGGAGTGTACTGGGCATCGGCCCGATCATAGAGGACGAGCGGGCGGTGGCCGTCAGTCGACCAGGACGGTCGCGAAGGTGCCGACCTGCTGGAATCCGACCCGTTCGTAGGTGTGCCGGGCGGCGGCGTTGAAGCTGTTCACATACAGGCTCGCGATCCGGCCCTGGCGGGCGATCGCCGCGGCCACCGCCGCGGTGCCCACCACGCCGTATCCCCTGCCGCGCCAGTCAGGATCCACCCAGACGCCCTGGATCTGGCCCACCTTGCGGGACATGGAACCGATCTCGGCCTTGAACACCACGCGGTCTCCGTCGAATCGGGCGAATACGCGCCGCGCCGAGATCAGGGCCGCGAGCCGCCTCCGGTACGACCTGCCCTCGTCCCCGGCCCGCGGATCGACGCCGACCTCGCCGATGAACATCTCGACTGCCGCCGGGAAGTAGGCGTCCAGATCGGCCATCGTCACCAGGCGGACCTGCGGATCGGGCGCGATCTCGGGGTAGCCCGTGAGCGCGAGCAACGGCTGGTCGTCGCGGATCTCCCGCGGGGGACCCCATGCCGGCGCGACGCGGTCCCACAGTCCGAGGACCAGGTCGGCCGATCCCACCACCGACGAGCACAGACGCGGCGACGCCAGTGCGCGGTCGGCGAAGACGTCGAGATCGGTCGCGCCGCCGATCAGCGGCATCAGATTCGCACCCGAGAAGGCGAGTGACTCGCTCGGCTGCGAGGCGGTCCACATCTCGCCTCCGAGGAAGCGGGGCGAGAGCCCGTACGCCTCCACCCGTGCCGCGACCATGCACGACGCCACCGGGTCGAGGTCGAGTGCGCGGGCCACCGCGTCGGCGTCTTTGGCGCCGAGCGGCCGGTCACCGAGGATCCCCAGCACGGCCCACCTCCCTGCTCACTTCAGTTCAGCAGCATCCCGACGTGACAGCGGATCGCTACGTCACGGTCACGACCGGGGCGCCGCTTCCAGTCTCCCCCGACTCCTCGGCGATACGCAGCGCTTCGGTGATCAGAGTCTCGACGATCTGTGCCTCGGGAACGGTCTTGATGACCTCGCCCTTGACGAAGATCTGGCCCTTGCCGTTACCCGACGCGACGCCGAGGTCGGCTTCGCGGGCCTCGCCCGGCCCGTTCACCACGCAGCCCATCACGGCCACGCGGAGCGGGATCTCCATGCCCTCCAGTCCGGCGCTGACCTCGTCGGCCAGTTTGTAGACGTCGACCTGCGCGCGGCCACACGACGGGCACGAGACGATCTCCAGCTTCCGCGGGCGCAGGTTCAGCGACTGCAGGATCGCGTCGCCGACCTTGATCTCCTCGGCCGGAGGCGCCGACAGTGAGACGCGGATCGTGTCGCCGATGCCCTCGCTCAGCAGCGCACCGAAGGCCACGGCCGACTTGATGGTGCCCTGGAACGCCGGTCCGGCCTCGGTGACGCCGAGGTGCAGCGGGTAGTCGCACTGCGCGGCCAGCTGACGGTAGGCCTCGACCATCACCACCGGGTCGTTGTGCTTCACAGAGATCTTGATGTCGCCGAAACCGTGCTCCTCGAACAGGCTCGCCTCCCACAGGGCCGACTCCACCAGAGCCTCCGGCGTCGCCTTCCCGTACTTCTCCAGCAGTCGCTTGTCGAGGGATCCGGCGTTGACGCCGATCCGGATCGGGATGCCCGCGTCGCCTGCCGCCTTGGCGACCTCCTTGACGCGGCCGTCGAACTCCTTGATGTTCCCCGGATTGACGCGCACGGCGGCGCAGCCGGCGTCGATCGCGGCGAAGATGTACTTCGGCTGGAAATGGATGTCGGCGATCACCGGGATCTGCGACTTGCGCGCGATCACCGGCAACGCGTCCGCGTCCTCCTGGCGGGGGCACGCCACCCGGACCATGTCGCATCCGGAGGCGGTGAGCTGCGCGATCTGCTGCAGCGTGGCGTTCACATCGTGTGTCTTGGTGGTGCACATGGACTGCACGGAGATCGGGAAGTCGCTGCCGACGCCGACGTCGCCGACGTGGATCTGCCGCGTCTTGCGTCTGGGAGCGAGCACCGGCGGCGGTCCGGCGGGAATCCCGAGACCGATCGATTGAGTCATGTTTCCTCTCCTTGGCACCGTGATCGGCGACACCGTGATCGGCGGGCGCGCCGGCGCGGTCACCCCTCGAGTCTACCGACCCCGGCGCCACCGTGCGCACCGCGTCGACCGGGCCGATGTCCAGGGATTTGGACAGTTCAGCGGCCTGCGGACACGGCAGCATCAGTGCTGCAGATCACTGTCTGCGCCCCTGTCCGCACGTCCGAATCACCCGTCCCTGTCCGCCACCTCTGCCGAACGGAACCGCCCATGACGACCACCACCCCGAGAATCACCATCCCGACGCCCCCGCACCGCACCTCCGCGAAGAACGCCGGCCGACAGGCGGCGCTCGTCGCCGGCGCCCTCGCACTGGCGATGACCGCCCAGTCGGCGACGACGCCGGCAGCGGGTGCCGATCCCGCGTCGTCGGGCAGTCCGGAGTATCTGGTCGTCGGCGCGAGCGGCACGCCCGGCGTCACCGTCCTGAAGGCCCAGGGGCCGCGGCTGACGAAGGTGAGCACCGCTCCGACGAAGACCTCGTTCTCCCTCTCCCTCCGGCCGCATCCCAACGGGAAGTGGGTCTACAGCGCCGGGGTGGCCTCGTCGAACATCCAGGCGTGGCACCTCACCTCCGCAGGCCGGCTGGTCCCGTTGGCGGGCGGCGGCATCACCGACGCCGGCGGTCCCGTCACCGGCCTCGGCTTCAGTCCCGACGGCCGCTACCTGGTCGCGACCGTTGGCTCGGTGCGCACCACCCTGGTGACCTACCGGGTCTCGAGCACCGGCGGGTTGACGCCCGTCAGCCGGACCGATCAGCCGAACCCCGTCAGCGCCCTGGGCCATCCGCTCTTCACACCGGACGGCAAGCACGTCTACGTGCCGAGCTTCGTGGCCTGCACCATGGACGCGTACTCGTTCAGCGACTCGGGCAAGCTCACCCACATCGGGACCACTCAGGCCGCGGGGCTGATGCCCGCACTCGGCCAGGTCACGCCCGACGGCAAATACCTGTACATCGGCAACGAGCAGTCGCACAACATCAACGGCTGGCGCATCAACCGGAACGGCACGCTGACGCCCATCGGCGCCCCGTTCGTCGGGCTCGTGCCGCACGGCATGGCGGTGACCTCCGACAGCAGGTACGCCTACGCGCCGATGACGATGGGCATGAATGTGGCCTCGTTCCGGATCGGCCGGAACGGGACGCTCAACACGGTCGCGTCGACGCCGACCGGGCTCACCAGCCCGCCGGCCCGAGTGGTCCTCAGCCAGGACCAGAAGTGGCTCTACGTCATCGACGTCGCCTCGCTGACCGGGCTCACCTCGCACGTGAGCGCCTACCGCCGCCTGTCCGGCGGCCGTCTGGCGAAGTCCGGCACCTCCGCCGACACCGGCCTGGTGTTCACCGACGGCGACACCGCCTTCACCATCCGTCCCTCGGCGTGACGGCGGGCGCCCCGGCCCGGACGCGCTCGGGGCGCCTGGCGGTGACGGCGTCAGAACACCTTGATCGGGTTGACGATGTCGGCTGTCACGGTGAGGATCATGAACCCGCCCATCACGGCCACCACCGCGTAGGTGATCGGCAGCAGCCGGTAGTAGTCGACCGGACCCGCCGCGATCTTGCCGAAGCGGCGGCGCACGGTGTTGCGGATCTTCTCGTAGAGGGCGATCGCCATGTGTCCGCCGTCCAGCGGGAGCAACGGGATCAGGTTGAAGGCGCCCAGGAAGAAGTTCACGCTGAGCAGCAGCCCGAAGAACATGTCCCAGTAACCGTGCTCCACGGCCTGTCCGCCGAGGACCGATGCGCCGACCACGCTGACCGGACTGTCGACGGCGCGCTCGCCGCCGGTGACCGCGTGCCACAGGCCGGTGACCTTGGACGGCAGCGAGATCAGCGCCTTGAAGGTCTCGCTGAAGATGTCGCCGGTGAAACGCAGCGCGCCGCCCCAGATGCTGCCCGCGCCGTAGTGCTCGACGTAGGCGGTGTCCAGGCCCACGCCGATGGCTCCGACCTGTGCGGGGCGCAGCGCGCCGCCGTCGCCTTCCACCATCCGCTGGACCGGGGTCACCGGCACCGTCAGATCCATCCGGTGGCCGTCGCGCTCCACCGTGAGGGCGACGGTGCCGGCGGACTGCTGGACGCGTTGGATCATGTCGGACCGGTCGGTGACGGTGTGGCCGTCCACCGCGAGCACCTGATCGCCGACCTGCAGTCCGGCTGCCGCAGCCGGGGCCGTTCCCGTGCACGCCACGGGCACTCCCTGCGCATCGGTGGTGGTGGCCACGCACTCCAGCGACTTCACGTACACCGGTTGATCGCCGATGATCGGCAGGCCCCACCCCAGACCCAGCACCACGACGAGCGCGAAGCCGAGGATGAAGTTCTGGACGGGTCCGGCGGCGAGAACCACGAGCCGTTTCCAGGTCGGCTGCGCGTACATCGCGCGTTCGCGTTCCTCGTCGGTCAGATCCTCGTGGGGCGTCATGCCCGCGATGTCGCAGAAGCCGCCGAGGGGCACCGCTTTCACGCCGTACTCGGTCTCCCCGCGCCGGGTTGACCACACCGTGGGACCGAAGCCGACGAAATAGCGGCGCACCTTCATTCCCGTCGCCTGCGCGGCCCACATGTGACCGAGCTCGTGCCAGGCGATCGAGATCAGCAGTGCCAGCGCGAAGAGCGCGACGCCGAGCACCAGACTCACTGATCGTCTCCCTCAGACCCGTGGGAGCACCGGGCCCCGCTTGACTGTGTTCGTGCCGGCCGCGTCCGTGCCGAGTGTGTTCTTCCCGACTACGAGCGCGCCGTGACGTGCTCCGCGGCACGCCGCCGCGCCCACTGGTCGGCGGCCAGCACCTCGTCCAGGGTACCCGGCCGCGATGACCACTGATCGGCGTCGGCCAGCACGTCCGCGATGACGCCGACGATCCGCGGGAAGTCGATGGCGCCGGCGAAGAATCCCTCCGCCGCCACCTCGTTGGCGGCGTTGTACACCGCCGTGAGGCTGCCGCCTGCCTTTCCGGCGCTGCGTGCGAGACGGATCGCCGGGAACACCTCGTCGTCCACCGGCTCGAAGGTCCACGTGGACGCGGTGGTCCAGTCGCACGCCGACGACGAGCCGGGGACGCGGTGGGGCCAGCCGAGGGCCAGTGCGATCGGCAGCTTCATCGACGGCGGCGACGCCTTCGCGATGGTGGCTCCGTCGACGAAGGTCACCATCGAGTGCACGATCGACTGCGGGTGAACGGTGACGTCGATGCGGTCGTAGTCGACGCCGAACAGCAGGTGCGCCTCGATGACTTCGAGGGCCTTGTTGACCAGCGTCGCCGAGTTGAGGGTGATCATCGGACCCATCGACCAGGTGGGATGCCTGCCCGCCTGCTCGGGCGTCACACCGCGCACCTGCTCGGCGGTCCACCCGCGGAACGGCCCCCCGGACGCCGTCAGGACGAGTCGCTCCACCTCGTCCGCGGTGCCGCCGCGCAGGCACTGCGCGATCGCCGAGTGCTCGGAGTCGACCGGCACGATCTGACCCGGCGCCGCGGCGTCGAGCACCAGGGCGCCGCCGGCCACCAGCGACTCCTTGTTCGCCAGTGCGAGCCGCGCCCCCGACTCCAGGGCGGCCAGGCTCGGGCGCAGACCGATCGCTCCGACCACTCCGTTGAGGATCACGTCGGCCTCCACCGACTCGATCAGCCGGACCATGGCGTCGGGTCCGCCGAGCACCGGGCCGCCCAGCCGGTCGCCGAGCACGACGGCGGCGTCGGCGTCGGCGACGGCCACCCGCTGCGGCGCCAGCCCCGTTTCGGCGACCTGCCGCTGGAGCAGTTCGAGGCTCCCCCCGCCGGCCCCGAGGCCGACCACCTGGAACCGGTCCGGGTGCTCGGCGACCACTTCGAGGGCCTGGGTGCCAATGGATCCCGTGGATCCGAGAATCAAAACACGCGTCGTCACACCCGACATTGTCGCGCACGCGGGTCGGGTTATGCTGTAGGCCGGACTACTACCGGTCGTCATAAGGAGTGAACGTGGCAAGCACTGAGGTCGAAACCATCGATACCGGATGGGTTCACGAGCCCGCCGACGCCCCGTCGGCTCGTTTCGGCTGGCACGGTGTGGCCCGCCGCTCGATCGCGATCGCTTCCTTCGTCACCGCGATCATCCTGCTCGGCATGCTCAAGGGTAATCACGTCGGCCACATCGAGGACATCTTCCTCATCGTCATCGCCGTGGCACTGATCGGTTACACCGTCTACGAGATGATTCCGCGCAAGGGCGTCTGGAAGCGCTGACCCGGCTGCGCAGGCACAGTCACCGGAATACCTGAAAGACCCGGACGCCACGTCGTCCGGGTCTTTCTCGTCTCTGTCCGTGTATGACGCGCCTACTTCTCTTCGGCGGCGAGCTGACCGCACGCCGCGGCGATCTCCTGCCCGCGGGTGTCGCGGACCGTGCACGACACCCCGTGTTCGCGCACCCGGCGGACGAACTCGGCCTCCACCGGTTTGGGGCTGGCGTCCCACTCGGATCCGGGCGTCGGATTCAGCGGAATGAGATTCACATGGACGAGCGAACCGAGCGCGGACCGGAGCTTGCGTCCCAGCAGGTCGGCGCGCCACGGCTGATCGTTCACATCCCGGATGAGCGCGTACTCGATCGACACGCGCCGGCCGGTCGTGTCCGCGTAGTAGCGCGCGGCCTCGAGCACCTCGGCGACCGACCACCGGTTGTTGACCGGCACCAGGGTGTCGCGCAGTTCGTCGTCGGGGGTGTGCAGCGACACCGCGAGGGTCACCGACAGCCCCTCGTCGGCCAGGCGGCGGATCGCCGGCGCGAGACCCACCGTCGACACGGTCACCGACCGCGCCGAGATGCCGAAGCCGTCGGGCGCCGGGGACGTGATCTTGCGGACCGCGTCCACCACGCGCCGGTAGTTCGCGAGCGGCTCCCCCATGCCCATGAAGACGATGTTCGACAGCCGGCCCGGCTCTCCGACCTCACCGTCGCGCAGTGCTCGGGCGGCGGCCCGGACCTGGTCGACGATCTCGGCGGTCGACAGGTTCCGGTCGAGTCCGCCCTGACCGGTCGCGCAGAACGGGCACGCCATACCGCACCCGGCCTGTGAGGAGATGCACAGAGTATTCCGCTCGGGATAGCGCATCAGGACCGATTCCAGCAGCGTGCCGTCGTGCAGGCGCCACAGCGTCTTGCGTGTGCTGTCGTCGTCGCAGGAGATGTGCCGGACGGGTGTCATGAGCGTCGGGAAGAGCGTGCGCGCGACATCCTCGCGTGCGCCCGCGGGCAGGTCGGTCATCTCCTGAACGTCGGCGGTGAGCCGGCCGTAATAGTGTTTGGCCAGCTGATTCGCCCGGAACTTGGGCAGCCCGAGCTCGGCGGCCGCCTCGATGCGGCCCTGCTCGTCGAGGTCGGCGAAATGCTTCGGCGGCAGGCCGCGCTTGGGTGCGTCGAAAACGAGGGGCAGAGAGCTCACACCGACCATTGTCTCATGCGACGATAGAGGCATGACCACACCTGATCCGAAGCACGGGGACCGATTCGACGAGACGTCCGGCGGCGCGGAGCCACACGAGGTCGCTCCGGTCGAGGGGTCGCAGCAGTACGGCACCGTCGATCCGGTGAAAGCCGAACGCCGACGGGTGGCCGCTGCGGCCTCCGCCGCATCCGGCACACGTACTCAGGCGACGTACGTCGGATGGGTGCTCGGGGTGCTGGTCACGATCCTGTTGATCGTGTTCATCGTCATGAACCCCGACTCGGTGGAGATCGACCTGATCTTCTTCAAGGCCGACCTGCCACTCGGCGTGAGCCTGCTGATCGCCGCCATCGCGGGCGCCCTGATCACCGCACTGCTCGGCGGCGCGAGGATCTTCCAGCTCAACCGGGCGCTGAAGAAGGCGCGCAAGCACGGGTAGCGCTCGCCGCCCCGCTCCTCACAGCAGCCAGGCCAGCACTGCCCAGGTGATGAACGCCGAGGGCAGCAGCGAGTCCAGACGGTCCATGATGCCGCCGTGACCGGGCAGCAGCGTGCCCATGTCTTTGATGCCGAGGTCGCGCTTGATCTGGGACTCGACGAGGTCGCCGGTGGTGGCGACCACCACCAGCAGCGGACCGAGCACGAAACCGATCCACCAGTGCGAGGTGTCGAGGATCCACACGACGCAGGCGAGTGCGCCGAGGGTGCCGACGACAACCGATCCGGCCAGTCCCTCCCACGACTTCTTGGGACTGATCGCGGGCGCCATCGGATGCTTGCCGAACAGCACGCCCGCCACATAACCGCCGACGTCGGAGCAGACCACCACGATCATCAGGGTGAAGACGCGGAGCGCACCGTCCTCCTGGCGTACCAGGTAGGTGCCGAAGGTCGCGAGCATCGGCAGCCACGCCAGCACCAGGATCGCGACCGACAGATCGCGCATGTAGTTCACCGGAGCGTTCGACAGACCCTGTGCGAACAGCTTCCAGACCATCATCACCAGGATCGTCGCCGCCATCGCGACGAAGGTCCCGGCCAGTCCGAACGGCCACGACAGCCAGATCATCGCCTGTCCACCGGCCAGCAGCGGGATCACCGGGACCGCGAAACCGCCGTCCCGCAGCCGCTTGACGACCTCCCAGGTCGCGATCGCCAGTGCGACAGCGACGACGCCGTACCAGCCGTCCGGGG
Source organism: Gordonia cholesterolivorans (assembly GCF_039531975.1). NCBI lineage: Bacteria > Bacillati > Actinomycetota > Actinomycetes > Mycobacteriales > Gordoniaceae > Gordonia > Gordonia cholesterolivorans. The sequence continues at coordinate 121,386 of NZ_BAAARB010000004.1, read as the reverse complement.
CCAGCAGCAGCACGGCGATGAGCAGACCGCCCAGGATGCAGCCGACGCCGATGGCTGCCGGGAGGTTCCGGCCGGCCCGGGAACTCCCCCCGGAGGGTTTCTCAGCCTGCTCCGGTGTACTCGTCATACCTCGAGCAGCTCAGCTTCTTTGTTCTTCACGAGCTCGTCGACCGCATCGGTGTAGGTGTGCGTGGTCTTGTCGAGTTCCTTCTCGGCGCGCGTCACCTCGTCCTCGCCCGCGTCGCCGTCCTTCTGGATCCGCTTGAGCTCGTCGACGGCCTTGCGTCGCACGTTGCGGATCGCGACCTTGGCGTCCTCGCCCTTGCCGCGCGCCTGCTTGCCGAGCTGCTTGCGGCGCTCCTCGGTGAGCTGCGGGATCGCGACGCGGATCACCGTGCCGTCGTTGGTCGGGTTGACGCCCAGGTCGGAGTTCCGGATGGCGGTCTCGATGTCGTTCATCGTCGACTGCTCGTACGGCTTGATGACGACGAGCCGCGGCTCCGGGGTGTTGATGCCCGCCACCTGGGTGATCGGAGTGGGAGCGCCGTAATAGTCGATGACGACTTTGTTGAACATCGCCGGGTTGGCACGCCCGGTGCGGATGGAGGCCATGTCGTCGCGCAGGTGGGCGACGGCCTTCTCCATCTTCTCCTCGGCGTCGAGCAGCGCTTCGTCGATCATGATGAGTCTCGTTCCTTCTTTTCGTCGCGGTGGAAGTCTGGGATCGGCAGTGGTCAGGAGGCCTGCGGGGTGCGCACCAGCGTGCCGATCGGTTCACCCGCGACCGCGCGGGCGATGTTGCCGCGCTCGAGGAGATTGAACACCAGGATCGGCATGTTGTTGTCCATGCACAGGCTGAACGCGGTCGCGTCGGCGACCTTGAGCTGCTTCTCGATCGCCTCGCGGTGGCTGATCTCGCGATACAGTTCCGCGTCCGGGTTGCTGCGCGGGTCGTCGGAGTACACGCCGTCGACGGCCTTGGCCATCAGCACCGCCTCGGCCTTGATCTCGAGCGCGCGCTGCGCAGCGGTGGTGTCGGTGGAGAAGTAGGGCATGCCCATACCCGCACCGAAGATCACCACGCGGCCCTTCTCGAGGTGACGTACGGCGCGCAGCGGCAGGTACGGCTCGGCGACCTGACCCATGGTGATGGCGGTCTGCACGCGGGTGGTGATCCCCCGCTTCTCCAAGAAGTCCTGCAACGCAAGGCAGTTCATGACGGTGCCGAGCATCCCCATGTAGTCCGAGCGCGAACGGTCCAGACCGCGCTGCTGCAGTTCGGCGCCGCGGAAGAAGTTACCGCCGCCGATCACGATGCCGATCTGGACGCCCGAGGAGACCACCTCGGCGATCTGGTCGGCCACGGTGCCCACGACGTCCGGGTCGAGCCCCACGGAACCGCCACCGAACATCTCACCGCCGAGCTTCAGAAGCACCCGGGAGAAACCTGCTCTGCCCTCTTCGGCGGTCGACTGCGATTCGCTCATCTCTTCCTTCGCTCGAGTGTCGGCACAAACTCTCTCCATCTTAGGGCGTCGATCGTCCCGCATACGCACTCCGGCCCCGGAGTCGCCCTCGCGGGTCGATTCCGGGGCCGGAGACGCATGCGGCCTAGCGGACTAGGACTGGCCGACCTCGAAGCGGGTGAACGCGACGACGGTGGCGCCGGCCTCGTCCAGGATCGCCTTCACGGTCTTCTTCGAGTCGGTGACCGACGGCTGGTCGACCAGGACGACGTCCTTGTAGAAGCCGTTGACGCGGCCCTCGACGATCTTCGGGAGCGCCTGCTCGGGCTTGCCCTCGGCCTTGGCGGTCTCCTCGGCGATACGACGCTCGTTCTCGACGACGTCCGCGGGGACCTCCTCGCGGCTGGCGTACTTGGCGCGCAGCGCGGCGACCTGCATGGCGGCGCCGCGAGCGGCCTCCGCGGCGGTGTCGCCCTCGCCAGTGTAGGAGACCAGGACGCCGACGGCGGGCGGCAGGTCCGAGGCACGCTTGTGCAGGTAGACGGCCACCGGGCCGTCGTACGACGCGACGCGGCGCAGGACCAGCTTCTCGCCGATCTTGGCCGAGAGCGCCTCGACGGCGTCGGCGACGGTGCCGTCGCCGAGCTTCGCGGCGAGCAGAGCGTCGACGTCGTTGCTGCGCAGCTCGATGGCCGCACCCAGGATGTCGTCGGCGAGCTTCTGGAACTCGTCGTTCTTGGCGACGAAGTCGGTCTCGCTGTTGAGCTCGATCATGACGCCGTCACGGGCGGCGACCAGACCCTCGGCGGTGGAGCGCTCGGCACGCTTGCCGACGTCCTTGGCACCCTTGATGCGCAGCTCTTCGACTGCCTTGTCGAAGTCGCCGTCGTTGTTCGCGAGGGCGTTCTTGCAGTCGAGCATGCCCGAACCGGTCATTTCGCGCAGACGCTTGACGTCCGCCGCGGTGTAGTTCGCCATAGGTGGCGACCCTCCTTTGTCGATTTGTGATCGAGAGACAAGATTCTCCGGCGGGGTGATCACCCCGCCGGAGAAGGGGCCCGGCTCATCGTGCTCGGGGCCCGTTTCCTGCTTCTCGGCAGTTCTTATTCTGCGGCCGGAGCCTCGGTGGCGCCATCGGTGGCCGGTGCGGCCGCCGGAGCGGTCGCCTCAGCCAGGAGTTCCTGCTCCCACTCCGCCAGCGGCTCGCCCTCGCCGGCCTCCGGCTTGGCGTCGCCCGCGGTCTGGCCGGCACGCGCCTGAACGCCCTCGGCGACGGCCGAGGCGATCACGCGGGTCAGCAGAGCGGCGCTGCGGATCGCATCGTCGTTCGCCGGGATCGGGTAGTCGACGACGTCCGGATCGCAGTTGGTGTCCAGGATCGCGATGACCGGGATGTTCAGCTTGCGAGCCTCACCGACGGCGATGTGCTCCTTGTTGGTGTCGACGATCCACACGGCCGAGGGAACCTTGGCCATGTCGCGGATACCGCCGAGCGTGCGCTCCAGCTTGTTCTTCTCACGCGTGAGCATGAGGATTTCCTTCTTGGTGCGACCCTCGAAGCCACCGGTCTGCTCCATGGTCTCCAGCTCCTTCATCCGCTGGAGACGCTTGTGCACGGTGTTGAAGTTGGTGAGCATGCCACCGAGCCAACGCTGGTTCACGTACGGCATGCCGACGCGGGTGGCCTCGGCGGCGACCGACTCCTGAGCCTGCTTCTTGGTGCCGACGAACAGGATGGTGCCGCCGTGGGCGACGGTCTCCTTGACGAACTCGTAGGCGCGGTCGATGTACGACAGCGTCTGCTGCAGGTCGATGATGTAGATGCCGTTGCGGTCGGTGAAGATGAAACGCTTCATCTTCGGGTTCCAACGGCGGGTCTGATGCCCGAAGTGTGCGCCGCTGTCAAGCAGCTGCTTCATGGTCACGACAGCCATGAATATGTCCTCTCTCGCAGTTGTCACCGGCGCTCGGGTCGAGCTCCGGTCCTGGCGCCCGCCATCGGCGAACACACCCGGAGGTATCCGGGACCGCGTGTTCCGATGTAGCTTCTCGCGGGCGCGCGAAGTCACCCAAGACATGCCTGGGTGCGTCGCCAGACTACTCCGATGCGCGATCACCAGCCAAATCAGCGTCTCGGGCGACGACGGCCGCGCGACACGCCGATGGAGCCGAACCGCCGCGCCGTGCGTCTAAGTCCTATGAGGAGGTCCTATGGGGAGTCTCAATACCCGGCGTCGCGCCACCGCCATCGCGCTGGTGTGCGCGAGCGCGCTGCCTGCCGGCCCCGGCGCGGCGTCCGCGCAGCGTGCGTATCACTGGCCGCTGGCCCCGCGCCCGCCCGTGGTCCGCGGATTCGATCCGCCGGCTGAGCGCTGGCTCGCCGGGCACCGCGGCGTCGACCTGGGAGCACCCGCCGAGTCCGCGGTGGTCGCGGCCCGCGCCGGAACGGTCACCTTCGCCGGACCCGTCGCCGGCCGTTCCACCGTCACGGTGCTGCACCCCGACGGGATCAGCACCATGTATGAGCCGGTGGTGCCCCGCGTGCGTCGCGGCGAGCACATCCGAACCGGTCAGCTGGTCGGTGTGCTGCAAACCGGTCACGAGGGGTGCTCCGCGACGGCCTGCCTTCATTGGGGCGCTCGTCGCGGCAGCGGGCGGAGCGTCCGCTACCTCAACCCGCTGAGCCTGCTCGGGTTGTCGACCGTGCGGCTCAAACCACCCCGCTGACGCTGCCGGGTCGGTGATGCGGCCGGTCTCATTCACGACCGCGGGTGCGCCTGTTTGTGGACCGCGCGCAGTCGTTCCACGCTGACGTGCGTGTACAGCTGCGTGGTCGACAACGACGAGTGCCCCAGCAGTTCCTGCACCACCCGCAGATCGGCGCCTCCCTCCAGCAGGTGGGTGGCCGCACTGTGACGCAGTGCGTGCGGGCCCACCGACCGTCCCGCAGCCTCGGTGGCCCGATGCACCACCGTGCGCGCCATCCGCTGATCGAGCCGTCCTCCCCTGACGCCGACGAACAGGGCCTCCCCCGAGGCGGCGGTCGCGAGCGCCGGGCGCCCACGGCGGCGCCAGGCGTCCAGCGCCGATGCGGCAGGCGCACCGTACGGCACCACCCGCTGCTTGTCGCCCTTGCCGATCACCCGGATCGCGCGGCGATCGTCGTCGACATCGCCGACGTCGAGCCCGCACAGTTCTCCGACACGGATGCCGCAGCCGTAGAGCAGTTCGAGAACCGCACGGTCGCGCAGCGATACCGGGTCGTCGGACGAGGGTCCGTCCGGCGCGGCGGAGTCGACCCGTCGCACCGTCGCCTCGATCGCGTCCGCGGCTTCCTCGGGAGCAAGCACCGCCGGCAGCACCCGGCGCGCCTTGGGCGCCTGGAGGCGCACCGCGGGGTCGACGGACATCTCGCCTTCGCGCGTGGCCCATTCGCAGAACGTCTTGACCGACGACACCCGGCGCGCGACGGTGGTCCGCGCGGCGCCGCGGCGCGAGATCTCCGCCAGCCAGGCGCGGAGCAGGTCGAGATCGACGTCGGTGAGCCGAACTCCGCGCGCACCGGCGAACGCCGTGAGGCCGCGGATGTCGGCGAGATAGGCACGAACGGTGTGCTCACTGCGCCCGGACTCGTATCGCAGGTGCGCTGCGAAGCGATCGAGGAGGTCGGCCATGACTCGATCCTAAAGTCTCACCACATGCACCACATAGACCTCAGCAGCATCAGCGGGCGGATCACGGCAGCGGGGTCGCCCGTGCGGCGGAGCCCCGCGCGGCGATGTCCGCGACTCCCACCGCCGCGGCCAGGAGCGCGACGAGTCCCGCGAACACCAGGCCCGATTCCCGCATTCCGATGGCGAGCGACAGTGCGCCGACACCGATGGCCGGCACGGCGAGCATGAGGTACAGGCCCGCGAAGAAGGCCGAGGACACCGCACCGCGCTGGGCGGGATCGACGCGCTCCACGGTCGCCGCGAGCCCGGCGTTGACGCACAGACCGGCGGATACGCCGAGGACGATCGGCGCGATCAGCAGCGCGGCGAGCGATTCGGCGGAGAGCGCCACCGCGAGAACGGCGGCCGCGACCACCAGTCCGCCGCATCCGGCCTGCATGGCTGCGCGCGACGAGATCCGGCGCGCGACGAACTGACCGACGACCATGAACGCGAATGCGAGGAAGACCACCAGACCCGCCACAGTGTGCGAACCGATGCCGAGGTAGCGCACCAGGAACAGGGCCGACACCGCGGTGAGGACACCGCACACGGCGAACCCCGCGCCCGCGGCGAGGACGCCCCGGACGAACGCTCCGCGGATCGGTGCGGGAACGGTCAGTCGCGGCGCCTGCAGTCGCAGCGGCGCGGGGTCGGCCGGGGCCGGCGTGAACGCACGGAGTGTGACGAACGCCAGTACCGACAGCCCCAGGTGCACCGCGTACGGCAGCGTCAGCGGAGCCGACGAGAGATCGGCGACGACCCCGGCGAAGAGGGTGCCGACACCGAGGCCGCCGGTGTTGACGGCGATCGCGAGCATTCCTGCGCGCGCTTTGTCTGCGGGACCGACCAGATCGATCACCGCGGCCGTGCCGGTGCCGCTCATCAGTCCGGCACTCAGTCCCGACACGATCCGGGCCGCGATCAGCAGCGGAAGCGACAGCGGCAGCAAGAACATGACCGCACTGATCACGGCGAGGACCAGGGCGGTCAGCAGGATCGGGCGGCGGCCGATCTGATCGGACAGCCGTCCGAAGACGATGAGCGCGAACATCACGCCGAAGGCGTAGACGGCGAACAGGATCGTCACCGTGAACTCGGTGAAGTCGAGCCGCTGCGAATAGAGCGAGTACAGCGGGGTGGGAAGGGTGGTCCCCATCATCGTGACCAGGAAGGCGAAGGCCGTCGCCAGGACGGCTCCCCGCCGCGCGGGCGCGGAAATCATGAACACTCCACCATTCGCTGAGAACATGCGTTGACTATTCAGAACATGCGTTGACTGGGCGACCGTCGACGAGACAAAGCGGTTCGTAAAGGAAGCTAGCAGCGGATGCCGGTGTGGTATCCCCCACTCGTGCGAAAAGTACTTAACCTCGGTTACCTATTTCGCGCTAAGTTTCCTGATGCCTCGCGTTCCCCGGCCTGGCGTCATCCTTCTTTCGAAAGCTCCACCGCCCCGTGACATCCCCCAGTACCTCCGCCGACCACCACGACACGGCCGAACACCCGCGCCTGGCCGTCGCAATCCTCTGCGCCGCCGGAATCGTGGTGGCGCTGATGCAGACGATCATCGTGCCGCTGATCCCCGACCTGCCGGCCATCCTCGGCACCTCACCGACCAATGCGTCCTGGGCGCTGACGATCACGCTGCTCGTCGGTGCGGTGGTGACGCCCATCTCGGGCCGCCTCGGCGACATGATCGGCAAGCGGCTGGTCCTCATCGCCAGTCTCGGCGCGGTAGCGGCGGGATCGGTCGTCTGCGCGCTCTCGTCGGGGCTGGCACTGTTCCTCATCGGACGCGGAGTTCAGGGTCTGGGCATCGGCACCATCGCGGTCGGCATCAGCCTGATGCGCGACATCGTGCCCCCGGCGCGCCTCGGCTCGTCCATCGGCGCGATGTCGGCCTCGCTCGGCGTCGGCGGATCACTCGGCCTCCCGTTCGCCGCGGTGATCGCCCAGCAGGTGAGCTGGCACGCACTGTTCTGGGTGAGCGCGGCGGTCGGCGTGATCGCCGCGTCGGCCGTCGCGGCGGCCGTCCCGCGCAGTTCGATCGCCACGGGCGGGCGCTTCGACCTGGTGGGCGCGATCGGGCTCACCGTCCTGCTGAGCTGCATTCTGCTCGCTCTCTCCAAGGGCGACGCCTGGGGCTGGTCGAGCCCGGCCGTGCTCGGCCTGTTCGCCGCGTTCGTCGTCTCCTCGGTGCTGTGGTGGCGATGGGAGAAGCGCGTGGACAATCCGCTGATCGACCTCGCCACCAGCATTCGACGTCCCATCCTGCTGACCAACATCGCCTCCGTCGCCACCGGTTTCGCGTTCTACGCCATGCAGATCATGCCGATCCAGGTGCTCGAGGCCCCGACCTCCACCCAGACCGGCGTCGGACTGACCATCGTGGAGGCCAGCCTCGTGCTGATGCCCTCCGGGCTGGTGATGTTCGCGTTCTCCTACGTCAGCGCGTGGATGACGCGGCGCTTCGGCGCACGGGTCTCACTGGCCTCCGGCGGCGTGGTGATCGGGGTCGGTTACCTGGGCTTCCTGCTGATGATCGCGGGGCCCTGGCATCCGACGTGGGGATTCATGGTCATCGTGAACTGCTTCGTCGGTGCCGGCCTGGGCGTCGCGTATTCGGCGATGCCCGCCCTCATCATGGACTGGGTCCCGGTGACGCAGACCGGGGAGGCCAACGGCGTCAACGCACTGATGCGATCGGTCGGCACGTCCACTGCCACGGCCGTGATCGGCATGATCCTGGCCGCGTCCGTCGAGACCGTCTCGACGACCGGCGGGGCCGTCGCCGTACCCTCCACGGACGCCTATGTGTGGGCGTCGATCGTCGCGCTCGTCACGTGTGCCCTGGCGACTGTCGCCGCGCTGGGCGTGCCCGCGAGCCGGCTCCGCGACGAACGCGTCGTCTGAGCCGCCCGCCCGTCACACGTGCGATTCGGCCTTGCGCAGTTCGGCCTTCCACTGGCGGAAGCCCTCTTCGGTGCGGCCTCGGCGCCAGTAGCCGGAGATCGACGCCGCGCGCTTGGCGCTCACGCCACGTTCCTTCCGCACGTAGCCGCGCAGATTCTTCATCACCGCCTGTGCCTCGCCGTGGATGAACACCTGCGGTTCACCGTCGAGCCACTGCGCGGTGCGCACCGCGGCGATGACCGGCGCGTTGTCGCCCGACCGGTCGTCGGGGGCCTCGTTGGACGGCGCCCCGCGATGCACCCAGGTGATCTCGGCACCGGCGGGAGCGGTCAGCTCCACCTCGTCCTCGGGGCCGGCGACCTCGATGAACACCTTGGCCACCGCGTCCTGCGGCATCGCTTCGAGCGCCGCGGCCAGCGCGGGCAGGCCGGCTTCGTCCGACACCAGCAGGTGCCAGGGCGCGTCGGCCATGGGCCGGTAGCCGCTGCCCGGTCCCAGGAGGGTCACCGATTCGCCCGGCCGCACGCCTGCGGCCCACGGTCCGGCGACGCCCTCGTCACCGTGGACCACGAAGTCGATCGCCAATTCCGCGGCGTCCGGCCGGTAGTGACGGACCGTGTACGTGCGCAGGATCGGCTGCTGTTCGGCGGGATACGTGTCCCGGATCGCGTCCATGTCGACCGGCCGCGGGTAATCGACGCCCTCGGGTGCGAAGACGATCTTCACGTACATGTCGGTGTCGTAGTGACCGTCCTGTCCGCCCGCGGGGCGGAAGGCGGCGAACTCGTCACCGCCCAGCCACACGCGCACCATGTGCGGGGTCAGCCGCTCTGTCCGCAGGACCGTCAACGTGGTCACCGGCTTCGCCATCTGGTCTCCTCTTTCGGCACAACAAGATTAGGGCATCCTAAGATGCTCGCTCCATCGTAGGCGTCCCCCGACGTTCCCACCACCGGCGGTGTCCCACTCATCGAGCTCCCAACCGCCACGTGCCGTCGGAGCCGGCGACATGACCGGACAGGTCGAGCGCCGCGAGGGCCCGAAGGACGTCGTCGATCGGCAGCCCCGCGGCGAACGCGATCTCGTCGACGGTGAGACCGCCGCGCGCGGGCAGCGCCTCCACCACGCGCAGCTGATCCGGACGCAGATCGTCGGTGCGGCGGCGCGGCGCCGCCTCCCGCGTGTCGCATCCGTCCGGGCTCGCGAGCGAGATCGCGGCGCCCGAATCGGCGACCAGCACGGCGTCGCCGTCGGCGATCATGGCGTTGGCACCCACCGAGGTGGCGCTGGTGACCGACCCGGGCACCGCCCCGAGCGGCCGGCCCAGCCGTTTGGCCCACGCCGCGGTGTTGGCCGCGCCCGACCGCCGTCCGGCCTCCACCACGATCACCGCGGACGAGAACGCCGCGACCAGACGATTCCGGGTGAGGAATCGATGTTTGGCCGCGGATGTGCCCGGCGGATACTCGCTGACGACGAGCCCGGTCTCGGCGATCCGGTGCAGCAACTGCGCGTGCCCGGACGGATACGTGCGGTCGATGCCGCACGCGAGGACAGCCACGGTGGTGCCTCCCGCACCGAGCGCTCCTCGATGCGCTGCCCCGTCGATCCCGTACGCCCCACCCGACACCACCGACCAGCCCTCGTCCGCCAGCGCGGCCGCCATCGCTCCGGCGACGTGATCGCCGTACGACGATGAGGCGCGCGAGCCGACCAGCGCCATCGACCTGCCCACCGCGTCACCGCACGAGGCCGGCCCGCGCACCCAGAGTGCGAGCGGAGCTCCGCCCCGCGCGGCACTGTCCGCCTGATCGAGCGCCAGCAGCTGCCATCCGGGCCAGTCCGGATCGTCTCTGGTGAGCAGGCGCGCACCGATGCGCTCACACCTGGCCAGGTCCTCCGCCGCGGTGTCGGTCGCGGCGCGCGCCTGCGTGGGTGCCAGAACGCCGCGGTGCGCGGCGGGAACCTTCCGCGAACGAACCGCCGCGGCGGCGTCCAGCGGGCCGAGTTCGGCCACCAACGCGATCAGTGCCGCACACGGCGGCTCGGCCACCGCCGCGAGGTATGCCCACGCGCGGGCCGCCTTGTCGTCGGTCACGGTCGCCCTCCCCGGTCGCGGTACAGCAGCGCCGACACGATGTCGTCCTCCCCCGGCGCGTCGCCGCCCCGCAGATCGGTCAACGTCCAGGCCAGACGCAGCGCCCGATCGGCGCCGCGCGCCGTGATCCGTCCGGTGCGCAACGCCGCCTCCAGCGGCCGGCGCACCTGCGGCCCCGGCCGGAATCGGTGCCGCAGCGCGCTGCCCGGCACCTCGGCGTTGGTGCGCCAGCCGAATTCGGACCACCTCTCCCGCGCCGCCTCGCGCGCCCGCAGCACCCGCTCGGCGATCGCCGCGCTCGGCTCACCGCGTTCGGTCAGCAGTGTGACGTCGCCGGGCGGGTCCATGGCCACGCGGATGTCGATCCGGTCCATCAGCGGGCCCGACAGCCGGCCCAGATAGCGGCGGCGCTGGATGGACGTGCAGATGCAGTCGACGTCCTTCGCGGGCGCGCACGGACACGGGTTGGCCGCGAGGATCAACTGGAAGCGCGCCGGATAGCGGGCGGTCCCGTCGCGACGCGAGATCCGGACCTCCCCTTCCTCCAGCGGCTGCCTCAGCGAATCGAGGACTTTCGGTCCCATCTCCGCGCATTCGTCGAGGAAGAGGATTCCGCGGTGCGCCCGCGACACCGATCCCGGCCGCGCGATCCCGGTCCCGCCGCCCAGCAGCGCGGTGATGCTCGTGCTGTGGTGCGGTGCCACGAACGGCGGCAGGGTGATCAACGGCCGATGCTCGGGCAGCGTTCCCGCGATCGAATGGATCGCGGTCACCTCCAGCGACTCCTCCTCGGTGAGGCTCGGCAGAATACCCGGCAACCGGCACGCCAGCATCGTCTTGCCGATGCCGGGCGGACCGGTCATCAGCAGGTGATGCGATCCGGCCGCGGCGATCTCGAGCGCGCGCCGTGCCGTCGCCTGGCCGGCCACGTCGGCCATATCGGGGATCTCCGGCGGCGCCGGCTCCGCGGTCTCGCCGTCGACGGTGTCGAGCGCGCGATCTCCGCTCAACCACGACAGCACGTCCGACAGCGACCGCGCCCCGCCGATGTCGAGCCCCGACACCAGAGCCGCCTCGGCGACGTTCTCGGCCGGCACCACCGCCCGCTCGAACCCGGCCTCCCGCGCTGCCAGCAGCAGTGGCAGCACCCCGCGCACCGGACGCACCCGGCCGTCGAGCGCCAGTTCGCCGAGCATCACCGTCCCCGGCAGCCTCGTGGTGGGCACCTTCTGCGCCGCTATCAGCACACTGACCGCCATCGGCAGATCGAAGCCCGGCCCGCTCTTGGGCAGTCGGGCCGGTGCCAGCGCGATCGTGACCTTGGTGGTCGGGAACTGTATCGCGCTGTTCGCGATCGCGGCCCGCACGCGCTCCTTCGCCTCACGCAGCGAGGTGTCCACACTCCCGCTGATGGTCAGCCCGGGCAGCCCCGCGCTGATGTTGGCCTGAATCTCGATCACATCGGCGGCGAAGGCGTTGAGCCCCACCGAGTGCACTCTCCCCAGTCCGGACATCGGGCGCTACTCGCACACACCGACGTGGTGCCACCACATCGCGCGCTCGAGGTCCTCCGGATCGGTCATGTCCAACTGCACCGAGACCACGTCGAAACGGACGACCTCCCAGAACGCGTCCTGCTGAGCCAGCCACTGCTGTGCCAGCCGCCGCATCCGGCGCAGCTTGTCGGGGGTCACCGCACCGAGCGGATCGGTGAACGTCCGGCTGGCCCGCGTCTTCACTTCCACGATCACCAGAGTCCGACCGTCGGCGGCGACGATGTCGAGCTCGCCGTACCTCGTCCGCCAGTTCCGGTCGAGGATCCGCCAGCCGAGATCCGCCAGGCGCGCCGCGGCCAGATCCTCGCCGACCCGCCCGATCAGACCGCGGCGGTCCACGCCCCGCTTCTCCCGCTTTCGCTGCTCCCGTTGTTCCCCCATGCGGGACAGGATGCGCCGCTGCGGCGACCGTGACAGGTCCCGATCACCCGTTCCTCGGCGAGTGTGCATACCGCGGGTGTTCTGCACAGTCCGCGACCACCCGCCCGGGGCTCAGGGCTCGTCGGGCAGCCGCAGTTCCGGCTTCTCCAGTTCCTCGATGTTGACGTCTTTGAACGTCACCACGCGAACCTGCTTGACGAAGCGAGCGGGCCGGTACATGTCCCACACCCACGCATCGGTCATGTGAATCTCGAAATAGACTTCGCCGTCCGCATTGCGCGGAACCAGATTCACACCGTTCGCGAGGTAGAAGCGGCGCTCGGTCTCCACGACGTAGGTGAACTGACCGACGATGTCCTTGTACTCCTTGTACAGGGACAGCTCCATCTCGGCTTCGTACTTCTCGAGATCCTCAGCGCTCATCAGGCCAGCCTATCGCGGACGTTCCGGTACGACATACGGTGCTCCGCCGAGGGACCGCGCGCGTCCAGACACTCCATGTGCAGGGCCGTGCTGTAGCCCTTGTGCACCGCGAACTGATAGCCCGGCACCTCGTCGTCGAGTGCCACCATCATCCGGTCGCGGGTCACCTTCGCGAGGATCGAGGCGGCGGCGATGCACGCCGCGTTCGCGTCGCCCCCGATCACCGGTAGCGACGGCGCAGGCAGCCCCGGCACGTGGAATCCGTCGGACAGGACGTACCCGGGCCGCACCGACAGTCCGGCCACCGCGCGCCGCATGCCTTCGATGTTGGCGACGTGGACCCCGAGCCGGTCCACCTCGGCCGCCGGGATCGCCACCACCTTCCAACTGACCGCATGCCGCACGACCGCCGAGTAGAGCTTCTCGCGCACCGGCTCCGAGAGCTTTTTGGAGTCGTCCAGCGCAGCGAGAGACTTCAGTTGCGAAGTGCTCAGCACGCACGCCGCCACCACCAGCGGGCCGGCGCACGCACCCCGGCCTGCCTCGTCGACGCCGGCCACCGGGCCGAGCCCCTGGCGGGCCAGGGTGAACTCCAGTGTCCGCAATCCCGCTGCCTTCCGAACCGGCGACCGCGGGGGCCATCGAGTCGATCCGGGCATCAGCTCTGCGGGTCGACCGAGCCCACGCCCCCGATCCGGGAGAACGGGTAGATGATGAACCGGACCTTGCCGCGGACGTCGGAGACCGGCACCGTGCCGTGGAACTCGTCGTCGATGTGGGCCCGTGAGTCGGCGGAGTTGCTGCGGTTGTCGCCCATCACCCAGAGATTGCCCTCGGGCACCTTGATCGGGCCGAAGTCGCTGCCGTAGCACGAGCCCTGACCGAGCACCCCGCCCGACTGCTGGTAGGTCTGCGCCTGCAACTGCTTGTCGATGTACGGCTCGTGGAGGGGCTTGCCGTCCACCGTGACACCCTTGCCGTCGGCCTCGCGGCACTGGACGGTCTGCCCGCCGACCGCGATCACCCGCTTGACGAGGTTGTTCTCGTCCGGCGGCGCGAGAGCGAACAGCGACAGCACGTCCTGGATCTTGTGCACCACCGGGTTCGACGAGCGAGGCGACGACCACCCTTCGTCCCACGAACTGGTCGGGGCCTTGAAGACCACCACGTCACCTGGCTTCGGGTCACTGAACCGGTACACCATCTTGTCGACCACGATGTGGTCGTTGGTGCACCCGTAGCAGCCGTGCAGGGTCGGTTCCATGGACTCCGACGGCACCACGTACTGCCGGAAGAAGAACTGGGTGAACACGAACATGAGCACCAGCACGATGCCGACGATGATCAGCAGTTCGCGGAGCCAGCGGCTCTTGCCCTTCTGCTCGTCCTCGGGGGCGTCGTCCCGGAAGGTGAATCCGGAATCGGACTCGGCGCCCCCACTGCTGCCGCGCTCGTCGTTAGCCTGCGACGGGTCGTCCCCGCGGGTGTTGTCGTCCACGTAGAACAGGGTACTGATGTCCGTCACCGCTCCCGACCACCCGGTTCACTTTCGACGCGCCGCCGGGCCGACACGAACAGACCCCGCCCCGCGGGCCGAAGTGGTCGGCGCCGTGCGGGACGGGGTCTGGATGTTCGTTTCTCGCCGGGGCGAGCAGAAGCTCAGCGCTTCTCCTTGATCTTCGCAGCCTTGCCGCGCAGATCGCGCAGGTAGTACAGCTTCGCGCGACGGACGTCACCGCGGGTCAGGACGTCGATCTTGGCGATGTTCGGGCTGTGCACGGGGAAGGTGCGCTCCACACCGACACCGAACGAGACCTTGCGGACCGTGAAGGTCTCGCGGATGCCGCCGCCCTGGCGGCGGATCACGACGCCCTTGAAGACCTGCACGCGCTCCTTCGATCCCTCGATGACCTTGACGTGCACGTCGAGGGTGTCGCCGGGGCCGAACTCGGGGATGTCGTCGCGAAGGGACTGCTTGTCGATGAGGTCCAGGGTGTTCATTTCTCGTCCAATCTGGGCGGGGACAGAGGAACCTGGCGGCCCCGACGCGAATTCGGCGGGGTTCGACCGGTTCATGCCCGTGGCATGGGGTCCGTGCGCTGCAGCGGTCGACGCGAGGTCTCCGGCAGGCAACCTGAAACATTGTGCCACCTCCACCCGGCATGAGGGAAATCCGCGATCACAGCGTCAGGTCGAGTTCCTGGTCGTCATCGTCGCCGGGCGGTTGCACGTCGGTGCCGGGCCCGGCCTCGGGAACGCCTTCCTCGAGATCGCCGATGACCGCCGGCGCGACGAGCGGCTGCGGGCCCAGCACGAGGATCCCCTCCGTCGCCGAGCGCAGATAGTCGGCGGGCCTGTGGCCGTCCTCGTCCTCGGAGCGTCGCGCCGACGGTGCGGCTCCGTACGGCCCGCCGCCCGGCCGGGAGGCGGAGGCATTGCCTGCCGTCGCCGGGCGCCCTGCCGGCACCGACGCCGCTCGCGACGCGGGCGAGGTCGTCTCAGACACGACCGACCTCGGCGCGGCCGGCACCGACGGGGCGGCCCGCACCGGCGGCGGGACGGTGGCGAGGACGCCAGGCGCGGCTGAGAGCTCCGCCGACCGAGCCGAAGACGTGTGACGAGACGGGCCAGGGCGGGCGGTGCTGCCCGGCGGGCCGGTACCGCCGTCGCCCGCGGACGGGCCGGTCGGGCCTCTCGCAGCGGCCGGAGCCGCTCCCGGTGAGGGTCCGGGACCCGCCGACGACTGCTTCGGGCCCGCATCCGCGGCGACACCGGGTCGCGGAGGGCCGGCCGCGGGCGCGGCGCCGGCGCCCTGATCGGGTGCGGCGGCGACCGGACCGTCCCCGACCGGCGGTCCGTCGCCGGACGGGACGTCCGCAGCCATCGGTCCGGCCACTGCCGGAACTGCCGCTCGGTCGGCCGTGTCGGCGGCCGCGGGTGCTCCGTGCGAGGCAGGCGACGCGTCCGGACCGCCGGAGAGGAGGCCGCGGGCCGAGGAGTCCATCGGAGCGTTGTACACCCCTGCCAGTTCGGTGCCGACGCCGAGCAGCGCCGACAGCACTGCGGGCTGGGTGGTGCCGACGACGCTCAGTGCGACGATCCTGGGCCGATACGCCACCGCTCCGGCCAGCACGCCCGAGGCGGAGGCCAGCGAGCTACGGCCGCTCGCGAGACGATCCGAGGTGGATGTGATCCGCTCCGCGAGATCGACACCGGCCCTCGCCCCGCCGTCCGCGGCCGCACCGACGAGCGAACCGGTGCCGAACACGGCGGCCATCCGCTCCCCGATCGCCCGCGCGGCGTCGACGATGCGGGCGATCTCCGCGGCGTCGGCCGCGGCTGCGCCGGGATCCATCGAATCGAGCCGGGCGAGGAGTTCCTCGGCGGCCACCGTCCACGTGGTGCTCATACTCGTTGGACGCAGCGGCGGCCGCACCGGTTCCGCGACACGCCGCAGCACACGGCGTCCGCCCGCCCGGATCAGTCCTCCATCAGGTCCGGGCGCCGCTCACGCGTGCGTTCACGCGACTGCTCGTGCCGCCACTGCGCGACTCGGCCATGGTCTCCGGACAGGAGCACCGCGGGCACCTCCAGTCCGCGCCACACTCTGGGACGGGTGTAACTCGGACCTTCGAGCAACCCGTCGGAGAACGAATCCTCCTGGTGCGACTGCGGATTGCCGAGCACACCCGGCATCAGACGGGTGGTGGCCTCGACCATGGCGAGGACCGCCACCTCGCCGCCGATCAGCACGAAGTCGCCGAGCGAGACCTCCTCCACACGCACCCGGCGGGCGGCGTCGTCGAAGACCCGCTGATCGATCCCCTCGTAACGGCCGCACGCGAAGACCAGATGCCGCTCGGAACTCCAGCGCTGGGCCGTGGCCTGTGTGAAGGGCACGCCCGCCGGCGTCGGCACCACCAGCAGCGCGTCGTCCGGGCAGACGGCGTCGAGCGCCTCGCCCCACACCTGTGGCTTCATCACCATCCCTGGACCGCCGCCGTAGGGCGCGTCGTCGACGCTGTGGTGGACGTCGTACGTCCACTGCCGCAGATCGTGGACGCCGACCTCGATCAGTCCGGCGTCGATCGCCTTTCCGAGGAGTGCCGCCCGCATCGGTTCGAGGTACTCCGGGAAGATCGTCACGACATCGATGCGCATGTCAGTCCTCGACTGGGTCGATCAGGCCGTCGGGCGGATCGATCTCGATGCCCTCGCGGGTCACGGTGGGGACGATCTCGCGCACGAACGGCACTAGCACCTCGCGACCGTCACCGGTGGTCACCGACAGCAGTTCGCCACCGGGCAGGTGCAGCACCTCTCTGACCGTGCCGACGCTCTCACCGCCGACCGTCGCGACGGGCAGTCCCTCGAGCTCGTGGTCGTAGAACTCGTCCGGGTCGTCGCCGGAGTCGACGTCGGCGGCGTCGATGACGAACAGGGTGCCGCGCAGCCGGTCCGCCTCGTCGCGACCGCCTACGCCGGCAAGCGACAGCAACAGCCGCCCGGCATGCATCCGGGCGGCTGTCACTTCGTACTCGGTCTCCCCGCCGCCGGCAGTCCGCGGGGCACGGCCGCGCAGGCGCGTGCCGACCGCGAAACGTCCGGCGGGATCGTCCGTGCGGATGTCGACGACGACTTCACCGCGGACTCCGTGCGTCTTGACGACACGACCGATCACCAGATCCATCAGATCCGAGTCCTGCTTTCGATCAGCGATCGGTGTCGACGATGTCCACGCGCACACCGCGGCCGCCGATGCCGGAGACCAGGGTGCGCAGCGCGGTGGCGGTGCGGCCGTTGCGGCCGATCACCTTGCCGAGATCGTCGGGGTTGACATGAACCTCGACCATCCGGCCGCGACGGCCGGTGATGAGGTCGACCCGGACGTCGTCCGGGTTGGCGACGATGCCGCGAACGAGGTGTTCGACGGCGTCCGCGACGACGGCGCTCACGCGTCCGCCTTGGCGTCACCGGCCTCCTCGGCGGGAGCCTCGGCAGCGGCGTCGTCGGCCTTCTCGTCAGCCTTCTTGGCCTTCTTCTTGGCGGTGGTCGCGGCGGCGGCCGGCTCGTTCTCGGCAGCGGCGAGGGCGGCGTTGAACAGATCCTGCTTGGAGGTCTTCGGCTCGGCGACCTTCAGGGTGCCCTCGGCGCCCGGCAGGCCCTTGAACTTCTGCCAGTCACCGGTGATCTTCAGGATGGCGGCGACCGGCTCGGTCGGCTGCGCGCCGACGCCCAGCCAGTACTGAGCGCGCTCCGAGTCGACCTCGATCAGCGACGGCTCTTCCTTCGGGTGGTACTTGCCGATGGTCTCGATGACGCGGCCGTCGCGGCGAGTGCGGGCGTCGGCGACGACGATGCGGTACTGCGGGTTGCGGATCTTGCCGAGCCGGGTGAGCTTGATCTTGACAGCCATGTGGGCGTCTCCTTGTGTCACAGCGCAATTCAGCGACCCGCCGATCGGCGACGAGCCCGGTTTTGCGTTCTCTATCGGGGTGACCGCCGGTCGGCCGTGGCCGGCTCCGGCGAACCAGCGACTCATTCTGCCAGAGCTACGAGCCGCCACCCAAACCGGAGCACCGGCTCACTGGGTCCCGACCACCGGAAATCGGTCCCGGCGCGTGCAGCCGGTAGCGTGACATCGGACATCGGCGGCCGCACCGGCCGCCGCACGACGCCCCGGAGACCTGAGAATCCATGCTGCACGCCCTGTCGCTCGCATTCGTCGACTCGGTGAACGTGCTCCTGATCGGGGTTCTCGTCACGCTGGCGCTCATACTGGGCCCCGGCCAGTACCGGCGGATCGCGCCGCTGGTGCTGATCGGCGACTGGCTCGGGGTTCTCGTTCTGGCGATCGCCGTGATGCTGGTGTTCGACGGCCTCCAATCGGTGGTCGACGCCGTGATCTCCTCACCGCTGTTCGGGATCCTGCTGATCCTGACCGGTCTGCTCACCGCATTCCTCACCTGGCGCGGCGGTGACTCGTCGGACCTAGTCGACAAGATCCTCACGCCGCTGCGGGCGCCGTCCCCCCTGACCCTGCTGGTCGGATTCGTGCTCGGCGTGGTCCAGTCTGCCACGTCCGTGCCGTTCTACGCGGGCCTGGCGGTCCTGTCGGCGACCGACATCCCGCTCACCGAGCGGTATCTCGGTGTGGTCCTGTACGCCACGGTGGCCCTGAGCCTGCCCCTGCTCGCCGGCCTGGCGCTGGTGGTGGTGCGTGCCCGC
The DNA here is from genome assembly GCF_039531975.1 of Gordonia cholesterolivorans. NCBI lineage: Bacteria > Bacillati > Actinomycetota > Actinomycetes > Mycobacteriales > Gordoniaceae > Gordonia > Gordonia cholesterolivorans. The sequence continues at coordinate 102,605 of NZ_BAAARB010000004.1, read as the reverse complement.
CCACACTGGTGGATCGGACGGGTGTTCGCCTACGGCCGGCGCAACCGCGAAGTGGTGATCCGCTATGCGGGCTGGTTCGTCACGGTGCTGCTGATCGTGATCGGCGTGCTGCAGATCCTCGGCTGACCGGCGCGGCTCACGCCGTGGGCTATGCGATCTTCTCGCCGCCGCAGACCACGTGGAGCGGTCGCCGCAACGTCGTCAGGTCGGCAGCCGGATCGGCGTCGAGGACCATGAAGTCGGCGCGTGCACCGTGCTCGAGCCCGGACGCTCCCAGCCACTCGCGCGGGGCGGTCGAGGCCGCGGCCAGCGCGTCGAGCGGGCTGAAACCGACACCGACGAGGGCCTCGATCTCGTCGACGATCCGGCCGTGCCCGATGAACCCGCCCGCATCGGTGCCCGCGTAGATCCGCACCCCCGCCTCGCGGGCCCGGGCGAAGACCTCGCCTCGACCGGCGTACAGCGCCCGCATGTTGGCCTGGTACATCGGGAATCGGTCCGCACCGTCGGCGATCTCCGGGAAGTTCTCCAGCTGAATCAGGGTCGGCACCAACGCGATGTCCTTGCGCACCATCTCGTCGATCAGGTCCTCGCTCAGACCGGTGCCGTGCTCGATCGAGTCGAACCCCGCCCCGATGATGTCGTCGAGCCCGTCCGCTCCGAAGACGTGGGCGGTGATCCGGGCACCGTTCTCGTGCGCGGCGGCGACGGCCGCGTCGAGCTGATCGCGGGTCCACAGCGGAGCCAGATCGCCCACCTCGCGGTCGATCCAGTCGCCGACCAGCTTGACCCATCCGTCTCCGTCGCGGGCCTGACGTGCCACCTCGTCCGCCAGATCGTCCGGGTTCTCGAGTTCCACACCGTAGTCGCGCAGGTAGCGCTTGGGCCGGGCGATGTGCTTGCCCGACCGGATGAAACGGGGCCCGGTCGGGTCGGCGTCGAGCGGATGGGTGTCGAGCGGCGATCCCACCTCGCGGATCAGCAGCGCACCGGCCCGGGCGTCGGCCCTCGCGTACTCGCGCGCCCGGTCGATGGTGACCCCGAGCCCGGGTGCGATGCCGACGTGGTTGTGCGCGTCCACCAGACCCGGGACGATCCATCCGCCCCCGGCCTTCTCAGCGCCGGCGACCGGCTCGGTCGAGACGGCTCCGTCGACGACCCAGAAGGTCAGGGCCTCGCCGGTGAACGGATCGGTACCGGTGAATTCGAGCGCTTGAGTCATCACAGGGCCTTTCGCGGCCGAGCCGTTCGCGATTCGGCGACGGCCGGCGACCGCTGACTTCTCGGGAAACCTACTTCTTGGGGAACTTCAGGTCGTTGAGGTCGATGCCCTCCAGACCGGGCGGCAGTTCGTCGAGGCCGGGAGGCATGTTGCTCAGATCCAGACCGGGCGGCAGTCCCATGCCCGGCGGCATGCCGGGCATGCCCGGGAATCCGCCGCGCATCGCCTTGGGCGGCGTGGGTCCGCGACCCTTGCCCTTCCCCTTCTTGCCCTTCTTGCCCTTGCGCGCGTTCTTGCGGCCGCCGCCCATGCCCATCCGGCCCGACATCTGCGACATCATCTTGCGTGCGGCGAAGAACCGGTCGACGAGCTGGTTCACGTCGGTCACCGTGACGCCGGAGCCGTTCGCTATGCGGATCCGTCGGGAGGCGTTGATGATCTTCGGGTTGTCGCGCTCGGCGGGCGTCATGCCCCGGATGATCGCCTGGATCTTGTCGAGCTGCTTGTCGTCGACCTGCGAGAGCGCGTCCTTCATGTCGCCTGCGCCGGGAAGCATGCCCAACAGGTTCCCGATCGGTCCCATCTTGCGGATCATCAGCATCTGCTGCAGGAAGTCCTCCAGCGTCAGCTCGCCCTGGCTGATCTTGGCAGCGGTCTTCTCCGCCTCGGCCTGGTCGAAGTGCTGCTCGGCCTGCTCGATGAGCGAGAGGACGTCGCCCATCCCCAGGATGCGGCTGGCCATGCGGTCCGGATGGAAGACGTCGAAGTCGTCGAGTTTCTCACCGGTCGAGGCGAACATGATCGGCCGTCCGGTGATCTCGCGGACCGAGAGCGCGGCGCCGCCCCGGGCGTCGCCGTCGAGCTTGGTGAGGACCACGCCGGTGAAGTCGACGCCGTCGGCGAAGGCCTGGGCGGTGGTGACCGCGTCCTGGCCGATCATGGCGTCGAGGACGAACAGCACCTCGTCCGGGTCGGTCGCGTCCCGGATGTCGGAGGCCTGCCGCATCAGTTCCGCGTCGATGCCCAGACGGCCCGCGGTGTCGATGATGACCACATCGTGCTGCTTGTCGCGGGCCTCCTGCACGCCGGCCCGTGCGACGGCGACCGGATCGGCCGAGCCGTCGACGCCGAGTTCGCCCTCGCCGCCGACCGAGGTGCCCGGATGCGGCGCGAAGACCGGCACTCCGGCCCGCTCACCGACGATCTGGAGCTGCTGCACGGCGCCGGGGCGCTGTAGGTCACAGGCCACGAGCAGCGGCGTGTGACCCTGCTTGACCAGCCACGCCGACAGCTTGCCCGCGAGGGTCGTCTTACCGGCGCCCTGCAGACCGGCGAGCATGATGACCGTCGGCGGGTTCTTTGCGAGGCGGATGCGCCGCGTCTCGCCGCCCAGGATGCCGACCAGTTCCTCGTTGACGATCTTGACGATCTGTTGAGCCGGATTCAGGGCGCCGGAGACCTCGGCGCCCTTCGCGCGTTCCTTGATGCGGCTGATGAAGGCGCGGACCACGGGCAGCGAGACGTCGGCCTCGAGCAGTGCGAGGCGGATCTCGCGCGCGGTCGCGTCGATGTCCGCGTCGGTCAGCCGTCCCTTGCCGCGCAGGTCCTTCAGAGCACCGGTCAACCGGTCAGAGAGGGATTCGAACATTCCTCCATCCTTCCACGTCCGGGCACGGCGATGTCGCGCGGATCGTGATCGGCTCCGGGCCGGGCCTCACCGCGTGGGCGCGCAGACCGCCAGGACCGCCGCCGCCACCGCGTGGCGCGCCGCCGGTCCGTCGTCCGGGAGGCTGAGGCAGAAGGTGTCGACGGCCGTCGCACCCAGGGTGGAGACCTTCGCCCAGGCGACGTCGGCACGCGCCTTCTCCAGCTCGGCGGCGACGCGCGCGAGAAGGCCTTCGTCGTCGGCCGCGCGCAGTTCCAGCAGCGGACGCCCGTGCGGGCCCGCGAGCCAGCGTGCCCGCGGCGGCGCCGCGGTGCGGCTCACCGGGACCGCGGGTCGGCCGGAGACCCCCGCCTCGGGCAGGCGGGCTGCCGCCCGCGCCGCCAGCTCGGCCACCGGGTCCCGATCGCCGTCGAGCACCGCGGCCAGACGTTGCCGCAGCAGCGGCGCATCGGGCGGACCGCCGAAGGTCGGCATCACCACGAACGAGTCGACGGCGTGCCCGGCATGACCGGCGACCGTCGCCGAGTGCGCGTGCAGGCCCGACAGTGCGAGCACACCGGCCATCTTCGACAGCAGTCCCGGCCGGTCGGGCGCGATCATGGTGACGATCGTCATGTTCGGACCGTCCCCGGGACGCAGGCTCACGTGGAGACCGCCGCGGTCGGCCAGCTCACGCAGGTCCGGCGGGATCGGGTCGGGTGCGGGCACCGGCGCTCCGCCGATGTGCGCGACGACGCGTTCGACCAACCCGGAGATCAGGGTGGCCTTCCACTCCCCCCACACCCCCGGGCCGGTGGCGCGGGAGTCGGCGTCCGAGAGGGCTCCCAGGAGTTCGGCCAGGACCGCGCTCCCGCCGAGCACGTCGGCCACGTGCGCCACGACCTCCGGATCGGCCGGGTCGCGACGCGTCACCACCCGGTGGAGCAGCAGATGGTGGCGGACGAGTTCGGCGAGCAGGCGCCGATCCGGCTCCCACAGGCCCAGACGCCGCCCGATGTGTTCGGCGAGTTCGGCGCCGACGGCGCAGTGGTCGCCGCCGCGCCCCTTGCCGATGTCGTGCAGCAACGCGCCGAGCAGCAGCAGATCGGGACGCGAGACGCTGGTGGTCAGTTCCGCCGCCGCGGCGACCGTCTCGATGAGATGCCGGTCGACGGTCCAGGTGTGAATGCCGTCGCGGGGCGGCAGGTCGCGGACCCGATCCCATTCGGGGAACAGTGCGCCCCACAGTCCGGCCCGGTCGAGGGCCTCGATCGGGCCGGCCATGTCGTGCCCCGACGCCAGCAGCACCAGCAGATCGGCGAGGGCCTCCGACGACCACGGCTCCGGCATCGGCGCACCGTAGGTGGCCAGGCGCTCGAGCGCCGGGCCGTTGATCGGCAGCCGGTTCCGGGCGGCCGCCGCGGCCACCCGCAGCACCAGACCCGGATCCTGGCTGGGAATGGCCGAGCGTGCGAGTACCACCTCGCCGCCCTGTTCGACCACCCCTTCGTCGAGCGGGTGCCGCAATGCCGCGGCGCGGCGCAACCGAGAGAACCCGCGTCGGCTCACGGCGTTCTGGGCGGTGCGCAAACCGGCGTCGACAGCGTACGAGGTGGTCCGTCCGGCATCGCTGATCCGCCGGGAGAGCTCGAAGCGATCGGCGACACCGAGTGCCGCGGCGATGTCGTCGGCATCCTGGGCGCGGATCTGGTCACGTGCCCGGCCGGCGATCCGATGCGCCTCGCCGCGCGCGGCGAGCAGGAAGTCGTAGGCACGCGGCAGCGGCGAACCCTCGGTGCCGGGATCGAGACGGGCGAGCCCGTCGGTCAACTGCGCGAGCGCGAGCGCATTCAGCAACTGGATGTCGCGCAGTCCCCCGCGGCCGTTCTTCAGATCCGGCTCGGCGCGGTGGGCGATGTCGCCGGTGCGCCGCCAGCGGTCTTCCGCGGCTTCGATCACCTGCGGCAACCGCATCCGCGCCTCCGACCGCCAGAGGTTGCGCACCGAGACGGTCATCAACCGGGCGAGGTCCTCGTCGCCGGCGATGAACCGGGAGTCGAGGAGCCCGAGCGCGGCCGTGGCGTCCTCGCGCGTCACCCGCATGGCCTCCGGCACCGATCGCACACTGTGGTCGAGGGAGATTCCCGCGTCCCACAGCGGGTACCAGAGTCCGTCCGCCACCTCCGACAGTCGTTCGGGGTACCGGTCGTCGTGCACCAGGATCAGGTCGAGGTCGGAGTAGCCGACCATCTCCCGGCGACCCAGGCTGCCGACCGCGACAACGGCGAATCCGCTGCGCTCGACGATCCCGAGCGACCGTGCCCGCTCCACGAGCCAGTCCTCGAACAGTGCGCCGATCGCCTCGCGCTGACGCGCTCCGACCAGGGAATCGTCCTGCAGCAGCACCGATCTCGCCGCACCGAGCGTGGCGCCGGAGGTGGACCCCGGCGCCCGCCCGGCCTCAGATGGCCTCTGGTCCGCGTTCACCGGTCCGCACCCGGATGATCGACTCCACCGGTGTCACCCAGACCTTCCCGTCACCGATCTTCCCGGTGCGGGCCGACTCGACGATCACCTCGGCCACCTGGTCCACTGCCTCATCGTCGACGACGACCTCCACCCGGACCTTCGGGACGAAGTCGACGGCGTACTCGGCGCCGCGGTACACCTCGGTGTGCCCCTTCTGCCGCCCGTAGCCCTGTACCTCGCTGACGGTCATCCCGACGATCCCGATGTGCTCCAGACCGGCTTTGACGTCCTCGAGGGTGAACGGCTTGACGATTGCGGTGATCAGTTTCATGGATAAACCCTTCTCTCCCGATCGAGACTAGTGTCTGCTGAACTCATGCCGGCTCGTACGCACTCTCGGCGTGCTCGGCGCTGTCGATGCCGGTGAACTCCGCCTCCCGGTCCACACGCCAGCCGAGCGGCTTGAGCACCATCGCGATCGCGAAGGTCAGGATTCCGGTGAACACGAGCGCGAACAGGGCGATCGCCGCCTGCACCACCAGCTGTCTGTAGTCATGGCCGTAGAACAGACCCGAGTCCTTGGAGAGGAGACCGATCGCGATCGTGCCCCACAGACCGGCGACGAGGTGCACGCCCACCACGTCCAGCGAGTCGTCGAAGCCGAGCCGGTACTTCAGCCCGATCGCGACGGCCGCGAGCGCACCGGCGACCACACCGAGGAACAACGAGCCGACCGGGGTGAGGGCGCCGCAGGCGGGCGTGACTGCCACCAGTCCGGCGACGACGCCGGAGGCCGCACCGACGCTCGTCGGGTGGCGGTCTCGGATCCATTCCACGGCCAGCCACCCGATCATCGCGGCGGCCGTCGCCGCGGCGGTGTTGATCCACACGAGGCCGGCGGTGGCGTCGGCGGCGAGCTCGGAGCCGGCGTTGAAGCCGAACCAGCCGAACCACAGCAGGGCCGCGCCGAGCATCACGAAGGGAATGTTGTGCGGACGGTACGAGGTGCGGCCGAACCCGCGGCGTTTGCCGACCACCAGCGCCAGCACCAGGCCGGCCATGCCGGCGTTGATGTGGACGACGGTGCCTCCGGCGAAGTCGATGGGCGCGACCTTCGCCACTCCGTCGGCGACGCCGAACAGCCAGGAGGCGATCGAGTCCTTCGCGTTCGACATCAGTCCGCCGCCCCACACCATGTGGGCGAGCGGGAAGTAGACGATGGTCGCGAACAGCACGGTGAACGCCACCCAGGTGGCGAACTTGACGCGTTCGGCGATCGCACCGCTGATGAGCGCGACTGTGATCACGGCGAAGGTCAGTTGGAACGCCATGAAGACGGTCGCCGGAATCTGGGTGCTCCCCCACACCACGAACTGCGTCGCATCGCCGACCGACCTGGTCTGCATCAGTTGGTCCGACCCGAACAGTGAGAACGGATTGGCGAACAGTCCCCCGATGTCGCCGGTGCCGGTCAAGGAGTTCCCGAAGGACATCGAGAATCCCCACAGCACGTAGATCACCGTGACCGTGCCGAGCGCCGCGAACGACATCATCATCATGTTCAGCACGGACTTGGCACGCGAGAGCCCTCCGTAGAAGAACGCCAGCGCGGGTGTCATCAACAGCACGAGCGATGCGCTCACGATCACCCAAGCGGTATTACCCGCATCAACGGTTCCGAACACGTTGTCCGGCAATGCAGTCTGCACTCCTCGCACCTCCTCGCGAGACGTCGCCGATCGACGTCTCGCGATAAGAGTGCAACGCTGGTGTTGCGTGCCGCGTCGCGCAGAAGTTTCGGGGCCGTCAAGGAATCCGCGGAAATGTTTCGCGGGTGTTGCGCGGCGGCCGGGTCACACTTGTCCGCGCAGTACGTGCTTGAGGATCTTTCCGCTGGGATTGCGCGGCAGTGTCTCGACCGTCACCACCTCGCGCGGCAGTTTGTAGCGAGCGAGCTTGTCGGCGAGGAACTCGCGCACCTCGTCGAGCGTCAGTTCGGTCCCGTCGACGGTGACGCACATCGCGACGACCGTCTCGCCCCATTCGGGGTGCGGACGGCCGATCACCGCGACGTCCGCCAGGCGGGGATGCGCGCGCAGCACCTCCTCCACCTCCTGCGAGTGGACGTTCTCGCCCCCGACGATGATCACGTCCTTCAGTCTGTCGACGATGTAGAGGTAGCCGTCCCGGTCCATCCGTGCGACGTCGCCGGTGCGGAACCAGTCGCCGACGAAGCAGTCGGCTGTGGCGGTCTCGTTGTTCAGGTAGCCGATCATCCGGGTGTCGCCGCGCAGCCAGATCTCGCCCGTGTCGCCGGGACCGACGTCGCGTCCGTCGGCGTCGACCAAGCGCAGGTCGACGCCGACCATCGGACCTCGGCCGATCGAGCCGGCCTTCGCCAGTTGCTCGTGGGGATACAGGGCCGTGCCCGCCGGCCCCATCTCGCTCATGCCGTACACCTGAAAGAAGCGGTCACTGCGGTAGGCCGCCACCAGCCTGCGGGCCGTGGCCTCGCCGAGCGACGCGCCGCCGTACAGCCACTTCGACACGGTCGACAGGTCGTGGTCGGCGAAGTCGAGCGCGCCGGCGTCGGCCAGTTGCACCGGCAGGAGGTACGCGATCGGCGAACCGAAGAAGGCGGTGATCCGGTAGCGCTCGACGGCGGGCAGCAGTTCGGCCGGATGGAACTCGCGCATCAGAACAGTCGTCGCACCGAGGGCGATCATCGTCAGCAGCCAGTCGTTGAGCGGCGCGGCGTGCCAGATGGGCATCGCGAGCAGGAACCGCTCGTCCTGCGTGAACCCCAGGGTGGCCGCGAGCGCCGGCGCCAGGCCGGACAGGGTGCGATGCGTGTGCAGGCAGCCTTTGGGCGAACTGGTGGTCCCCGACGTGTAGAGCACCTGCGCCACCGAGTCGAGGTCCGAGTCGACGGCGCCCGGGACAGGAGCGGCGGCGCGGACCGACTCGTCGAAGTCGGGCAGGCCGTCGTGAGCGCTCTCGGTGGTGAACCACCGGAACCCCGGCGCGCCGGCCACCGCGGTCTCGGCGAGGGATCCGGAGACGACGCCGACGACCGCGCCGCTGTGCTCGAGCGCGTAGGCCACCTCCGGCGCGGCGAACTTGTGGTTGACCGGAACCAGCGCGGCACCCGCGAACCAGGCGCCGAACGCCGCCACGACGAACCCCGGCGTGTTGTACGTCATGACCGCCACCCGGTCGCCCGGCCCGACACCGGCGCCGATGAGCACCGACGCCGCACGTCGCGCCCGGTCGAGGAGCTCGCTGTACGTGATCTCCTCCTCGCCGTGGACGACGGCGGCTTTGGTCGGATTCAGGCGCGCGCTGCGCTCCAGAGTGGCGGTCAGATGCATCGAGACGCTCTTTCGAAAGACGACGGCCTCGGGAGGCCGGGGAGGGAGGGTGCGGTGGTGTGGACCGTGGGCCGGTCGCGCCGGATTCAGGCGCGGGCGACGATTCCCGCGAGGTCGAGTGCCGAGTCGAGGACGCCGTACATGTGGCCCGGATCGGCGATCCGTCCGGCGACGAATGCGTCGGTCACCGACTCGGGCGCCTGCCGGATGAGGATCGAGCCCTGCAGCGCGATCGCCATCGATTCGGTGAGCCGGCGGGCCACTGCGGGAGCGCCCGCGGGGTCGGCGGACGCCTGCGCGACGAGTTTGCGGGTCTTCTCGACGTGGAGGTCGTACTCGCGATACACCCCGAGTGCGCGCTCGAACTCGTTGTCGACCGCCTCCACGGACATCGGGTCACGCATCATGGCACGCAGGACGTCGAGTGCGATGACATTGCCCGACCCCTCCCAGACCGCCATGACCGGCTGTTCCCGGTACCGGCGCGAGAGCGGGAAACCGTTCTCGCAGTAGCCGTTGCCGCCGAGACATTCGAGCGCCTCGTAGGCGTGGTTGGGACCGCGTTTGCAGACCCAGTACTTGCCGACGGCGGTCGCGAGCCTGCGGAAGGCCGCGGACTCGTCGGCGTCGTCGTCATAGGCGGCGGCCAGTCGCATCGCGGTCCAGATCGCGGCCTCGGCCTCCACCTGCAGGTCGGCGACGACGGCGGTCATCGCCGGCTGGTCGACGAGCCTCGCGCCGAAGGCCGAGCGGTGGCGCACATGCCACGCCGCCTCGGCCACTGACTGGCGCATGCCCGCGGCGCTGCCGATCACGCAGTCGAGCCGGGTCTGGTTGACCATCTCGATGATGGTCCGTACGCCCGCGCCCTCGTCGCCGAGGCGCCAGCCGACGGTGCCGTCGAACTCCACCTCGCTCGAGGCGTTCGACTTGTTGCCGAGCTTGTTCTTGAGCCGCTGGACGTTGAAGACGTTGCGGGTGCCGTCGGGCAGCACGCGCGGCACCACGAAGCAGGTGACGCCCGGAGCGGTCTGGGCGAGCACCAGGAAGGCGTCCGACTGCGGTGCCGAGCAGAACCACTTGTGGCCGGTGATCGAGTACATGCCGTCCGACAACTCCACCGCGCGGGTGGTGTTGGCGCGGACGTCGGAGCCACCCTGCTTCTCGGTCATCGCCATGCCGAAGATCGCCGAGGTCTTCTGTCCGGAACCGAGGTCGTGCCGGTACTCGCGCGAGAAGACACGCGGAAGCCACTGCTCGGCGAGCTTCTCGTCCACTCGCAGCGACGGGACGACGGCATGCGTCATGCTCACCGGGCAGGCGTGGCCCGGCTCGATCTGCCCGAACTGCATGAACATCGCGGCCCGCGCCACGTGCGCACCCGCGCGCGGGTCCGACCAGCAGCTGGTGTGGGCGCCGTGGGCGATCGCGTCGCCGATGATGCGGTGATAGGCCGGGTGGAAGTCGATGTCGTCGATCCGGTTGCCCCAGCGATCGTGGGTGTGCAGTTCGGGGGTGATCGTGTTGGCGAGTTCGGCGTCGCGCTGGAAATCGGCCCGGCCCACCAGGGCGCCTGCCTCGGTGAGCGCATCGGCGGCCCATCCGGCGCCGTAGACGTTCACCGCCTCCACCAGCGCTGTGTGGCTGGTGAACTCGTTGACGTCGACGCGGGCGGGCGCCTGATTGAAGACCTCGTGTGTGGCGGGCATGGCGGCGGGCTCCTTCGGTTGATCGATCGGGGTCTGTCGGTTCGGTTCAGACCGGCGCGGTGGCACCCAGCGCCAGAAAGCAGAATCGGCGGATGGTCGCCACCAGCTCGGCCGGGTCGGAGTGCGGAAGCGGTGCCGTGTCCGGGTCGAGCGCTCCGACGAGCGCTTCGGAGATCGCTCCCATCACGGCCGACGCCACGACCGGCGCGTCCTGGTCGACGAACACTCCGGCGGCGACGCCGTCGGCGATGATCCGCTCGCCGAGCTCGCGGTACGACTGCCGGAGATGCAGACGTTCGGCCTCCACCGTCGGTATCACCGGCTCGAAGAGCAGCGACCACGCCAGGCGGCGGCCGCGAAGAGCGCGGTCGGCGAAGACGTCGATGAGCGTGCCCAGCTCCCGGCCGGGATCGCCGCCGACCGCCTCGACCGCGCGGCGCACCTGGTCGAACTCGTAGCCGGCGGCGTCCCGGAAGACCTCGGCCAGGAGCGCCTCGCGGTTGTCGAAGTACGAGTACACCGATCCGACGCTGACTCCGCTCCCCTCGGCGATCGCCGCGACGGTAGCGCCGGAGAAACCGGAGTCGGCCACGATCCGGCGCGCCGTCGCGAGGATCGAGGCACGTTTGGCCTCCGCACTCCGTCGGGTGGCCGCGGTCGGTCGGTACGCCATCGTCACCTCTCAGCCCGGGGTCAAACTTTGAATCGCGATTCAACTGTTAGAAGAATTGAATCACGATTCAACCGAAGTCACAAGGGGGTCGGAGAACAAGATCGTCCCTGTGACGGACCGGCGAGGGCGATATGTCCTCGACTGTCCGTCACAGGGACGATCCTGGCGACTCAGTTCGGTACAGACGCCGGTTCGGTACAGACGTCGGTTCGAAAAAGCAGCGCGCTACAGCAGCGCGTCGACGAATGCCTCCGGCTCGAACGGAGCGAGGTCGTCGGCGCCTTCGCCGAGCCCGACCAGCTTCACGGGGACGCCGAGCTCCTCCTGGATGCGGAACACGATGCCGCCCTTGGCGGTGCCGTCGAGTTTGGTGAGCACCACGCCGGTCAGCGAGACCACTTCGGCGAACACCTTGGCCTGCATCAGACCGTTCTGGCCGACCGTGGCGTCCAGGACCAGCAGCACCTCGTCCACCACGGCCTTCTTCTCGACCACTCGCTTGACCTTGCCGAGCTCGTCCATCAGGCCCGCCTTGGTGTGCAGACGGCCCGCGGTGTCGATCAGCACCACGTCCACGCCTTCGGTGATTCCGGTGCTGACGGCGTCGAAGGCGACCGAGGCCGGGTCGGCACCCTCCTTGCCGCGGACGATTCCGGCGCCGACGCGCTCACCCCAGGTCTGCAGTTGGTCGGCCGCGGCGGCACGGAAGGTGTCGGCGGCGCCCAGCAGCACGCGGCGGCCGTCGGCCACCAGCACGCGCGCGAGCTTGCCGGTGGTGGTGGTCTTGCCGACGCCGTTGACCCCGGCCACCAGCACGACCGCCGGTCGGTCCGCATGGGGAAGGGCCCGAACGGAGCGATCGAGTTCGGGATGCAACTGCTCCACGAGGACCCGCTTGAGGGCGGCGCGCGCGTCCTCGGCCGAGCGGACCTTGCCCGTCGCCAGTTCCTCACGGAGCCGTTCGGTGACCGTCGACGTGGCGGCGGTGCCGAGATCGGCCATCACCAGCGTGTCCTCGATCTCCTCCCAGCTGTCCTCGTCCAGATCGCCCGCGCCGAGCAGCCCGAGCACGCTCGCGCCGATCGCACCCTGCGACCGCGACAGGCGCCCGCGCAGGCGGGAAAGCCGTCCCGCGGTCGGCGCGATCTCGTCGAGCGCTGGAGCGGTGTCGACGGGTGCCGGTTCGGCGACAGGTGCGGGTTCGGCCACGGGCTCGGGTTCTGCGACCGGTTCGGGCTCGACGACCTGCTCGGGCTCGACGACCGGTTCCGGTTCGGCCGCCGGCGGTTGTACGACGGTGGTTTCGTCGGTCTCCGGCTCGACCTGAGCGGCAGGCTCGGGCTCGGCGACGGGCTCCGGTGTGGGCGGCGTCGGCGGCTCCGGACGGTCGAGGGTCGCCGATCCCGCCCCGCCCTGGCTGAAGGAGAATCCGGAACCGGCCTTGTAGCCCCCGGAACGATCGACTTGCCGTTGCGATCCGTCGGTGACCTGATCGGTCCCGGCGGCGGGCTCGTCCCGGAGCGAGATCCGGCGGCGGCGATTCAACGCGTAGCCGGCGCCGGCGACCAGGGCGAGGATGACGACGATCGCGATGACGATGCCGGCGATGAGTTGGGTGTCCACTGGAGAAGTTGTCCCTTCAGCTCGTGGGAGCGGAGTCGGTTGGTGAAGTCGAAGGATCGGGTGCGGCGGCGGCCGGGGTCACGTCCACCCCGCGCAGTCGTTGGGAGATCACCTGGGTGATCCCGTCGCCCCGCATGCTCACGCCGTAGAGCGCGTCCGCGATCTCCATGGTCGGTTTCTGGTGGGTGATGACGATCAGCTGAGACTTCTCCCGCAGCTGTTCGAACAGGGAGATGAGCCTGCGCAGATTTGCGTCGTCGAGGGCGGCCTCCACCTCGTCCATCACGTAGAAAGGCGAGGGCCGCGCCCGGAAGATCGCGACGAGCATGGCGACGGCGGTCAACGACTTCTCGCCGCCGGAGAGCAACGACAGTCGCTTCACCTTCTTGCCCGGCGGCCGCGCCTCCACGTCCACCCCGGTGGTGAGCATGTCGTCCGGATCGGTCAGGACCAGCCGGCCCTCGCCCCCGGGGAACAGCGTCGCGAAGACCTGGACGAACTCTCGCTCCACGTCGGCGTACGCATCGGTGAAGACTTGGAGGATCCGGGCGTCGACGTCGTCGATGACGTCCATCAGGTCTTTGCGCGCAGCCTTCACGTCCTCCAGCTGCGCCGACAGGAAGTTGTAGCGTTCCTCGAGGGCCGCGAACTCCTCCAGGGCGAGCGGGTTCACGCGGCCGAGTGTCTTGAGGTCCTTCTCCGCCTTGCGCGCACGCATCTCCTGGGTGGCGCGGTCGAACGGCATCGGCGCGGGGGCCACCACTTGTTCGCCGCGAGCCTTGGCGTCCTCGTACTCGCGCACCTCCAGATCCGACGGCGGCATCGGGACATCCGGTCCGTACTCGGCCACCAGGTCGTCCGGCGCGATCGCGAACTGTTCGAGCACCTGCTCCTCGAGCTGTTCGATGCGCAAGGCGGCCTGCGCTCTGGCGAGTTCGTCGCGGTGGACGGCGTCGCGCAGTTTGTTCATCACCGTGCTGAGCTGGTCCACCTGCGCCCGCAGGGCGTCCACCTCGGCCGTGCGCTGGGAACGGATGGCTTCGAGTTCGTCGCGAGCCTGCGCCGCGTCGGTCACGGCCGCGGCCACCGCGTCCGCGAGTCGTTCTCCGGTGTCGGCCACCGCACTCGCCACGCCGGCCGCGTACTTGCGGAGAGCGTCCTGGCGCCGCTGGCGCTCCCGATTGGCCCGCTCGTTGGCCGCCGCGCGACGCAGACTCTCGGCCTTTCCGCGCACCGACGCCAGGCGTTCCTCGGCGGTCCGCAGTGTCAGACGCGTCTCGACCTCGGCGGACCGAGCGGACGCGACTTCCGCCGCGGCGGCATCGCGCATCGCTCTGTCGCCGTCGGCGACCGGCTCTTCGGCTGCACCGTCGACGGCGCGGGCCAGGCGCTCCTCCACCTCGGTGAGCTTCTCGAGATTCTCCGCGCGGCCCTGTTCGACGAAGTTGCGTTGCCGCACGAGCCGGTCGGCCTCATCCCGTGCAGCACGGATGTCCGAACCGAGACGCCCGAGCGACTCGTAGGCCGCCCCGAGGTTCGCGTCGGACTCGTGGAGGGCAGCGAGCGCCCCCTCGGCGTCCTCACGCGCCCGTTCCTGTTCGGCGATGGCCGCGGCCAGCTCGGATTCCAGACGCAGTGCCGTCTCCTCGGCGGCCGCGAGGTCGTGTGTCGCGGTATCGATCGCGGACTGCACCTCGATGGTCGACGGCCGTCGTGCGGATCCGCCCTCCACGCTGGCCGAGGAGATGCGGTCGCCGTCGCGCGTGACGCCGACCACTCCGAGCTCACGGGCCAGGTCCAGCCCGGTCTCGGGATCGTCGACGACGATCGTCTCGGCGAGCAGCACGTCGAGCGCGCCCGCCACCTCGTCGGGTGCGGTGACCAGGTCACGGGCCCACACTGCACCGTCGGGCAGCGACGGCCGACGGTCGGGGTCGACGCCGGGCAGTCCCCCGACGATGAGGGCCGCTCGCCCGCCGTCGCCGCTGCGCAGTTCGCGCAGGGCCCGCACCGCGGCGAGCGCGTCGACCGTCGTGATCGCATCGGCGGCCGGCCCCAGCGCTCCCGCCATGGCGGCTTCGTAGCCCGGCTTCACCGTCAGCAGCTCCGACAGCGGCACGAGGACGCCCTCGGTTCCGCGTTCGATCAGCCAGGCCCCGCCGTCACCGCGTTCCAGACCGACCGAGAGCGCTTCGATCCGCGCGCTGAGCGACGCGATCGATCTGGCGGTCTCGCGCTCACTCTGGCGGAGCCGTTCGACGGTCGCAGTGGCCTCGGCCAGCGCCGCCGCACATCGTTCGTGGTGCTCATCGAGGCCGCGTTCGGCGTCCTCGAGGATCCTGACCCGCGCCACCTCCTGATCGAGGGCCGCCTGCGCGGTGTCGGCCCGCTCGGCGGCCGCCTCGATCGACGCCGTCAGCCGGGCGGTCTCGGCGTCCACCGACTCCACCTTGGTTCGCAGGTTCGCGGCCTCGCCCTCCAACCGCGCCAGACCCTCGCGGCGGTCGGCGACGGCCTGCACCGCGGCCAAGTGCGCGCGCTCGGCCTCGTTGGCCACCTGCTCGGCGGCCTGCAGCGCGGCGGTCGCGTACTCCAGCCGCTCGGCGGCCGCCTCGACCGCCTCGGTGTGCTCGGCCTCAGTCATCGCAGCGCGTTCGGCCTGCCGTTCCAGTTCCTCGGGATCGGAACCGGAGTTGGCGACGCTCGGCGAGGCCAGGTTCGCCGCGCGTTCACCGGCGAGCCGCAACGTGCCGCCGACCCGCTCCGACAGTGCGCCGAGTTGGTAGAAGACGCGTCCGGCCTCACTCGCCGCGGGCGCCACCTGCGCCAGATGCTCCTGTGCTGCCGACAGCGCCTCCGTGGCGGCGTCCAGCGCGGCCGCCACCTCGTCCTGCTGTCGCCGGACGTCGGCCTCCACGGCGCTGTGCTGCGCCATCTCCTCGCGTCGCTTCACGAGGTCGTCGGCGGCCAGCCGCAAGCGGGCGTCGCGCAGATCGGCCTGGACGGTCGCCGCGCGCCGCGCCACTTCGGCCTGCCGGCCGAGCGGCTTGAGCTGGCGGCGGAGTTCCGTCGTCAGATCGGTGAGACGGTCCAGGTTGGCGGCCATCGCGTCGAGTTTGCGGACCGCCTTCTCCTTGCGGCGACGGTGCTTGAGGACCCCGGCGGCCTCCTCGATGAACGCGCGCCGTTCCTCCGGCCGGGCCTCCAGGATCGCCGCCAGCCGGCCCTGCCCCAGGATGACGTGCATCTCGCGGCCGATGCCCGAATCGGACAGCAGTTCCTGAACGTCCATCAGGCGGCACGAGTTGCCGTTGATCTCGTACTCGCCCGCGCCGTCGCGGAACATGCGCCGCGTCACCGACACCTCGGAGTACTCGATCGGCAGCGCGCCGTCCGAGTTGTCGATGGTCAGGGTCACTTCGGCGCGGCCCAGCGGGGCGCGACCGGAGGTCCCGGCGAAGATGACGTCGGCCATCTTTCCGCCGCGCAGGGCCTTGGCGCCCTGCTCCCCCATCACCCAGGTCAGGGCGTCGACGACATTCGACTTGCCCGACCCGTTGGGCCCCACCACACACGTGATGCCGGGCTCGAACCGCAGCGTCGTCGACGACGCGAACGATTTGAACCCTTTCAGGGTGAGGCTCTTCAAGTGCACGACCTGACAGCCTACCCGGATCAGCGCTCGACGAAGCCCGTCAAACCACCGCGTGCCGCCTCGAAGGACTCCACCACCAGATCGACTCGGCCGGGGGTGTCGGACGAGCGCAGCGCGGCCAGCAGTGCCGTCAGCGATTCATGCGGACCTTCGGCGACCACGAGCACCCGACCGTCGGGCTGGTTCGAGGCGTATCCCACCAGACCGAGTTCCAGCGCTCGCGACCGGGTCCACCAGCGGAATCCGACGCCTTGGACTCGCCCGTGCACCCACGCGGTGAGGCGCTGCATCACTCGGTCTCCATGGTGAGCGAGACCTGAGTTCCCGCCTTCAGGGTGCGGCCGACCGTGCAGACCTTGTCGATGGCGCGCTCGACGACCACGAGCAGGCGCTCGGCGGCCTCCGGGTCGAGTTCGGAGAGGTCCACTTCCAGGACCTCGTCCAGCTGCGGGTACCGCTCGTTCTCCCGGTCGGCGTCGCCCGAGACCCGCACGGTGGCGTCGTAGTCGTCGCCCAGTCGGCGCGAGAGCGGCCGGTCCGACGACATCCCCGTGCACGCGGCGAGTGCGATCTTCATGAGTTCACCCGGGGTGAAGACGCCCTCGACGTCCTCCGAGCCGATGAGGACCTGCGCCCCGCGCGAGCTCTGCCCGGTGTACCTCCGGGTTCCGGTCCGCTGGACCCACAGTTCAGTCATGTCGTCGTGCCTTTCATCTGCCGTTCGTGGAGGTGTTCACGTCTCGGTGTTCACGTCTCGGTGTTCACGCCTCCCCCGGTCGAACGCCGCCGGCCTCGCAGACCTTCCCGGCCGTCGGCGTTCCAAGACTGTTCAACCTACCGGGTGGCCGGCTCGCCCTGCGGATCGGCTTGAGGACGTCGAAGAGAGCGCGTCGCCGAGAACGGTGCGCTGAATCCGCCTCGTTCCGTTCGAGTGATTTGTCAGACCCTGCCGATATCATCGAATGTAAGTTCGAGGCACTCGAAGGGGAGGCGTGAACATGCATGTGAGGGAGCATTCCGGCTCGTCGGTGGTGGTCGACGACGGGTCGATCGTGATCCGGATCGGATGTCCGGCAGGTTCGACCGACGGGTCCGGTTCGGATGCGGCTGCGGTGTCGCGGGCTGATCGTGCCGCGTTGTTGACCTTCGCAGCGCGGGCTGACTGCTATCAGGGGTTGGTGATGTGGCATCGCTATCAGGCGGTGTACTCGCTGTATCGGGCGAAGCAAGCGGAATTAGAGGCCGACGCGTCGGTCGATGCGTACACGCGGTTGTTTGATCCGCAGTGCCAGATGGCGGCCTCGTATGCGACAGCGGCCGGGGTCCGGCAGTACGCGGGTGAGTTGTTCGTCGATCGGGCGATCGCGTGTTTCGAGCGGATTCCGTCGATCGGCCGACTGATGCGCGACGGGGTTCTCACTCCGGGGTGGTTCGTTCGAGCCGTGGAGCAGACCGCGTTGGTCGACGACGGCGACCTGCTCGCCTTCATTGATGCGGAGATCGCACATCGTCTGGCCGGAATGGGTGGACTGTCGGCGAACCGGGTGGAGTCGACCGTCGCCGCGATCGTGGCCGAGCACGACCCGGACGCCGCGACCCTGACTCGTGAGCAGGTCGCGTCGAGCAAGAAGGTGTCGGTGACGCCGGTCGCCGACGGCGTGTCGGAGATGGTGATCGTCGGCTCCACCGAGGACGCGGCGATCTCCCTCGGGGCGATCAACGCGCTCGCCGACGGCGTGTGCCCGTTCGACCCGCGAACCAAGCAGGCCCGCCGGTCCGACGCCGCTACCGCACTGCTGCAGCAGAGCCAGTTCACCTGCCTGTGCGAGCGGGACGACTGCGTCTCGGAGTTGGCGCCCGCGCAGATCGACGCGCGGCGCGCCCAGGTGATGGTTCACGTCGTGGTGCGCAAGGAGGCGCTCGACGGCGTGTCGCAGCTACCGGCGTACGAGGATGGCGTCGGTCCGATCTCCGCCCACCACGCCCGGGAGTTGGTGCGTCGTCCCGACGCGGTGATTCGCGAGTTGGATCTGGACACGGTGATCGCCGACTGCATGCGACACGCCGGTCGGTACCGCCCCTCGGCGGCGGTCGACACAGCCGTCCGCGCCCTGTTCGGCACCTGCACCGTCGCCGGCTGCGACCGCCCGGCGTGGAAGTCCGACCTCGATCACGTCGTCGAATTCGACCACCGCGATCCGGGCAACGGCGGGCCGACGTGCGTGTGCAATCTGAATCCGAAGTGCCGTTTCCATCATGGCGTGAAAACCCACGCCGAAGGGTGGGTCGATGATCAGATCGTCGACGCCAACGGCGTCATCTGGACCGAAGTCACCACGCCGGACGGGGTGACCGTCCGCCGACAGGCGATGAACCTGTGGCTGCTGCCCGAGCTCGGGCACATTCAGTGCCGGCACGGCGTGTCGTTCGGCATGTCGGACTCGCCCGCGACGCGCCCGGAGAACCGACACGCCGAGAATGAACCGGAACGGCGACTGATCCGCACTCAGGCCAAGCACCGCTACCGCACCCAGAGGCGCGCCGCCAACCGCCGACAGCGGGAAATCGCGACGGTCACCGACGGCGAGCCGCCGTTCTGAGTCCAGCGGCATCGGCGGAGCCGGTCGATCGCCACAGACTCAACCAGCCGTGACCGGCCGCGGGAGCCGTGTCCAGATGCAGACGCAGCACCTCGGTCAGCAACAGTTGCATGAGGTCAGTGACGATCGAATCGTCCCGGGTTTGATGGAGACAGGTTTGACCGGAAGGGACACTTGTTTCATGCCTCGCCCACCGAAGTACTCACCCGAGTTGCGGGACCGTGCCACACGGATGGCCATCGATGCTCGGAAGGATCCCGAGACCGCACCCGGAGCTCTGGCGCGGATCGCCAAGCAACTCGACGTCAACCCCGAGACCCTGCGGACCTGGGTCCGCCGCGTCGAAGACGGCCAAGCCGAAGCGCCTGGGGTCGAGACAGTTTCAGATATCGAGCGGATCCGCTTGTTGGAGAAGGAAGTTCGAGAGCTGCGTCGGGCGAACGAGATGGCGGATTCAAGCGGTCAGTGCAACGAGTCCTGTGAGATGAGGCAGTCACTGATCACAGGAGGATCCGGATGCAGGGCAAGCACGGTCATCTCAGTCGGGAGCAGAAGCGGCTGGCACTCAGGCTGCATGCGAGGGGTTGGCGGCTGGTCGACATCGCCAAGGAGATCGGCTGCAGCGCGCCGATGGTCGGGATCATGGCCCGCACCGGCAGGCACGCCGACGCCAAGCCGTTCGGCTGGGAGCCACGCCAGGGCTGCCTGACGATTGACGAGCGCGAGCAGATCCTGGTGGGGATCAATCGTGGCGACACCTTCACCGCGATCGCCGAGCACCTGGGGCGCGCGGTGTCGACCATCAGCCGCGAGGTGAAGCGCGGCGGTGGTCGCTGCGGCTACTCGGCATGGCATGCGCACGAACGCGCTCGCGATCAAGCTCGTCGGCCGAAGTCTTTCAAGCTCGCGTCAGGCCGGTTGCTCGAGGAGGTCTCCAGCCGGCTGGAGCAGTTGTGGTCCCCCGAGGAGATCGCGGCGCGCCTACGGTTGGATCACGCCGATGATC
Source organism: Gordonia cholesterolivorans (assembly GCF_039531975.1). Lineage (NCBI taxonomy): Bacteria > Bacillati > Actinomycetota > Actinomycetes > Mycobacteriales > Gordoniaceae > Gordonia > Gordonia cholesterolivorans. Next base: position 82,632 of record NZ_BAAARB010000004.1, on the reverse strand, counting down.
CGGAGATGCGCGTGAGCCACGAGACGATCTACCAGTCCCTGTTTGTCCAGGGCCGAGGCGAGTTGCGCCGCGAGTTGGCGCGGTGTCTACGGTCCGGAAGAGCGGCCCGAAAGCCCCGCGGCACCACTGACGGCCGCGGCCGGATCCCCGGCATGGTGATGCTCAGCGAACGCCCCGCAGAAGCCGACGACCGCGCCGTGCCCGGACACTGGGAAGGCGACCTCATCCTTGGCGAGGGCAGCCGCAGCGCGGTCGGGACGCTCGTCGAGCGATCGACGCGGATGACGCTGCTGTTGCACCTCCCAGATGGCAAGACAGCCGAGCAGGTCGAGGCAGCGATGCGCGCCGCGATCAGCAAACTACCGTCCTCGTTGGCCAGAACGATCACCTGGGACCAGGGCGCGGAGATGTCGCAGCACGCGGCGTTCACCACTGCCACGGGTATCCCGATCTACTTCTGCGATCCCCACTCGCCCTGGCAGCGCGGGAGCAACGAGAACACCAACGGCCTGTTGCGTCAGTACCTGCCCAAGGGCACCGACCTGAGCGCCGTCACCCGCGAGGAGTTGGACGCGATCCAGGACAGCCTCAACAGCCGACCGCGCAAGACTCTGGGCTATCTGACACCATCAGAGAAGCTCGCAGAGCTTCTTGCGCCCACCGCTTGAATCCGCCGATCTTGAAGACCGCGTCGGCTTTCTTCGCGGCCGAGCTCGACCGGCCACACCGCTGATCGGTCAAGTCCCGGGTAGTGGTGTAACTGGTTGTGGTCCTTCGTAGGTGGTCAGGCGGGTAGTTGGATCAGTGGGTCGGTGTTCACCTCCGGCGTGTGGTCGGTGACGGTCAGGCGGCAACGGCTGAGCACCTCGAGGCCGAGGTAGCGGCGGCCTTCGGCCCATTCATCTGTCTGCTCGGCGAGCACTGCTCCGATGAGCCGGATGATGGCGTCGCGGTTGGGGAAGATGCCGACGACGTCGGTGCGGCGGCGGATCTCGCGGTTGAGCCGTTCGGTGGGGTTGTTGGACCAGATCTGGCGCCACACATCTTCCGGAAACGCGGTGAACGCCAGCAAGTCTTCACGGGCGTCGCCGAGGTGTTCGGCGACGTCGGGTAGCCGGTCTTCGGTGTATTCGAGCAGCCGGTCGAACTGGGCGTTCACCGCCTCTGGTGTGGGTTGGTCGTAGACGCTGTGCAGCATCGCTTTCACAGCCGGCCACATCGATTTCGGGCACACCGCCATCAGATTTGCGGCGTAGTGGGTGCGGCAGCGCTCCCAAGCGGCGCCGGGCAGGGTCGCGGCGATCGCCTCGACCAATCCCGGCATGGGCGTCAGAGGTCACCAGGCGGACTCCGCCGAGGCCGCGGGCGACCAGGTCGGCGAGGAAGGTGTTCCACGAGGCTTTGGTTTCGCTGGTGGCGACCTGCTGGAGTCGTTCATGCCGACGAGGCAGATGACGCTCGTATCTACCCTGACCTCACCGCTGTCTGTCGATTCGCAGCCAAGAAATTGCCATCGCCGGCTGCAGGCTCGAGGAAAGTCCTGTCGACAAAGTCAGTGCCGGTCTCCAGGTCCTCGCGCACCAGGTCAAGCATCCGCTCAACCATGTGGCGCGGCGTGAAGACCTCACCGTGGGCCTTCACACGGTGCCTGGACTTCATCAGTTACTCCCTCCTGTCGGCCCGCGACTGCTGGCCTCTACTCGATGGCTACACCCTATCGGCCGGTACCGACATCGAGTGACGCACACGAGCGCGGCAGGTTCCAAGGAAGGATTCTGAACGGACCGCCCGATAGAAGGCGACGTACACCGACAGCAGGCACCAATACATTGCGAGTAGTCGGTCAGGCAACCCTCCGGCGCCGCGGCACCCGCTGACACGTCGGGCAGAAGAACGAGCTCCGGTTCATGAATGCTTCGCGCACCATCGGCGTCTCGCAGCGACGGCACGGAAGTCCTTCGCACCCATAGGCGTTCAACGATCGTTCGAAATAACCCGACTGCCCGTTCACGTTCACGTACAGGTCGTCGAACGACGTGCCGCCGACCTTGACCGCCTCCCGCATCACCTGGGTTGCGTGATCGACGAGTTCTCCCAGCCGGGCGCGCGGAATGCCGCGCGTGCGTCGCCGGCCGTGCAGGCCGGCGCGCCAGAGCGACTCGTCGGCGTAGATGTTTCCGACACCGGAGATCACGGTCTGGTCGAGGATCGCGCGCTTGATCTCCGTGTCCCGACGCCGCAGCGCGGTGACCACGCCGTCGCGGTCGAAAGCCGGCTCGAAGGGATCCGGTGCGATGTGCGCCACCGACTCGGGTACGCGGCGCGGCCCGGCGTCGACGAGTTCGTCCAGATGCCAGCCGCCGAAGGTCCGCTGGTCGACGAAACGCAGTTCGTTCCCGTCGTCGAGGGGCACGCGGATGCGCAGGTGCACCGGATCGGCGGCACCCTGCTCGGCGAGGAGCATCTGCCCGCTCATGCCGAGATGGACCACTACGGCCACCTCGTCCGCGCGGTCCGCGGCGAGCAGCCACATGTACTTACCGCGCCGCTCGACGGCCTCGAAGGTCTTGCCGCGCAATCGATTCGAGAGATCGACGGGTCCGCCGACGTGGCGTCTGGCCGCGCGCGGATGCAGCACCTCGACCTCGCGCGCCGTCCGACCGGAGAGATGGGTCGACAGGCCGAGACGGATGGTCTCGACCTCGGGAAGTTCAGGCACCGGACGGTCCGATCAACGCGGCTGTTCCTCGAGTGCCTTCCATGCCAGTTCGGCCGCGTTCTGTTCGGCTTCCTTCTTGGTCCTGCCGGTACCGGTGCCCAGTTGAGTGCCGCCGACCACGGCGATCGCGGTGAACTCCTTGTTGTGGTCCGGTCCGGTCGACGTGACCTGGTACTGCGGCTGGCCGAGGCTCCGCTCGGCCGAGAGCTCCTGCAGCGAGGTCTTCCAGTCCAGTCCGGCACCGAGCCGGCCCGATCGTTCGATGATCGGCTCGAACAGCTTCATGATGACCGTTTTCGCGACCTCGATGCCGTGGTCGAGGAAGATCGCCCCGAACAGCGATTCCAGGCCGTCGGCGAGGATCGACGCCTTGTCGCGGCCGCCGGTCAGTTCCTCACCGCGGCCGAGATGCAGATGTGCGCCGAGCCCGCCGTCGCCCAAGCCGCGGGCGACGTCCGCGAGGGCGTGCATGTTGACCACGCTCGCCCGGATCTTCGCCAGCTCGCCCTCGGGACGGTCCGGGAAGCCGACGTACAGCCGTTCGGTGACGACCACGCCTAGGACGGCGTCGCCGAGGAACTCGAGGCGCTCATTGGTCGGCAGCCCGCCGTTCTCGTACGCGTACGAGCGGTGGGTCAGCGCCAGGTTCAGCAGATCGTTCCTGATCGTGACGCCGAGCACATCGGTGAGCAGCGACGGGTCGGGCCGTTTGCTCACCGGTCACCGTCCTCGCCGGCGTCCCCGTCCGTCTCGGTCAGCCGGTCGGCCAGCTTCGCCCATCGGGGGTCGATGATGTCGTGGCCGTGGCCCTCCTCGGCGTCGGCCAGCTTCACTCCGCAGATCGGGCACAGTCCCGGACAGTCCTGCGTGCACAGCGGCGACAGCGGCAGCTCCGTCGCGATCGCGTCGATCACCACCTGCTCGAGATCGATCCGCTCGTCGACGATGCGCTCGAGTTCTTCCTCGTCCTCCGCTGTGCGGTCGGTCTCACTGTCGGGGTACGCGAACAGTTCCGTCAGGTACACGGAGACGTCCTGGGTCAGCGGGTCCAGGCAGCGGCCGCACTGGCCCTCGGCGACGGCCGTGACCGTACCGGTCACGAGGACACCCTCGGTCACCGACTCGAGACGCAGGTCGAAAGCCACCTCGCCGCCGGCGGGAATGCCGATCATCTCCGCACCGATGCGGTCGGGGGTTTCGAGGGTCCACGCCTTCTCGATCATCGAACCGGCCCGGCGGGGCACCGACCGGACATCGATCACGAATCCAGAATCAGTCACCCGAACGATGTTACTCAGTAGTCCCTGCTCGAACGAAGTTCAGTGGCCGCGTCCCGGATCGAGCGCGACCTCAGCCCGCCATCTGCGCCGGACCCGGCTGCGGTCCCTCGTCCATGCCGTGCGGATACTCGACGTAATCGTGCATGCCCGCGCCCGTCCGCAACTGCTGGCGTCCGCGGTTCACCGACCGCAGCGTGCCGGTGAGGATCTCCTCGAAGTCGGCGAGTTTGTCGTCGACGTAGATGTCGCAGTCACCGCGCAGCCGGTCCGATTCGGCGTGCGCCGCATCGATGATCCGCTCGGCCTCCTGCTTGGCGGCCGAGACCACCTCGGACTCGGACACCAGCCGCTGCTGCTCGGCGATGCCGTCGGCGACGGACTTGTTGTAGCTGGCGTTGCCCGCCTCTACGACGCGTCCGGCCTCGGCGCGGGCTCGGCCGGTCACGGCCTCGTACTCGCGTGCGGCGCTGTGCTCGAGCCGCTGGGCCTCGTCGTTCGCGTCGGCGATGACGGCCTGCGCGTTGCCGTTCGCCTCGTCGAGCATCCGGTCGGCTCGAGCCTTCGCCTCGGCGAGGATCCGATCGGCTTCGGCCCGCGCATGAGCGAGCATCGCCTCGGAGTCGCGTTCGGCACCGGTGATGAGGCGATCGGACTGCTCACGCGCGTTCGACACGAGGGTGTCGCGTTCGTCGAGCACGTCCTGCGCGTCGTCGAGCTCGCCGGGCAGCGCATCGCGCAGATCGTCGAGAAGTTCCAGCACATCGCCCCGGGGAACCACACACCCCGCGGTCATCGGCACGGTGCGCGCCTCTTCGACGATCGCGACCAGCTCGTCAAGCGCTTCAAATACGCGGTACACGATTCAATCTCCGATCCGGCACAGCCGTAGGTTCGGCGGCCTTTGATATCACTGAGGCCATTGTGCCGAATGTTGCGACTGTGACGCCGGAGGGCCGCATCGGGCGTGTCGCCCCGTCAGGCCCCGGACTATCAGTGGGCGTATCCGTCAGACACTGCGCGTCTGCGACAAACGGTCGGCCAGCGCCTGGTGAATGTGCTCGGAGAGATAGGGCGTCACGTCGCCGCCGAGCTTGGCGACCTCTTTCACCAGCGAACTGGAGACGTGCGCGTACCGCGGATCCGTGAGCATGAAGTACGTCTCACACCCGGTCAGCTCCCGGTTCATCTGCGCCATGGGGATCTCGTAGGCGAAGTCGCTCTCCGAACGCAGCCCCTTGACCATCGTGTCGGCGCCCTCTGCCACCAGCAGATCCACCACCAGACCGGTCCAGCTGCGCACCTCGACGTTCTCCAGGTCGGCACAGTCCCGCTCGATGAGCGCGATGCGCTCTTCGACGGTGAACATCCCCTGCTTGTTCGGGTTCACCACGACGGCCACGACCACCCGATCGAACCGGGCAGCCGTGCGTTCGACGACGAAGCGGTGGCCGAGAGTGAACGGATCGTACGACCCGGGACAGACTGCAGCACTCATGTCTGCTGAATCTACGCGACGCCGTCTCCGGCGCCGCGGCGACGGCCGCGGTCAGCGACCGCCCAGCACGACCACCGTGTCGCCGTACTGCTTGGACGTCACTTCCTCCAGTCCGTCGGGCCAGGTGACGGCGGCGCTGCGACGGCCGCGCTCCACCACCACCCAGCCGTCGGACGCCAGAATCGGTTCGCATGCCGAGATCATTCGGTCGACCTCTTCGGAAGGCACCTCGTAAGGCGGATCGAGGAGGATCAGATCGAACGTTCCGGACGGCGCCGCCAGAAACGACTCCACCGGGCGGTTGACGATCCGGACCCGCGACGCTGCGCCGCAGACGGCGACGTTGTCCCGCAGCACCCCGGCAGCCCGGCGGTCGGACTCGACGAGTACCGCCGACGCCGCTCCCCGGGACACCGCCTCGAGTCCGAGCGCACCCGTGCCGGCATAGAGGTCGAGCACCCGGACTCCGGACAGGTCCATCCGGGAGCCGAGCATGGAGAAAAGGGCTTCGCGGACGCGGTCGGAGGTCGGCCGGGTGGTGTCGGCCGGAACGGCGAGCCGACGGCCGCGGAAGTCACCGGCGATGATTCTGGTCATATCGAGGCCCATGGTAGTGGATGGTCGCGGCCGCGAACCCGCCCGCAGTAGCGTTGTCGGCATGCGCATCCGCACGACGGCCTGGACCCCGGCAGCGCCCACGGTGGCCGATCCGGACCCGGACGGCCGTGCCGAGCAACTCGCCGAACTCATGGACGGCCGCCGCGCGGTGGCGCTGACGGGCGCCGGACTGTCGACGCCCTCCGGAATCCCCGACTACCGGAGCCCCGACTCCCCCGTGCGGCGTCCCATGACGATCGAGGCCTTCCTCTCCTCCCCAGAGAGCCGGCGCCGGTATTGGGCCCGCAACCATCTGGGATGGCGGCATATGGACGCCGCCGCGCCGAACGCCGCCCATCGGGCACTGCGCACCCTGCAGGACGCGGGAGTCCTCTCCGGGGTGATCACACAGAACGTCGACATGCTCCACATGAAGGCCGGGTCGCGCCCGGTGGTCGATCTGCACGGCTCCTACGGTCGCGTCCGCTGCCTGGGCTGCGGCGAACAGGTCTCCCGCCACCGGCTCGCCGAGGCTCTGGAGGCGGCGAACCCCGGCTACGCCGATCGGGTGGCCTCCCGAGGCGCGATCGAGGTGGCCCCCGACGCCGACGCCGCGCTCGAGGACATCGGCGACTTCGTGATGCTCGACTGCGAGAGGTGCGGCGGAGTATTGAAGCCCGACATCGTCTACTTCGGGGAGACGGTGGGCCCGGATGTGGTGGCTCAGGCGTTCTCCCTGGTCGACGACGCCGATCTGCTGCTCGTGGCCGGGTCGTCGCTGACCGTGATGTCCGGACTGAGATTCGTCCGCAGAGCGGTGGCCGCGGGCAAGCCGGTAGCGATCGTGAACCGCGGCCGAACGCGCGGCGACGACCTGGCGACCCTGAAGATCGACCACCGGTGCGAGGTCATTCTTCCCGCGGTCGCAGACCGCATCGCTGCCGCACGTTCAACGTTACTGTGACGTACACCACATTGTTTGCTTGAACTGCACAAAGGCGGGGTTCCGCGCAGGCAATATTCGATCTGCGGTGACTTTCCTATGAACGGCCGATAGCCTCGGTCACGTCATGAACCCGAATGATCCTTCACCGGAGACAGACAACGGAAACACGGTCACCTTCCGGCGACCGCGGGCCCGTGACGGAAAGAGAATATGGGAGATCGCTCGCGATTCGCGCGTGCTGGACGTTAATTCGCCCTATGCCTACGTTCTCTGGTCACAGGATTTTTCCGAGACGTCGATCGTGGCTGAATTCGACGGAGACGTCGTCGGCTTCGCTACCGGATACCGTCGACCAGCGGCACCCGACACCCTCATGGTGTGGCAGGTGGCCGTCGACGAGACGCAACGCGGGAAGCAGATCGCCAAGCGGATGGTCTGCGAGTTGTTCCGGCACTGCGCTCAAGCCGGTGTCGTCGCCATCAACACCACGATAAGCCCCGACAATCAGGCGTCCCAGCGACTGTTCGCAGGCGCTGCCCGAGCCCTCGGTTTGCAATTGACACGCGAACCGTTCTTCAGCGCGGAACTGTTCATCGACTCCCATGAGCCCGAGGACCTGTATCTGCTGACGCCGGGCTCCGCTCAATAGCGGAACCGGCAGAACTCAAACGAGGAAACTCTCGAAAATGACAATCGAAACTGCACTGGACGACCGAACTTTCACCAAGCACGAATCCGAAGTCCGCTCCTACTGCCGTGATTGGCCCGCCGTCTTCGACACTGCTCAGGGCAGTTGGCTGACAGACGTCGACGGGAATCGCTATCTTGACTTCTTCGCAGGCGCAGGCGCTCTCAATTACGGCCACAACAATCCTGTTCTGAAGGATGCGCTCGTCGACTACATCGTCCGTGACGGAATCACTCACGGACTCGACATGTCGACCCGCGCGAAGGGCGAATTCCTCGAGACCTTCGCCGCCAAGATCCTGGAGCCCCGCGGGCTGGACTACAAGGTCCAGTTCCCCGGCCCCACCGGGACCAACGCGGTCGAGGCAGCGCTCAAGCTGGCCCGCAAGGTGACCGGCCGCGAAGCGGTCATCAACTTCACCAACGCCTTCCACGGCATGACGCTCGGCTCGCTGGCGGTGACCGGCAACGCCATGAAGCGCAACGGCGCCGGCGTACCGCTGGTGCACACCACGCCGATGCCCTTCGACAACTACTTCGACGGCAGCGTCGAGGACTTCGCCTGGTTCGAGCGTGTTCTCGAGGACTCCGGCTCGGGCTTCAACCGGCCCGCCGGCGTCATCGTCGAGACCGTTCAGGGCGAGGGCGGCGTCAACGTGGCGCGTCCCGAGTGGCTGCGCGGCCTGGCCGACCTCTGCAAGCGCAAGGACATCCTGCTGATCGTCGACGACGTGCAGATGGGCTGCGGCCGCACCGGCGAGTTCTTCTCGTTCGAGGAGGCCGGCATCGTGCCGGACATCGTCACGCTGTCGAAGTCGATCGGCGGCTACGGACTGCCGCTCGCACTGACCCTGCTCCGTCCGGAGCTGGACGTCTGGGAGCCCGGCGAGCACAACGGCACGTTCCGCGGCAACAACCCCGCGTTCGTGACCGCGACCGCCGCCATCAACAAGTACTGGTCCGACGATGCGCTCTCGGTCCAGGTGAAGGCGAAGGGCATGGAGATCGCGCAGTCCTTCGAGGACCTGTGCCAGCGCCACGACGGATTGTCGCACCGGGGCCGCGGCATGGTCCAGGGCCTCGCCTTCGACAAGCCCGAGCTGGCCGGCCGGACGTGCGAGATCGCGTTCTCCAAGGGCCTGCTCGCCGAGACGTCGGGTCCTGACTCCGAGGTCGTCAAACTCCTTCCCCCGCTCACCATGAGCAGCGAGGATCTCGCCCACGGTCTGCAGATCCTGAGCGAATCGGTCGACGAGGCCTTCGCTGCCGACACCGCCCCCGAGGAGGCCGAAGCATGATCGTCCGCACCACCGAAGAGATCACCGGAACCGATCGCGAGGTGGCCGACCCGAAGGGCAACTGGGTCTCCAAGCGGATCGTGCTCGGTGGCGACGGGGTCGGATTCTCGTTCCACGAGACCACGATCGCGGCCGGCTCGATCAACGAGTTCCACTACGCGAACCACGTCGAGGCCGTCTGGCTGGTCGAGGGCAAGGGCACCCTGCTCGACCGGGAGACCGGGAAGATCTACCCGCTCCGCGCGGGCAGCATGTACCTGCTGGACGGCCACGAGCGTCACACCGTGACCGTCGACGAGCAGATGCGGATGCTGTGCGTCTTCAACCCGCCGGTGGTCGGCACCGAGGTCCACGACGAGAACGGCGTCTACCCGCTCGTCACGGTCCCCGCCGGCGAGGGCAAGCACCGAGCCGACTGACTGTTTCCGCAGCGAAAGCGCCCACCCGACCGCTGGTCGGGTGGGCGCTTTCGGTTCCGTGTCCGCCCGGTCTCGATACGCCCCTCCGCTGCGCTCCGGGCCTACTCGACAACCCTGCCGGGCCGTCCCCCACAGTCAATCGACAAGCCGCTCCCAAAGGCCAGTCGAGTCGCACGCGAACGAAGTGAGCGAGCGTATCGAGACACCACCGCCTCGACACTCCCCTCCGACGAAACCCGGAGTCAGGCCGGGACCAGGTCGTCGGCGTGGATGATCGGACGGCGCAGATCGGCGGGCAGCTCGGACGTCGAACGGCCGATCATCTGCGCGACGTCGTCGGCGTCATACGATGTGACGCCTCGGGCGCGAACTGTTCCGGCCGCGTCAACCAGCTCCACCACGTCGCCGTCGGAGTAGTCGCCGACCGTCGCGGTGACACCCGCGGCCAACAGCGACCGTCGCCGACCGCAGACCGCGGCGACAGCACCGTCGTCGAGCGTCAGCGTGCCGCGCGCCTCGGCTGCGTGGCGCACCCAGAACCGTCTGGCCGACATCCGGGTCGGCCGGGCTTTGAAGACGGTGCCGACCGAAGCGTTCGACAGCGCCTCACCGGCGGCCGAGGCCGCGGCCAACAGCACCGGGACACCCGAGTCGGCCGCCAGCCGCGCCGCCGCCAGCTTCGATGCCATGCCGCCCGTTCCCAGCGCACCGCCGTTGCCTGCGATCACTCCGTCCAGGTCGTCGGGTCCGTCGACCTGTTCGATCAGCCGCGCCGGTTGGCCGTCAGGGCCGGGTTTGCGGGGATCGCCGTTGTACAGCCCGTCGACGTCCGACAGCAGCACGAGCGCGTCCGCGTGCACCAGGTGCGCGACGAGGGCGGCCAGCCGGTCGTTGTCGCCGAAGCGGATCTCGTTGGTGGCGACCGTGTCGTTCTCGTTGACGACGGCCACCGCATGCAGCGCGCGAAGCCGGTCGAGAGTTCGCTGCGCATTCGCGTGGTGGGACCTGTTCGACACGTCGTCGGCGGTCAGCAGCACCTGGCCGACGGTACGGTCGTAACGAGCGAACGACGTCCCCCAGGCGTGCGCCAGGCGGAGTTGGCCGACGCTCGCCGCCGCCTGCTTGGTCGCGAGGTCGCGGGGCCGCTTCTTGAGGCCCAGCGGCGCGATTCCCGCGCCGACGGCCCCCGACGACACGACGATGACGTCCGATCCGGCGCGCATCCGTGCTTCGAGTGCGTCGACCAGCGCATCGAGCCTGGCGTGGTCGATGCCGGTCACCATGTCGGTGACGGCGGACGAACCGATCTTCACGACGATGCTGCGGGCCGTCGCGAGGAACTGCCGAACATCACTCGTCATCGACGTCCGACTCCTCCTGTCCGAGATCCCCTGCGCCCCAACCCAGCTCGTTCTCATCGGAAGCCTGGCGGCGCATCTTGCGCGCGAGCTTGCGCTCTGCGGCACCCACTCGGTCGTTGCGCTCCAGACGGATGTCGGTGCCGCGGCCGGTGATCGGCACGGCCTCGCCCATCGGAGTCGTGGGCTCCCAGTCGAAGGTCATCTCGCCGATCGTCACCGGCGCGCCCGGCTTGGCACCCCGCTTCACCAGCGCGTCCTCGACGCCGAGGCGGTTCAGCCGATCCGCGAGATAGCCGACGGCCTCATCGTTGTCGAACTGCGTCTGGCGCACCCACCGCTCCGGACGGGCCCCGCGCACGATGAACCCGCCCTCGACATCGGGATCGGCGACCACGGTGAACTCCGACTCATCGACTGCCTTGGGCCGGATGACGGCGCGGCGGGCCACGGGCTCGGCGTGCTCGGCCCGGTACCGCGCCACCATCTCCGCGAGCGCGAAGGTCAGCTCCGACAGTCCCTGGTGGGCCACAGCGGAGATGCGGAACACCGGCCAGCCTCGCTCGGCGATGTCGGCTTCCACCAGATCCGCCAGCTCAGCCGCCTCGGGAATGTCGATCTTGTTCAGGATGACCACGCGCGGCCTCGTGGCGAGGTCGCCCAGCGAGTGGTCGGCGTCCAGCGCCGGCTGGTACGCCGCGAGTTCGGCCTCGAGCGCGTCGATGTCCGACACCGGGTCGCGTCCCGGTTCGAGGGTCGCGCAGTCCACGACGTGCGCCAGGACGGCGCAGCGCTCCAGGTGCCGCAGGAAGTCCAGTCCCAGTCCGCGCCCCTGCGACGCTCCGGGGATCAGGCCGGGCACGTCGGCGACGGTGAATACCTCGGCACCGGCGGTCACGACGCCCAGGTTGGGAGCCAACGTGGTGAACGGGTAGTCGGCGATCTTCGGCTTCGCCGCGGAGAGCACCGACACCAACGACGACTTGCCCGCCGACGGGAAGCCGACGAGCCCGACGTCGGCGACCGACTTGAGCTCGAGGGTCAACTCCCGCTCGTCTCCGGGCTCGCCGAGCAGCGCGAATCCCGGCGCCCGACGCGCCCGCGAGGCCAGCGCCGCGTTGCCCAGACCACCCCGGCCGCCCTGCGCGGCGATGAACTCGGTACCGGCACCGACCAGGTCGGCGACGATCTCGCCGTCCTCGTCGATCACCACCGTCCCGTCGGGCACCTTGAGGATCAGGTCCTCACCGGCGCCGCCGTTCCGGTTGCCGCCCATGCCGGGCTTTCCGTTGGTCGCCCGCGCATGCGGCCGGAAGTGGAAGTCGAGGAGGGTGTGCACCTGCGGGTCGACGACCAGCCGGACGTCGCCGCCCCGGCCGCCGTTGCCCCCGTCGGGGCCGCCCAGCGGCTTGAACTTCTCGCGATGCACGGACGTGCAGCCGTGGCCGCCGTTGCCCGCCACGACCTCGATCTTCACGCGGTCGACGAAGCGTGACATGTTCCAGCCTTCCTCGAATGGGTCCAGATAAGCCGACAGGGCGGGTCAGGGTGTCTAGAGACCCTGCCCGCCCTGTCGAAAAGAGCTATGAGTTCGGATGCCAGGTCAGACTGCGACCGGCTCCGGGACGATGTTCACCGTCTTGCGACCGCGCTTCACATCGAACTTGACCGCACCGGCCGCGAGAGCGAACAGCGTGTCGTCCTTACCGCGGCCGACGCCCACACCCGGGTGGAACTTGGTGCCGCGCTGACGGACCAGGATCTCGCCGGCGCTGACGACCTGGCCGCCGAAACGCTTCACACCGAGTCGCTGAGCATTCGAATCGCGACCGTTGCGCGAGCTCGATGCACCCTTCTTATGTGCCATCTGACTGTCCTCCTGAAATGCTGAAGAGCGAGTTCTACTTGATACCGGTGACCTTGAGGACCGTCAGCTGCTGACGGTGGCCCTGGCGCTTGTGGTAGCCGGTCTTGTTCTTGAACTTGTGGATCCGGATCTTCGGGCCCTTGGTGTGCTCGACGACCTCACCGGTGACCGAGACAGCGGCGAGCTTGTCGGCGTCGGTGGTCAGATTCGCACCATCGACGACCAGCGCAACCGGCAGCTGCACAGTGCTGCCAGGCTCTCCGTCGATCTTCTCGACCTTCACAATGTCGCCCTCGGCGACCTTGTACTGCTTACCGCCGGTCTTGACGATCGCGTACGTTGCCATTCCCGCTGTCCTCTTAACTCGTCTCATCGGGCCGGAGTGCGCAGGCCGATCCTGCGTGTCCGACATAATCTGGTGTGTGCGGTCCGCGGCCTCAAGGCCCTCGAACCTCTCCCGCCGATGCGCGCAACTGTCTACGCGCCTGCGGGAGGCGACCTGTCAAGGCTACGGTACCGGGCCTGTCCAGGTCAAACTCTCGGCGCGCGGGCCGCGCGCCGAGAGGAAGGTCACTGCTGCGCGGGCGGCGGCCCCGCGGCGCGGCGACCACTGCGCCGCCGGGGCGAGCGCGTGACCGCGACCACCGGCTCGGCGGACTGTTCGGCCACCGTCGTCACCGGCTCATGCTCCACGACCTCGTCCACCGACTCGACGGCCGTCGTCGGTGCGGCCGCACGGCGTACTGCGCGACGACGTCGACGCGTCACCACCGCCACCGGCGGCTCCGGTGTCTGCGTCATCGTCTCGACGACGACCTCCGCCGCGACTTCGCTCACTGCACCGTCTGTGGCAGCGACCTCGGCCACGGCCACCTCAGCGATTTCGACCTCGGCATTCTCGACCTCGGGCGCCTTCGCATCGGGCACCGAGGTATCGGCGGCCGGCTCGGCCGCCGCGTCGTGCTCGTCGTGGTCGTCCGGATGAGCCATGGCGCGGAACAGCGGATGCTCGGCGGCCGGCTTGTGCGGTGCGGGCTTGGCCGGCGCCGCCTCCTGCTGAGGCTGCTGGTCTCCCCCGCGCCGACGCGAGCGGCGCGACTTGCGTGAACCTCCGTCGCCGCCGTTGCGGCTTCCGTCGTCAGCCGGGCGTACCTCAACCGGATTGGCGTGCACGATCACCCCGCGACCGGAGCACGCGGTACAGGTGGTCGAGAACGCCTCGAGGAGACCGGTGCCGAGTCGCTTGCGGGTCATCTGCACCAGTCCCAGCGAGGTGACCTCGGAGACCTGGTGCCGCGTCCGGTCCCTGGCCAGGGCCTCGGTGAGCCGTCGCAGAACGAGGTCGCGGTTCGATTCGAGAACCATGTCGATGAAGTCGACGATGATCATGCCGCCGATGTCGCGCAAGCGCATCTGCCGCACGATCTCCTCGGCGGCTTCGAGATTGTTGCGCGTGACGGTCTCCTCGAGGTTGCCGCCCGAGCCGGTGAACTTGCCGGTGTTCACGTCGACCACCGTCATCGCCTCGGTGTGCTCGATGATCAGCGTGCCGCCGGACGGCAGCCACACCTTGCGGTCGAGCGCCTTGGCCAGCTGCTCGTCGATGCGGTGCACGGTGAACGAGTCGGGCGCGTCGGCATGCGCCTTGGTGAAGCGTTCGAGCCGCTCGGCGAGGTCGGGAGCGACGTCGTTGACGTACCCCGATACCTGCGACCATGCGCGTTCGCCCTCGACGACCAGCTTGCGGAAGTCCTCGTTGAACAGGTCACGGACCACTCGAACCAGCAGATCCGGCTCTTCGTACAGCGCCTTCGGAGTGCCCGGTGCCTTCGACCGGTGCTCGTCGGCCGCCGCCTCGATGCTCTTCCACTGTGCTTCGAGGCGCTCGATGTCCGCGCCGAGTTCCTCGGCGCTGACGCCCTCGGACGCGGTCCGGATGATGACGCCGGCCTCGTCCGGGACGAGCTTGGCCAGGATCTGCTTGAGACGCTTGCGCTCGGTGTCGGGGAGCTTGCGGCTGATACCCGTCGACGTCCCTCCCGGCACGTACACCAGGTACCGGCCGGCGAGGGAGATCTGCGTCGTCAGCCGTGCGCCCTTGTGCCCGATCGGGTCCTTGCTGACCTGGACCAGAACGTGGTCGCCCGGCTTGAGAGCCTGTTCGATCTTGCGCGAACCGCCGTCGAGGCCGGCGGCCTCCCAGTTGACCTCGCCGGCGTAGAGGACGCCGTTGCGTCCGCGGCCGATGTCGACGAAGGCGGCTTCCATGCCCGGAAGCACGTTCTGCACGCGCCCCAGGTAGATGTTGCCGACCATCGACTGCGAGGTCTCGGTGGTGACGAAGTGCTCCACCAGCACGCCGTCCTCCAGGACGGCGATCTGCGTGTAGTCCTCCACCGGCGCCGCATGCTGATCGTGGCCGTCGCCCGCACCGGAGGCGGCGCGCTCACGCACCACCATCACGCGCTCCACCGATTCCCGGCGCGCCAGGAACTCCGACTCGGTCAGGATCGGCGGACGACGCCGCCCGGCGTCACGACCGTCTCGCCTGCGCTGCCGCTTCGCCTCCAGCCGCGTGGAACCCGAGATGCCCTGCACCTCGTCACGCACCTTCTTGGCGCGCGGCTCACGCTCGTGGACCACGGTGTTGGGCGGATCGTCCGCCGAGACCGTCTCATCCGAGTCGGACCCGCCACGGCGGCGGCGCCGGCGGCGACGCCGCTTGCTCGACGGGACCGCTGCCTCGGAGTCCGCCTCGGTCTCTTCGTCCGACTCCGATCCGGTCGCATCGGCCTGTGTCTGGTCCGCATCGGCCGTGTCGTCGTCCGGCCCGTTCTTCTCGGGACCGCTCGTCTCGGCGGTGTTCTGGTCCGACTCCACGCCGTCCTGAGCGTCGTCCGACTCACTGTCGGATCCCTCGGGGCCCTGATCGCCGCGTCCGCGACCGCGCCCGCGACGCCCGCGCCTGCGCCTGCGGGACCGGCTCTCGCTCTCGCCGGACGTCTGTTCGTCATCCTCCCCGCCGGCTGCCGGAACCT
Organism: Gordonia cholesterolivorans; assembly: GCF_039531975.1. Classification (NCBI taxonomy): domain Bacteria; kingdom Bacillati; phylum Actinomycetota; class Actinomycetes; order Mycobacteriales; family Gordoniaceae; genus Gordonia; species Gordonia cholesterolivorans. The sequence goes on along the minus strand of NZ_BAAARB010000004.1, from coordinate 66,928 downwards.
CCGACTCGGGCTCGACGGGCGCTGTGGCGGTCTCCGGAGCGGCCGGCGTCTCGTCACCGGTGCCTGCCTCGTCGACCTCGGACTTCTTGGGCTTCTTCGCCGACGCCTTCTTCTTGCCCGGCTTCTTGTCGGCCTGCTTCTCGGACCCATCCGATTCCGGGATGTCCGTGGTCTCGGCCTTCTTGCTCTCGGCCTTCTTGCTCTCGGCCTTCTTACCGTCAGCTTTCTTGCCGTCTGACTTCTTGCTGTCGGCTTTCTTGCCGTCCGACTTCTTGCCGCCGGCCTTCTTGGCTTCGGTGTTCTTGGCTTCGGCCGTCTTCTCACCGGCCGGAGCGGTCTCATCGGCGTCCGCCGCCAGGAACAGCGGCGCGGTCGCCTCGGCCTTCGCCGTCGACACCGGCTGCGGCGTCTCGACCGCCGAGAACAGCGACGGCGCCCCCGGCTCTCCGGCCTCATCTGCCGCATCCTCGACGGCACCACTGATACGGAGCTCGACGGCTTCGGCGTCGGCTCGAGAGATCGACGACTGCGCGGTGCGCGCCGTCACCCCCATCTCCTGCAGGTGCGCGAGCACCTGCTTGCTGGTCAGTCCGAGCGTGCGGGCGAGCGCATGCACGCGGAGTCGAAGGGGGAATTTTTCCGCTGGCTGATCTGCCGAAGTGGCATCAGCCGACGACCCGTTATCTGTCACGTGGTCTCCTCAAGACCCCCGGGCGCGTCGCACAGATGAACTCGACAACGCGGCCACGCGAGGGCCTTTCCAATGTGTGCCGGCCTCTACGGCCGGGTGTTATGTGGTCTTCGCGTCGTCAAGACGCCTTGCGTGACGCAGGCCTGGGACCGAAGCCGGACCCCAGGCTGGGGTCGGACGGAACCGGGTACTCAAAACGGCTGTGCGTCGATCGTCGGTGCCAAAGCGTGACTCCGACGACTAGGCAAGTATCCCACATCACGGGCCGTAACCCGCACACGAGTGACGAAAAGGCTCCCGCGCGCCGTGTCGGCGTCGTCGAATCAGGAGTTCAGAGAGGGGAACCAGAGAGCGATCTCACGCGCCGCGGATTCGGGCGAATCCGATCCGTGCACGAGGTTGAACTGCGTTTCCAGCGCGAAGTCACCCCGGATGGTGCCCGGCGTGGCCTTCTCGACGGGATCGGTGCCGCCGGCGAGCTGGCGGAATGCGGAGATGGCCCGCGGACCTTCGACGACGGCCGCGACGACCGGACCCGAGGTGATGAACTCGAGCAGCGAGCCGTAGAACGGCCGCTCGGCGTGCTCGGCGTAGTGCTCGCTCGCGACCTCGACGGTCACGTCACGCAGTTCCAGGGCAGCCAGGCGCAGTCCCTTGCGCTCGATGCGGGCGATCACTTCGCCGACCAGTCCGCGCTGGACGCCGTCGGGCTTGATGAGGACGAGAGTCTGTTCAGTCACGCAGGACACTGTAGCGATGCACGACACCGCCCGCACCGTCCCACCCCCGCGGGCGGGTTCACCGTGCCTGACTCACCGCGCCCGAGTCACTTCGGGCAGTACTGCTTCTCGACGGCGAAGAACCCGTAGTTGAACACCCCGCCCGCCTGGCCGGGACCGTCGACGATGATCTGCAGGCACGCGCCCGGCGTGTCGACGGCCGCATCGAGCTCCTGCTTGAGCGTCTTGGCCATCTGCCGGTTGGCGCTGGAGTACGCGGGCGGCGCGGGCAGGTTGGCGATCACCTGGTCGACGCCGCGGTCGGCGAGCCACAGGGTCGAGGACCGCGTCGCGAGATAGCCGAGCGCCCCCTCGCGCACCGGCATCGGAATGCTCGCTTCCGGTGTCTGCGACGGCTGCGACGGCTGCGACGGCTGCGACGAAGGCTCCGCGCTCGCGATCGGCGCCGCCAGCACCGTCGCCGCAGCGACGGCCCCGACTACGATCCCCACCCGGCCTGCGCGACTCGTCACCCTGTCGGTCCTCCCCATCCACTGCCTCCATCGATTCGATTGCTGCCGTGTCGTACGACACAGTGGTGAGTGAGTGTAACCGACGGTCGCAGAAATCGACGATTCCGCGGGAGCCGAGCGCGTCCGGGCCGATCAGATCGGGTGCTGGCCCGGCAGCCGCCCCTGCTCGATCCGCTTCTCGACGTCGCGCTTGATGTACGCGATGTAGATCCACACGATCAGGAAGATGACGCCGACGATCGCGATGGACCAGTGGAAGAATCCTCCCGCGATCACGAACACCTGCATCACCAGGTTGACCTCCAGCGCGCGGGGCCTGCCCTGACGGCCGGACAACAGCAGCAGGATCAGCGTCACGATGCCGAGGTAGAGTCCCGACGCCCAGGTGACGCCGCCGGCCAGCTTCGCCACCACCGGGAACGCCAGTGCGACCACGATCACCTCGAGGATCAACGTCCCCGCCATGACCCCTCGGAAGCCCTTCCACGGGTCGGCGGCGGGCGGGGTGAACTGCGCGGCGTTCTCCGGAATCGATTTCTCGGTCATGACGGCTCCTTGCCGAAGAGTGTACGGCCCGCGCCCGCGGTGACGACGGATCCGGTGATGATCACACCGGCTCCGGAGACCGCTCCCCCCTCGCCCTCCTCGGCGAGCGAGACGGCGGCCTCGACCGCGTCCGGAAGGAACGGTTCCACCACCACGCGTTCGGCTCCGAACACGTCGTTCGCGATGTCGGCGAGCGCGTCGGTGTCGAGCGCTCGGGGCGAGCCGTTGTTGGTCAGGACGACGACGTCGAGCACCGGCTCGAGTTCGGTGAGCACACCGCGCGCGTCCTTGTCGCCGAGGACGCCGACCACCCCGACGAGCCTGCGGAAGTCGAACTCCGAGACCAGCGCTCGGGCGAGCGCGCGGGCGCCGTGCGGATTGTGCGCGGCGTCGACGAAGACGCTCGGGGCGCTGCGCACCCGCTCGAGACGGCCGGGACTGGCGACATCGGCGAAACCGGCTCGCACCGAGTCGACGTCGAGCCTGCGGTCGGCGCCCGCACCGAAGAAGGCCTCGACCGCGGCGAGTGCGAGTGCCGCGTTCTGCGCCTGATGCGCACCGTGCAGGGGCAGGAAGATCTCGTCGTAGACGCCGCCGAGACCGCGGATCGTGAGCAGTTGTCCGCCGACGGCGGTGGTGGCCTCGAGGACGGTGAACTCCGAGTCCTGCCGGGCGACGATGGTGCCTGCCTCCACCGAGGCCCGCAGCAGCACATCGGTCACCTCGGGCTGCTGAGGTGCGATCACCGTGACCGGATCCATCGGGATCACCGCGTCCGACGGCCCCGGCTTGATGATCCCGGCCTTCTCGCCCGCGATGGCGGCCAGGGTATCGCCCAGATAGTCGGCGTGGTCCATTGCGATCGGGGTGATCACCGCGACCTGCGAGTCGATCACATTGGTGGCGTCCCAGCGCCCGCCCATACCGGTCTCGACGACGGCCACCTCGATCGGGGCCTCCGCGAAGGCCGCGTACGCGATGGCGGTCAGCACCTCGAACTTGCTCATCCGAGGTCCGCCGCCGGCCGTCGACGAGTCGTCGACCATCGTCACGTACGGCTCGATGTCGCGATAGGTGTCGATGTAGGTGCGCGCCGGTATCGGCGCGCCGTCGATGGCGATCCGTTCGGTCACCGACTGCAGATGCGGGCTGGTGATCCGGCCCGTACGCCGATGGAAGGCGCGGAGCAGCGAATCGATCATCCGGGTCACCGAGGTCTTGCCGTTGGTTCCCGCCACGTGGATCGAGGGGTACGCGTGCTGCGGGTTGCCCAGCAGTTCCATCAGCGCGTTGATCCGGGTCAGAGACGGCTCGATCCGGGTCTCGGGCCAACGCGTGTCGAGTTCGGCTTCGAGCGCGTGGAGTTCGGCGAGATCGTCGGCGGAATCGCGTGAGCGCGTCACCGGCCGGCCAGCCCCTCGAGTTTGGCCTTCAGCCGCGCCACCTCGGCCTCGGCGAGATCCCGGCGCGTCTTGATCTTCTCGACGACCGCGTCGGGCGCCTTCGACAGGAACTGCTCGTTGCCGAGTTTGGCGGACGTGCCCGCGAGCTCCTTCTCCGCGGCGGCCAGATCCTTGGCGGCGCGCTTGCGCTCGGCTTCGACGTCGACCGTCCCGGAGGTGTCGATCGCGACGGTCGCGGTGCCGGTGGAGAGGCGGACCTCCACGGTCGCGGTGGCCGCGAAGCCGTCGCCCGCGCCCTCGAGCCGGGCCAGCGAATCGAGTTGCGGGCGCAGTTCGGCCAGCCCCGCGGCGTCGAGTCCGTCGACGGTCGCGGCGACCCGCTGCCCCGGCTTGAGACCCTGGTCGCTGCGGAACCGACGGACCTCCGTGATCAGCTTCTGCAGGTCCTCCACGCGGCGGGCGGCGTCGACGTCGGCGGGCGCGCCCGACGGCGTCGGCCACTGCGCCACGACCACCGACTCCGACCCGGTGAGCGTCTTCCACAGCACCTCGGTCACGAACGGCATCACCGGATGCAGCGCCCGCAGCAACTTGTCGAGAACGGTGCCCAGGACCAGCGCGGTCCGCTCGGCCCGCTCACCGCCCTCGGCCACCTGGACCTTCGACAGCTCGAGGTACCAGTCGCAGACCTCGTCCCACGCGAAGTGGTAGAGCGCCTCGCACGCCTTCGAGAACTCGTAGCTCTCGAAGCCCTCGTCGACCTCCGCGAGCACCTCGTCGAGCCGGGACAGGATCCAGCGGTCGGCGACCGTCAGCTGTTCGCCGGCGGGGAGTTCGCCCACGCGCGCACCGTTCATCAGGGCGAACTTGGTGGCGTTGAACAGTTTGGTGGCGAAGTTGCGCGAGCTCTGCGCGTGGGACTCGCCCACCGAGATGTCGCTGCCCGGATTGGCGCCGCGTGCGAGCGTGAAGCGCAGTGCGTCGGCGCCGAATCGGTCGACCCAGTCGAGCGGGTCGATGCCGTTGCCCTTCGACTTGCTCATCTTGCGCCCGTGCTCGTCACGGACCAGACCGTGCAGGAAGACGTCGTGGAACGGCACCCGTGCGTCTCGGCCGGAGAACCCGCTCGCGTCGAGCTTGCCGACGTAGGTGCCGAACATCATCATCCGGGCCACCCAGAAGAACAGGATGTCGTAACCGGTCACCAGCACCGAGGTGGGATAGAACTTGTCCAGCTCGGCGGTCTTGTCCGGCCATCCCATGGTGGAGAAGGGCCACAGTCCCGACGAGAACCAGGTGTCGAGGACGTCCGGGTCCTGCTCCCAGCCCTCGGGCACGGTGTCGTCCGGACCGAAGCACTCCACCTCGCCGTTCGGGCCGTACCAGATCGGGATCCGATGCCCCCACCACAGCTGCCGGGAGATGGTCCAGTCGTGCATGTCGTCGACCCATGCGAACCAGCGCGGTTCCTGGCTCGCCGGATGGATCACCGTCTCCGAATCGCGGACGGCGTCGCCCGCGGCCTTGGCGAGGGCTTCGACGCTGACCCACCACTGCATCGACAGCCGCGGCTCGATCGGCTCGCCCGCGCGCTCGGAGTGCCCGACGCTGTGCAGGTACGGCCGCACCTCCTTGACGATGCGCCCCTGTTCGGCCAGGGCCTCGCGAACCGCGACCCTGGCCTCGAAGCGGTCGAGTCCGTCGAACCGCGTCCCGGTCCCCTCGATCCTGGCGGTCTCGTCCATGATCGTGATCATCGGGAGATGGTGCCGCTGCCCGATGGCGAAGTCGTTCGGGTCGTGGGCCGGCGTGATCTTGACCGCGCCGGATCCGAACTCCGGGTCGACGTAGTCGTCGGCGATGACCGGGATCTTCCGATCCAGGAACGGGTGATCGAGCTCGACGCCGATCAGATCGCGGTAGCGCTCGTCGTCGGGATGGACCGCGATGGCGGTGTCGCCGAGCATCGTCTCCATGCGGGTGGTCGCGACGACGATGTGCGGCTCGGCGTCGTCGAGCGATCCGTACCGGAACGAGACGAGCTCTCCCTCGACGTCCTCGTACTTGACCTCGATGTCGGAGATGGCGGTCTGCTGGGCGGGCGACCAGTTCACGAGGCGCTCGGCCCGGTAGATCAGCCCGTCGTCGTACATCCGCTTGAAGATCGTCTGGACCGCGCGGGAGAGCCCCTCGTCCATGGTGAAGCGGTCGCGGCTCCAGTCGACGCCGTCGCCGAGCCTGCGCATCTGGCCGGCGATGGTGCCGCCGGACTCGGCCTTCCACTGCCACACGCGCTCGATGAAGGCTTCACGGCCGAGTTCCTCGCGGCTGGTGCCCTCCGCCGCGAGCTGCTTCTCGACGATCGTCTGCGTCGCGATTCCCGCGTGATCCATGCCCGGCAGCCACAGCACCTCGTAGCCCTGCATGCGCTTGCGGCGCGTCAGCGTGTCCATCAGGGTGTGATCGAGAGCGTGGCCCATGTGGAGCGAGCCGGTCACGTTCGGCGGCGGCAGGACGATCGAGTAGCCCGGCTTGGCACTCGAGGCGTCGGCCGTGAAGTACCCGGCGTCCACCCAGCCCTGGTAGAGGTCTGCCTCTACCGCACTCGGGTCCCAGCTCTTCGGCAGGGCTTCGGCGGTGGTCTCTGGGTCACGGGATTGCGCACTGGTCACCTGGGTGATTCTAGAGAACACCGCGCACCGCCGTCGCCGCCATGTCGCCGTAAGCGGCCTGGCTCACTCCCCGAGCCCCGGTCCCGGTGTCAGCCGAGGTCGTCGAGTCGCGCCGCGAGCGCTGCGAGCGCGGGCACCGCGACCCTGATCGCCGCGCGCTGGTCGCCGTCCAGCCCGGCCAGCGCCTCCGAGATCCGCCGCTCGTTCGCCCGCGTCCACTCGTCCAGCCGGGTGCGCCCGACCTCGGTGAGCCGTACCTGGACAGCGCGGCGGTCGTCAGGGACCGGTTCTCGGACGATCAGCCCGTTCTTCACCATCTGATTCACCAGAGTGCTGACCGTGTTGGTCGCCATCCGGTGTTTGCGGGCCAGCTCGCCGATCCGCAGTCCCGGCTCCCGCGCGAGGCGCTGCAGGAACTCGACCTGCGCCATCGGCAGCGACTCCCACGCGAAGTCCTCGCGCACGCTCGACCGCAGCGACCGGCGCAGCTGCGTGATCACAGCGGTCAACTCCCACGCGCCGTCGTCTTCTGTGACCCGGTCCACACCGGGCTCGGTTTCAGTCATGTTAATCTACTTCTGTCTGCTACAGAACTATTTACGTCGACGCTGTTCATGTCGACACGCCTCCGCGCCGGTACCCCGGCACCGGCCACGACGATTGAGATCAATGAGCAATACCCTCCCGCAACGCCGACCCGCCGCCGTCTACTCCGTCGGTGAGGAGCCGGACGTCCGCTTCTCCCTCGCGAACGAACGCACGGCACTGGCCTGGGTCCGCACCGCTCTCGCCCTGATCGCCGGCGGTATCACGCTGACGACCGTCGCCGGCCTGACCTCGTCTCCGATGGTCGTCCACCTGCTGTCTCTGGTGGCATGCGTCGCCGGCGGCGCGCTCGCTATCGTCGCACTGCTCTCGTGGCGGCGCAACGAGCGGGCCCTGCGACTCGGCCTGCCCTTGCCGCCTCCGCTGCCGCTGCCCTGGCTCGTCATGGGCATCGCGGTCGTCGCCGCTGGGCTCGTCGGCTTCGGCGTCGTGTCGATTCTGCGTCTCTCGTGAGCATCGACCCGGGCCTCCAACCGCAGCGCACCGCATTGGCCTGGCAGCGGACCGGCCTCTCCGTCCTGCTCGCCTGCGCGGCCGCCGGCTTCGCCGCCCTGCGTCACGGATTCCCGGCGGCGGCCCTCTGCACGTTCGTCGCCGGTGTCGTCCTGTGCCACGTCGCCGTCCGGCACTTTCCGAAGGGGCCTGACCGTGTCGCCGGGACCGGTTCGGTCTGGCCGACGATGGTCGCGACCGTTGGCGTGGTGGTCGTCATCGCGCTAGCGGGTACCGCACTCGCCATAGCCGATATGGTCTTCGGCTGACCGGCCCTCACGATGCGCGCGAACTGCGCAATCGATGCAGGTCCTCGGGTGCGTCGACGTTGGTGAGCCAGTCCGGGTCCGAGACCCCGATGCGGCGTGTGACGAGCGCATCGAGGGCCGCACCCATCCGGAGCTCGCCCTTCTCCACGAGGTCGGCGAGTTGCTGCGCGGAGCGAGTGCGGTAGACGCCGGCCATCGGGTGATCGCGCCCGCCCTCGTGCGCGACGACGACGTCGGTCGATTCGGTCAGCCCGTCCAGGAGCTCGTCGATCAGCCCGGTGTCCACGAGCGGCATGTCGGTGGCGCAGACGAAGGCCGCCTCGGCACCGGCGTCCGCCGCCGCCTGCAACGCCGCCACCAGTCCACCGAGGGGACCGCTGCCCGCCTTCTCCGTGGTGACCCAGTCGAGGTCCGTCTCGTCGCTCAGCTCGAGGTACGCCTGCGATGTCCGCGGCGCCGCGACCAGCACCGGTTCGCACCGGGCGCTGATCGCCCATGCGATCCGGCTGAGCATCGGCGCGCCGTCCCACTCCATCGCCGCCTTGTCCTGCCCCATGCGGCGGGAACGCCCGCCCGCGAGGATGATTCCGGCCAGTCTGTCTTCGCCCGTGCGCGTCATCTGCCCAGTGTCCCAAAGACTCCGCGGAACCGGGTCCGTCTTGGTTCAAACGGTCGGCCGCGGGCTGCATCGCACGGGAGCCGGGCCGCGCACGACGACGGCCGGCGTCCCCGTCTCGACGGGAACACCGGCCGTGTCGTGATTCTCGGTCAGGCCGACTTCTCGCGCGGCCCCTCGTCTTCGCTGCGCGGCACGATGGTCGGCAGCACGTTGTCGCGCACCGTCTCCCCCGTGACGACCACCTTGGCCACATCGTCGCGGCTCGGAATGTCGTACATCACCGGCAGCAGTACCTCTTCCATGATGGCCCGCAGACCACGCGCTCCGGTTCCCCGGTGGATCGCCTGGTCGGCCACTGCTTCGAGCGCGTCCTGACTGAACTCGAGTTCGACGTTGTCCATCTCGAACAGGCGCACGTACTGCTTGACGAGCGCGTTCTTGGGCTCCGACAGAATCGAGACCAGCGCCTCCTTGTCGAGGTTCGCGACCGATGCGACCACCGGCAGGCGCCCGATGAACTCGGGGATCAGACCGAACTTGATCAGATCCTCGGGCATCACCTCGGCGAAGTGGTCGGTCGTGTCGACCTTGTCCTTACTCGGGACGTCGTTGCCGAAGCCGATGCTGCGCTTGCCGATCCGCTCGTCGACCACCTTCTCGAGGCCGGCGAACGCACCCGCGACGATGAAGAGCACATTGGTCGTGTCGATCTGGATGAACTCCTGATGGGGATGCTTGCGGCCGCCCTGCGGCGGCACGCTGGCCTGCGTTCCCTCCAGGATCTTCAGCAGCGCCTGCTGCACGCCCTCGCCCGACACGTCGCGGGTGATCGACGGGTTCTCGCTCTTGCGGGCGATCTTGTCGACCTCGTCGATGTAGATGATGCCGGTCTCGGCCCGCTTGACGTCGTAGTCGGCGGCCTGGATCAGCTTCAGGAGGATGTTCTCGACGTCCTCGCCCACGTAGCCGGCCTCGGTCAGTGCGGTGGCGTCCGCGATCGCGAACGGGACGTTGAGCATCTTCGCGAGGGTCTGCGCCAGGTACGTCTTGCCGCAGCCCGTGGGGCCGAGCATGAGGATGTTCGACTTCGCCAGTTCCACGGGCTCCACCGCGGACGAGCGCTTGTCGCCGGACTTCTTCTCACCCGCCTGGATGCGCTTGTAGTGGTTGTAGACGGCCACCGCGAGGGTGCGCTTGGCCGAATCCTGGCCCACCACATAGTTGTCCAGGAAGTCCCGGATCTCCGCGGGCTTGGGCAACTCGTCGAGCTTCACATCGCTGGTCTCGGCGAGTTCCTCCTCGATGATCTCGTTGCAGAGGTCGATGCACTCGTCACAGATGTACACCCCCGGACCTGCGATAAGCTTCTTGACCTGTTTCTGGCTCTTGCCGCAGAAAGAGCACTTCAGGAGGTCACCACCGTCTCCCATTCGCGCCACTACGCCCCACCTACTTCCCTATCTGCGGACAACCTCGACGGTACCCGCGCACGATGCCTTCGACGAGCCGAAATGCGGCAGTCGCTGAGATTCGACGTTCGCTCAGCTCCGCGCCGACTTCTTGCGGTAGTCGAACACCTCGTCGACGATTCCGTACTCCTTGGCCTGGTCGGCCGTGAGGATGTTGTCGCGGTCGGTGTCCTTGCGGATCTTCTCCGGGTCCTGGCCGGTGTGCGAGGCGAGGATCTCGTCCAGCCGCCTGCGGATGCGCTCGATCTCCGCCGCCTGGATCTCCAGATCCGACACCTGGCCCTGGTAGGCACCGCCGGTGCGCGGCTGATGGATCAGCACCGTCGCGTTCGGCAGCGCCGCACGCTTGCCCGGCGTGCCGCCGGCCAGCAGGATCGCCGCGGCCGAGGCCGCCTCGCCGAGGCAGACGGTCATCACGTCGCAGTGCACGTACTGCATGGTGTCGTAGATGGCGAGCATGTCGGGCACGCTGCCGCCGGGCGAGTTGATGTACATGGTGATGTCGCGGTCGGGGTCCTGGCTCTCCAGGACCAGCAGCTGGGCCATCACGTCGTTGGCGACCGTCTGATCGATGGGCGTTCCCACGAAGACGATCCGCTCTTCGAACAGCTTGGCGTACGGGTCGTACTGGCGCTGGCCGTTGGGGGTGTTCTCGATGAACGACGGCAGGATGTACCGAGCCTCGATGCTCTTGAGCGCCAGGGCCGCATCCGGGATGCCCGCGCGGACGTCGGCGGGAAGCAGGTTAGTCATGTTCTCTCCGTAACCGGTGAAGTGAGGTGAACGTGGGTGGCGACGGGATCAGGCGACCGCGCCCGCGCTGGTCACGACGTGGTCGACGAAGCCGTAGGCCTTGGCCTCCTCGGCGGTGAACCAGTTGTCGCGGTCGGCGTCCGCCTCGATCTTCTCCAGCGGCTGGCCGGTGAACTCGGCGTTGAGCCGGTTCATCTCACGCTTGGTGGCGGCGAACTGCTCGGCCTGGATGGCGATGTCCGCGGCCGTGCCACCGATGCCCGCCGACGGCTGGTGCATCATGATCCGCGCGTGCGGCAGCGCGTGACGCTTGCCCTTGGCGCCGGCGGCCAGGAGGAACTGTCCCATCGAGGCGGCCATGCCCATCGCGTACGTGGCGACATCGCACGACGCGAGCTGCATCGTGTCGAAGATGGCCATCCCCGCGGTCACGCTGCCGCCCGGCGAGTTGATGTAGAGGTTGATGTCCTTGGTCGGATCCTCGGCCGCGAGCAGCAGGATCTGCGCGCAGAGGCGGTTCGCGATGTCGTCGTCGACCTGGGTGCCCAGGAAGATGATGCGCTCGCGAAGCAGACGCTCGAAGACCGAGTCGGTCAGGTTCAGGCCGACTGCGCCCGAGCTCATCGAGGGCGTGTACAGATTGCTCACTGAGATGTCCCATCTGTCTAACGGTGCGGATCTCCCCGGAAGGTCTCGTCGACCGAGTCCATCGGACGCATCGCGCCCGTCCTTCGGAGAAGCTGTCACCGAGATTAATCAATTCCACCCCCGGGGTTGTTCCTCCGACACCCCTTATTCGCTTACAGCGGAACGGTTCGGCGGATGTTCGATCCCCGGTCGAAGGCCCTCTGACAGCGCGACAGCCGGGACGATCACTCGTCCCGGCTGTCGCCGTGGTGTCGGAGGCCGGCGGTCAGGCGTCCTCGGCCTCGTCGGTCTCGGCCTCATCGCTCTCAGTATCGTCCGCCGATCCGAAGAAGGCCTTGGTGTCGATGGTCTCGCCGTTGGTGTCGGTGACCTTGACCTCGCCGATGACCTCGGCGAGCGCCTTGTTGCGGCGCACGTCGGCGTACAGCGCGCCGATCTGGTTGGCGTTCTGCAGCTGCTGGATGAACTCCTGCGGCGCGATGCCGTAGCGCTGCGACTGCATCAGGATCTGCTGGGTCAGCTCGTCCTGAGCGACCTCCACCTCCGTCGCGTCGGCGATGGCGTCGAGCAGCAGCTGAGTGCGCACCGACTTCTCCGCGTCGGCCTTGCTCTCGGCGTCCCACTCCTCGCGGGTCTTGCCCTGCGCTTCGAGGAAGCGGTCGACCTGTGCGTCGTCGTGTCCGAGGGCGTGGACCAGCTGGTGCTGAACGGCCTCGACCTCGTCGGCGACGACGGACTCGGGCAGCGGGAAGTCGACGGTGTCGAGCAGCTGCTCCAGGACGGCGTCACGGATGGCGCCCGCCTGCTCGTACTTCTTCGAGTCGGCGACCCGATCGCGAACGCTGTCGCGCAGTTCGTCGACGGTGTCGAACTCCGAGGCCATCTGAGCGAACTCATCGTCCAGCTCCGGCAGTTCACGGACCTTCACCGAGTTCACCTTGGCCGTGATCTCGGCGTCCTCGCCGGCATGGTCACCGGCGACCAGCTTGGAGGTGAAGGTGGCCGAGTCGCCGGCCTTGACGCCCTCGAGCGCCTCGTCCAGGCCCTCGATCAGGGTGTCGCTGCCGACCTCGTGCGAGAGCCCCTCGGTGGAGGCGTCTTCGACGGTCTCACCGCCGACGGTCGCCGACAGGTCCAGTGACACGAAGTCGCCGCCGGTGACGCCGCGGTCGACTCCGACGAGGGTGCCGAACCGGCCCCGCAGGTTGTCGAGCTCCTCTTCCACGTCGGCGTCGGCGATCTCGATCGGGTCGACCTCGACGGCGATGGACGAGAACTCCGGCAGTTCGATCTCCGGGCGGACGTCGACCTCGGCGGTGAACTTCACCGGCTCGCCGTAGACGAGCTCGGCCAGATCGATCTCGGGCTGACTGATGGCCTTGATCTCGGCCTCGGTGACGGCCTGCGAGTACTTCGCCGGAACGGCGTCGTTCACGACCTGCTCCAGGATCGCCTGCCGGCCGACACGCGCCTCGATCAGCTTGGCCGGAGCCTTGCCCGGGCGGAAGCCGGGGATGCGGATCTGCTGGGCGAGCGACTTGTACGCGCGGTCGAAGTCACCGGAGAGTTCCTCGAACGGAACCTCGACATTCAGCTTGACTCGGGTCGGGCTCAGCTGCTCGACGGTGCTCTTCACGGTGTTGGTACTCCTTGTCGGTTCGTGCTGGCAGTTCGTACTGTCGGACCGTTCTCCGGCGGTGCCGTCGGGCCTGCGACATCTTCGTCGGGATGACAGGATTTGAACCTGCGACCCTCCGCTCCCAAAGCGGATGCGCTACCAAGCTGCGCCACATCCCGTCGGGCCACGCCGAACACCGGCGGGACCAAAGGAACATAGTACGGGCCGAAGCGCCGCCACGACGAACCCGCCTCCCGTTTTGTGAATCGGCGCGAGGCTCGGTAGAGTTCTGCAAGCGCGCAGCGCGGCCGGGACTCCCGGCACGTCAGCCGCACGCGGGTGTAGCTCAATGGTAGAGCCCTAGTCTTCCAAACTAGCTACGCGGGTTCGATTCCCGTCACCCGCTCCAGACGACGCTTCAGGGCCGGTCTCCGACACAGGAGGCCGGCACTGAAGCGTCGTGAGCGTCTCGTCCCGTCCGAACGGTCAGAGCCCGCCGTCGCGGAGACGCCGGGAGTAGTCCTGAGCGCCGTGGCGCACCGCGGCGTGGACGGCCCGCGCGAGCGCCCCGCCCCAGTGCGACCGCGGCCCCGCGAAGGGCTCGGGTTCTCCGCCGTGATCGCAGACCACCACGACGGCGTCCGATGCGGTTCCGGTCGCCGGGTACCCGGCCTCGAGCAACGCCTGGGTCTTGGCTTCCGTCACGGTGATGACGGCGTTCACCAATGCCGCGTCGGTGAGGGCCACCGGAACGTCGACGGTGATGTTGACGGTCCCCGGCACAACGGTCCCGGGCACCGGCCGGTCGGACCGAAGCAACGGCGCCAGTTCCGGATCCGCGGCATCGACGGGCGCCGCCGCCCAGGTCGGCACCCTCAGCCCGACGGTCGCCGACGCGGTGACAGCGCCGTCGGCGCATGTCACGGTCCGATCCACCGCCGCCGCGGTCAGCATGCCCACTCCGCGTCCGCGCAGTCCGCTGCCCGCGGCGACCTCCCGGAGATGCGCCACCGGGTCCATCCGCCGATAGTCGCCGGGGACCTGCACGTTGAGCACCCACTCCACCGCTCCGATACCGCCGCCGAGCATGGCCGACGAGACACCGCGACGTCCCGGCCCGACGCGCCAGAGACTGGTGACGAGCGGAGCCTCGTCGCCGAACGCCCGAAGGAACTGCAGGTCGATGCTCATATCGCCGTTCACGCTAGCCGAGAACGACGGGCCGCTCACGGCCTGCCGACACCCAGCCCGCGGAGCACGATCCCGGCGAGCAACGCCCAGAAGGCCGAACCGACCCCGACCACCGCGATCCCCGATGCAGCGACCACGAACGTGACCGCGGCCGGCAGCCGATCGTCGACCTGCGACATCGCTGCCGCGCAGGCACTCGCGAAGGCTCCGAGGAGTGCGACGCCGGCGACCGCCTGAACGACCCCGTCGGGCGCCGCGAGCACCACCGCCACGAGCCCGGTCGACGTGAGTCCGAGGACGAGGTACGTGACGCCGGCGCTCAGTCCGGCGACCCACCGTCGTTCCCGATCGGGATCGGCGTCGGGCGCCGCGGCGAGGGCCGCGCTGATCGCGGCGAGGTTGATCGCGTGTCCACCGAACGGCGCGGCCAGCATCGATCCCACGCCGGTGACCGTCATCGCCGGACGCCAGGGCACGTCGTAGCCGAAGCCGGCCATCACCGCGACGACCGGTATGTTCTGCGCGGCCATTGTCACCAGATACAGCGGCACCGCCGCCCCGATCGACGCGCCGACGGTCCACGACGGCGAGGTCACACTCAACTGCGGAACGAAGTCCGCCAGTCCCGGACCGCCGCCGTCACGCGCGAGTGCTATTCCGATCACCACGAGCGCGGCCCCGAACGCCCCGGGCACCGCCCACCGCGGTCGCACCTTCAGCAGCACCAGCCACACCGCCAGCACGGGTCCGACCGCCGCCGGGTTCGTCGCCAGCCCGCGGAGGGGTTCCACGCACAGCGGCAGCAGCACGCCCGCCAGCATCGCCTGCGCGATCGACACCGGAATCCGCCGCACCAGCTTCGCGAGTCCGGGCCACCAGCCGGTGACGACGAGAAGCACACCGCACGACAGAAATGCCCCGACGGCTGCCGACCACCCGCCGGCGACCGCCCCGGTGGTCGCCAGCAGCGCCGCCCCCGGCGTCGACCACGCCGAGGTGACCGGTATCCGGAACCGCCACGACAGCAGGACCGTCGCGGCACCCATCGCCACCGACACCGCGAACAGACCGGACGCGGCCTGCGCGGCATCGGCCCCGACGGCCCGCAACCCGGCCAGGACCACCGCGAAAGACGAGGTAAAGCCGACGAGCGCGCAGACCACCCCTGCTCCGACGGGTACCGCGATCGATACCCGCTCGCGCCCGCGCACCTCGGCGTTCCGAGTGGTCTCAGTCATGGGACTACCGTTCCATAAACCGAACGTTCTGTAAACCGAACGGTCCTGAGGGTGTTCCCGCCGTACCATCGGCAGACGTGAACGACCTCGGAATCGCCGACCGGCTGCGCGAGCTTCGGCTCGCGCGCGGGTTCAGCCTGTCGGAGCTGGCGCGCCGTGCGGACATCGGCAAGGCCACGCTGTCGGAGATCGAGAGCGGCCGCCGCAATCCCAACATCGAAACCCTCTACGCCCTGTGCGAGCCGCTCGACGTCCCCCTCACCGGCATGCTGGGCGAGACTCCCGGCGCACACGGCACCGCGGCCGGCGGCATGGTGACGGTGCTGTTGTCGACGCGACATCTCGACGGCGCGACCATCGAGGTGTTCCGCCTCGAGTTCCCCGCAGGGGCGCGCCATGTGTCGCCGTCGCACGGCGAAGGGGTGCGCGAACAGCTGTCGGTGGTCTCGGGGACGCTGATCGTCGGCGTCGCCGACCGTCCCGCGACGGTGCACGCAGGAGAATGTCACGCGTGGACCAGCGACCGGGAACACGTATTCGCCGCGCCGGACGGTTCGGCCGAGGCGGTCGTCGTGATCACCACCCACTCCACCACCTGTGACCGATGACACCCCACTGAGCTGCCGATTCGCCCGATTCACAGGTGAAGTTCACCCGGAATGTGTTGGCGCGGGTACAACGGTTGTGTAACGATACTCTTCGAGCGCCCACGGGGGTGGCGCTAGTTCACGACCACGAAATGAAGGTAGAGACCACGTGTTTTCCACCAAGTCTTCGAGCCGCCGGGTGAGCCGGACCGCTCGAGTCGTTGCTGTGGCAGCCGGTGCGGCTGCGCTGGCGATGGGGGCGCCCGCAGTGGCCGAGGCAGCGCCGGTCACCGTCGTTCCCGGCCTTCCGCCGGTCCAGGTCCCCGATCTGCCGACCGTGCCCGGGCTGCCGCAGGCGCCCGCGCCGAAGCCGAAGCCCAAGCCTCAGCCGCAGACCACGACGCCGGAGAAGCCGGCCGTGCCTGCCGAGCCGAACGTCAAGAGCCCGACCGGCTGGGTCGCGCTCGCAGTCGACGGCGACCACCAGATCTACTGGTGGAAGAACCACGAGTTCGTCAAGCAGATGCCGATCTCGATGGGCACCGACAAGCACCCGACTCCCAATGGCGTGTACCACACCAAGGAGAAGTACCGGGACATGTACATGGACAGCTCCACGTATGGCGTGCCGGTCGACTCGCCCGAGGGCTACCGCACCTACGTCGAGTACGCCACGCGCATGTCGTGGGACGGTATCTTCATCCACGCCGCTCCCTGGTCGGTCGCTCAGCAGGGCGTCTCGAACGCCAGCCACGGCTGCATCAACGTGAGCACCGAGAACGGCAAGTGGGTGTACGACAACATCGGTCAGGGCACCCCGATCGTCGTCCGCGGCACCGTCGGCGGTCAGTACACCGGCGACTAGTCGGCGTGCACTGACGAATACTGTCAGAGACACATCAGAAGCCGGGCCTCCCCGATCAGATCGGGGAGGCCCGGCTTCGTGTGCGCGTCACCCGGCGCGGCTCAGCTCTCCCATGGTCGCCTGCAACTGCAGCCAGTGGGCCAGCGTCTCGCATCCGGTGGTGTCGGGCGCCGTCATCGGGGCGCGACGGTACGGTTCGCTCGCGTACGAGACGTGACGTCCCCCCAGCGGATTGCGCACCCGCCAGCGGCCGAGTTCGACGGTCGGCGGCAGGTATCCGCGGATCTCGCGGGCCGCGGTGCGCAGCCGCACCACATCCCGGCGCCACTGAGCCGGCGAGAAGCGGGTGGCATCCGCGTTCTGCATGCGCCGGCTCATCACCCGAGCCGTCGCGTCGACCACCCACTGTCGCAGCGCGGTCAGCGACAACGAGTCGGTGAGGTCGGCGATGTCCCGGATCAACGAATCGTCACTGGCATTGCAGATCATGTCCGACGGCGCTCCCACCCAGTACGCGGGGAGATCGTCGGGCAGATCCGCGCCGGGGCCGGCGACACCCCAGCCGTTGCAGCCGTCGATCACGCCGGGCGGCTGATTCGGATCCGCGACGAAACCGACCGCCGCGATCGCGCCCGCGAAGCGCAGACTCGCCGGGTGGGCGAGCAACGTCCTGATCACCGCGGCTCCCTGCGAGTAGCCGATCAGCATCACGGGCCGCTCCGCCGCGGCGATGGCCCGCGCCAGGTTGGTCACGCCGGCCGACACGCTCTCGACGTAGCTGACGCCGTCGTGCGCGGGTGCCGGACCATAGCTGGCCGGGTAGCCCACCCAGCGGGATTCGAAGCGGGCGTCGAGGCGGTCGGTGACCGCCCGCAGGAGTCCGGTGACCTCGGTCCGCGTGTCGCCGTCGAACGACTCCCCCGTGCCACCCACGACCAGAACCGTGAATTTCAGTGTCGCACCCATGTCTTCGAGCATGCGCCATGAGTCTTTGAGTCGCATCCGGTGGAGGATGAGGAAACGCTGAGGACTTCGACCGGCTCACCCGAGGTGGGTACTCACCGCTGACAGTTCGGGCACCAGAAGAGGTTCCGGCCCTCCATCTGCTCGGATGCGACGGTGGTACCGCACAACCGGCACGGCTCCCCCGCCCTGCGGTACACGTAGGTCCGCGGGCGGTCGGGCGCATACGCGGGGGCGCCGTGATCGTCGGACGGCCGTACCACGTGGATGTGGCCGCGCCGCACCCCGATCGGCATCAGATGGAGGAGATCGGCCCACATCTCGTCGAACTCGTCGCGGCTCACCGCGACACCTGGGCGATGCGGGTCGACACCGGCGCGGAACAGGACCTCGGCGCGGTAGATGTTGCCGATGCCCGCGACCACCCGTTGGTCCATGAGCAGCGAACCGATGGCCCGGCGCGACCGGGATACGGCGCGCCACGCGATCTCCGGATCGGCGTCCGGGCGCAGCGGGTCCGGTCCCAGCCGGGCGACGAGAGCGTCGAGATCGTCAGGCATGTACAGCTCACACGCATTGGGCCCGCGCAAGTCGATTCCGAGGACGTCGCCGATCAGCCGCATCCGGACCTGTCCCGTCGGCTCCGGCATCGGCAGCGCTTCTTCGCGGAAGGTGCCGTAGATGCCGAGGTGGATATGGACGATCCGCCGGGTGGCTGCGGTGCCGCGGCGACCGTCGTCGTAGCGGTGGATCAGATGTTTGCCCCACGCCTCGGCGCGGCGGAAGACCATGCCGTCCAGAAGGGCCGCTTCGTGAGCGAAGCGCCCCTGGGGACTGGAGACGGATAGTCGCTGCCCGCCGAGGAGACGTTGCTGCCGCCGGGCCAGCCGGTGCAGCGCATGCCCTTCGGGCACCGCCTGCTACTCGCCGGGAAGCGCGGGTGCCTCGCCGGTGCGCTCGTACTCGGCGAGGATGTCGATACGACGCTGGTGACGCGGTTCCTCCGACCACGCGGTGGAGATGAACGCATCGACGATCGCCAGCGCCTCCTCCTTGGAGTGCATGCGTCCGCCGATGCCGATGAGCTGCGCGTTGTTGTGCTGGCGCGCCAACTGTGCGGTCTCGACGCTCCACGCGAGCGCACAGCGCGCGCCGGGAACCTTGTTCGCGGCGATCTGCTCACCGTTCCCGCTGCCGCCCAAGACGATTCCGAGGCTGCCGGGATCGGCGACCGTGCGCTGCGCGGCCGCGATGCAGAACGCCGGGTAGTCGTCGAGGGCGTCGTACTCGTGCGCACCGCAGTCGACGACATCGTGGCCGCCCGCGGTGAGATGTTCGGAGATCTGGTTCTTGAGTTCGAAGCCCGCGTGGTCGGCACCGAGATAAATCCGCATGGCGTCAGTCTAGGGCCTGCGCGACGGCGGACCGGCACGGGGAGGCCAGTAGATTGGTGGTCGTGGATACCCACGGGCCCATTCCCTCAGTCCCCGGCGTCGACGATCCGCTGATCGTCGAACCGCCCGTCGATCTGCCCGGCCCCGGTGCCGTGTGGCGACCGCCCGCCGCCTACGCGGGCGCGCCGCGGCGTCACCCGTGGGAGATCCCGGTGCTGGTGGTGGGCGTGCTCATGGCGGTAGCGGCGTACGCGGTGGTGGTCGTGCTGGTCGCCGTGGGCGCGGTCTCCGAATGGCTGCTGCTCGCGCTCGCGCTTCCGCTGCTCGTGTTCCTCGGACGCGGTCTGAATTACGCGAATATGCGGGTCAACGCGGTGCAGCTGAGCCCGACGCAGTTCCCCGACGGCTATCGCATGCTGGTGGAGGCAGCCGCCCGCTACGGAATGGAGTACGTGCCCGACGGATACGTCGTCAACGGCAACGGCGCCATCAACGCCTTCGCCTCGGGGCACGGGTTCCGCCGCTACGTGGTGGTGTACTCGGACCTGTTCGAAGTCGGCGGCCGGGCACGCAGTCCCGAGGCCCTCGAGTTCGTGATCGGCCACGAGGTGGGACACATCGCCGCCGGTCACGTCTCCTACTGGCGACAGCTCTTCAGCAGTCTCATCATGGGGCTCCCCCTACTGGGATCGCTTCTCTCACGTTCGCAGGAGTACACGGCGGACAACTACGGCTACTACACCCGTCCCGACGGCGCGCACGCGGCGATCGGCCTCCTGGCGGGCGGCAAGTACCTGCTCAGTGCCGTCGACTTCGATCAGTTCGCCGACCGCGCGGTCCACGAGAAGGGCTTCTTCGTCACGCTCGCGAACGCGGTGGCGTCGCATCCGGTCCTCACCTGGCGTGCGGCGGCACTGCGCGACCGGACACGCGCCGGTGCGATTCTGCTGCGGCCCAGGCAGTTCGTGCGCGGTTCGGGCAGCGGCAACGTGGTGCCCGTGCCGCCGCCGGCGCCACCGGCCTCGACCGCTCCCGGCAGCCTGCCCAACCAGCTCGAACAGACCCGCACCTACTGAGGCGCGCGAACCGATCAGCCGAACTCGGGATCCTCGGTGCGGGTGCGCTTGAGCTCGAAGAAGTGCGGGTACGAGGCCAACGCCACCGTGCCGTCCCAGACGCGGCCGGCGTCCTCGCCGCGCGGAATCCGCGACAGCACCGGGCCGAAGAAGGCGACGCCGTTGACATGAATGGTGGGAGTCCCGACGTCGTCGCCGACCTTGTCCATGCCCGCGTGGTGACTGACCCGGATCGCGCCGTCGAACTCGGTGGAATCGGCGGCACCGGCGAGGTCGGCCTCCAGACCCGCGGCCTGCAGCGCAGCCGGGATCACGGTGTCGTAATCCTTGACGCCCTCATTGTGGAACCGGGTGCCCATCTCGGTGTACAGGCGCGGCAGCACCTGCTCCCCGTGGCGCGCGGCGGCCGCGGCGAGCACCCGAACCGGCGTCCATGCCGTATCGAGCATTGCGCGGTAGCTCTCGGGCACGTCCCGGTTCTCGTTGAGAACCGCCAGGCTCATGATGTGGAAGTTCACGTCGATCGGGCGGACCTTCTCGGCTTCGAGGATCCAGCGGGAGGTGATCCAGCACCACGGGCAGAGCGGATCGAACCAGAAGTCGACGCGGTCGGTGGAGGAAGCGTTCTCAGCCATGCACCCATTCAACCACCGTCGAGGCGGCGGCCGGCGGCGTCGGAGGCCACCCGCCACTACTGTTGACACCGTGAGCGCACCAAATCTGACACGTGACCAGGCGCGGCAGCGCGCCGCCATCCTCTCGGTCCAGAACTACCGGATCGAACTCGACCTCACCGACGGCGCCGGCGCCCCCGGCACCGAGCGATTCGGCTCCACCACGACCGTGACCTTCAGCGCGACTGCAGGCGCCACCACCTTCATCGACCTCGTGGCGCCCAAGCTGGTGTCCGCGACGCTCAACGGCGAAGAACTGGACGTGAGTGCCTTCGACGAGTCCACCGGCCTCGAGCTCCCCGGGCTGGCCGCGGAGAACACTCTCGAGGTGGTCGCCGAATGCGCGTACTCGAACACCGGCGAGGGGCTGCACCGTTTCGTCGACCCGGCCGACGGCAACGTCTACCTCTACTCGCAGTTCGAGACCGCCGACGCCAAGCGGATGTTCGCATGCTTCGACCAGCCCGACCTCAAGGCCTCCTACTCGGTGACGGTCACCGCACCGGGGAACTGGCAGGTGATCTCCAACGGCGCCCCCACCGGTGAGCCCGGCACCGCGGCCGACGGCGCGCTGGTACACCGGTTCGCGACTACGGAACGGTTCAGCACCTACCTCGTCGCCCTCATCGCCGGACCGTACGCGGTCTGGAACGACGAGTACTCCGACGAGCACGGGACGATCCCCCTGGGCCTCTACTGCCGAGCATCACTCGCCGAGCACATGGACGCCGAGCGCCTCTTCGCCGAGACCAAGCAGGGATTCGGCTTCTACCACCGGGTCTTCGGGGTTCCGTACGCCTTCGGCAAGTACGACCAACTGTTCGTCCCCGAGTTCAACGCCGGCGCCATGGAGAACGCCGGCGCCGTCACCTTCCTCGAGGACTACGTGTTCCGGTCGCGGGTGACCCGTTACCTGTACGAGCGGCGCGCCGAGACGGTGCTCCACGAGATGGCCCACATGTGGTTCGGCGACCTGGTCACGATGCAGTGGTGGGACGACCTCTGGCTCAACGAGTCGTTCGCGACCTTCGCCTCGGTCCTCTCCCAGGTCGAGGCCACCGAGTACACCAACGCGTGGACCACCTTCGCCAACGTCGAGAAATCGTGGGCATACCGGCAGGACCAACTGCCGTCCACCCATCCGATCGCCGCCGACATCCCCGACATCGCCGCAGTGGAGGTCAACTTCGACGGCATCACCTACGCCAAGGGCGCGTCGGTGCTCAAGCAGCTCGTCGCCTACGTGGGGCTTGAACCCTTCCTCACCGGCCTGCGGGAGTACTTCGCCGAGCACCGCTTCGCGAACGCCACTTTCGCCGACCTGCTCGGCTCGCTCGAACGGGCGTCGGGCCGTGACCTGTCGGGCTGGGGTGCACAGTGGCTCAAGACCACGGGCATCAACGTCATGCGCCCCGAATTCGAGACCGACGCGAACGGTCGCTTCACCTCCTTCACGGTGCTGCAGGAGGGCGCGGCGCCGGGTGCCGGCGAGACGCGCGTGCACCGCATGCGGATCGGCGTGTACGCCGACGAGGGCGGCAAGCTCGTCCGCAGCCACGTCGTCGAACTCGACGTGGAGGGTCCGCGCACCGACGTTCCCGACCTGATCGGCGTCGAGCGGGGCCGACTGGTACTGCTCAACGACGACGACCTCACCTATGCGTCGGTACGGCTCGACGCCGACTCGCTGGCCACCGCGACGGCTCGGATCGCCGACATCGCCGACCCGATGCCCCGGACGCTCATCTGGTCGGCCGCGTGGGAGATGACCAGGCAGGCCGAGATGAGCGCACGCGACTTCCTGACGCTCGTCGGCGAAGGCATCGGAGCCGAATCCGAAGTCGGCGTGGTCCAGCGGGTCCTACTGCAGGCGGTCACCGCACTGGAGTCGTACGCCGACCCCGCCTGGGCCGCGCAGACCGGATGGCCCACGTTCGCCGGGCGCCTGCTGACTCTGGCACAGAACGCCGAGAGCGGCTCCGACCATCAGCTCGCCTTCGTCAACGCGCTGCTGGGCGGCGTCACCCGCGACGACCAGCAGCCGCTGCTCCGCGCGCTCCTCGACGGCGACGAGCCGGCCGATCACGGACTGCCGGGCCTCGTCGTCGACGACGAACTCCGCTGGAAGCTGGTGAAAGCCCTCGCGACCCACGGCATCGTGGGCGACGACGTGATCGACGCGGAGGCCCGCAGGGACAACACCGCGGCCGGTGCACGGCACGCCGAGGCGGCGCGCGCGGCGCGACCCGACGCCGAGGCCAAGGCGACCGCGTGGACGCGTGCCTTCGACGACGACGGCATCGCCAACGTCACCGTGCGGTCGATCGTCGAGGGTCTGGTGCGTCCCGGCCAGTCGGCATTGCTGTCCGACTACACGCAGCGCTACTTCGACGATGTCGCGGCGCTGTGGGACCGGCGCACGAGCGAGGTGGCGCAGACGGTCGTGATCGGTCTCTACCCGTCCTGGGACATCACCGACGCGGCGCTGCAGAAGGCCGACGCCTTCCTGGCCGGTGACCATCCGCCCGCCCTGGCGCGTCTGATCGCCGAAGGCCGGGACTCCACCGCCCGCGCACTGCGCGCCCGGGACCGCGACCGCCGCTCGTCCGAGTAGCGCGCCCGCGGGCATCAGCCCAGCGAAACGAGACAGGCCCCGCCGTTCGGCGGGGCCTGTGTCGGTGAGTCGGATTCAGGGACGGTCGACAGCCGTGGCCATCACGCGCAGCGCGGAGACCAGTCCGTCGATCAGGTCGCCCCGCTTGAACGACGACAGCGCGGCCGAGACGCCGAGCTCCGCGACGCGGTCGTTGACCCGGCCCGCGACCAGCGCACCGGACACGACGGCGACGTCCTTCGAGTTCGGCGACACCGCAATGAGCGCGCCGTGGGCGGGCTCGGGCGCCTGAGCGAGGATCTCGCGGGCGCCGGCGACCGGGTCGGATCCCAACTCGCCGATGTAGACCGAGAAGCGCACGAGGGCGACCTCGCTGGCCTGGCTGAGAGCGTCGTCGAGCATGATCAACTCGTCGCGGGTGAAGGGCGGGGTGCCGAAGCCGTCGCCCGGGAACAGCGCGGCCGAGATGCGGCCGCTGCTGGTGACGACGGTGCCGAGCGGAAGACCGTTCGACGGCGCGACCGCCGTGCTCTGCTGAGTCACATCACCACTTGCCACTTGCCGAACCTCCCTCGACATCACCCGGCTCGAAGTGCCGGCTCAGGGCCATCGGCTCGATGTCGGTCGCGCTGAACAGAGTGGGACCGTTCTCCCACGGCTGATCGAGCGTGTACTCGGTGACCTTCGGCCGCTTCATTCCAAAAGAGAACACCATCGAGACCACACACAGCGCCACTGCGATCACACACAGCACCACGACGGTCATTCCGACGGGGACAAGAAGTTGATCCACACCCCACCCTTTCGACTAGCGCTCGGAGCTAAGCGCGGAGACCTGCCGTGTGCAGATCGTCTGGTTCAATTTATCGCACCGCGTGCGGCGCTGTCGCCGGAGGGCCTACACAGTGTCGTAGATGCCACGGGGGCGATAGTGGACAATGGTGAGCGTGAGCACGTTCTACGAGGAAGCCGGCGGTCACGAGACGTTCCGCCGGATCACCGCACGCTTCTATGAGGAGGTCGCGGCCGATGAGATCCTCCGGCCGATGTACCCGGAGGAGGACCTCGGCCCGGCCGAGCGACGTCTGCGAATGTTCTTGGAGCAGTACTGGGGCGGGCCGCACACCTACAGCGAGGAGCGCGGCCACCCGCGATTGCGAATGCGTCACGTCCCCTACAAGATCGGCCCCATCGAACGGGACGCGTGGTTACGGTGCATGAACATCGCCATCGAGTCGATCGAATCGGACGTTCTGGACGATGAGCATCGCCGGGCTCTGACCGACTACGTCACCATGGCGGCCGACACGCTCGTCAACAGCCCGTTCTGACCCACCGCGCGGGTATGAACGATTCAGTGAAGGCAGGAGAGGGAACAGAAGACGGTGAGTGAGCAGAGCATGGCGAACGTCCCCGCGACCGACGACGCCCAATGGTGGCGGTCGGCCGTCGTCTACCAGGTGTATCCCCGATCGTTCTCGGATCTCAGCGGCGACGGCGTCGGCGACCTCGCCGGGCTGATCGACAAGCTGGGATATCTCGAACTGCTCGGCGTGGACGCGATCTGGCTCTCGCCGATCATGCGCTCACCGATGGCCGACCACGGATACGACGTCTCCGATCCCCGCGCGATCGATCCCCTCTTCGGCGACCTGGACACCTTCGACGAGCTCATTCGCCAGGCCCACGACCGCGACATCCGGGTGACGATGGATCTCGTCCCCAACCACACCAGCGACCAGCATCCGTGGTTCTCCGGCGCGCTGGGAGCGGCCCCGGGCGGCCCCGAGCGCGAGCGCTACATCTTCGCCGACGGACGCGGCGATGACGGCGAGCTGCCGCCGAACAACTGGACCAGCGTCTTCGGAGGTCCGGCGTGGACGCGGATCGTGGAGCCCGACGGCCGCCCCGGCCAGTGGTATCTGCACCTGTTCGCTCCCGAGCAGCCCGATCTGAACTGGAACAACCCGGAGGTCCTCGCCGACCTGCAGACGACCATGCGCTTCTGGCTCGACCGCGGCATCGACGGCTTCCGCATCGACGTCGCGCACGGCATGGCCAAGCCCGACGGCCTGCCCGACCTGGAGCACCCGGCCGAGGTGCTGCTGCACTCCGACGACGATCCGCGGTTCAACAACGAGGCCGTCCACGACATCCACCGCGCGATCCGGTCGGTGATGGACGAATACCCCGGAACCTTCAACGTCGGCGAGGTGTGGGTCCGCTCCAACGAAGCCTTCTCACGGTACGTCCGGCCGGACGAACTGCATCTGGGCTTCAACTTCCGGCTGGCCACCGCCGGATTCGACGCCGATGAGATCAAGGAGGCGATCACCGAGTCGCTGGCCGCCACCGCCTCGGTCGGCGCGGTGCCGACGTGGACCCTCTCGAACCATGATGTGCCGCGCGAGGTGACGCGCTACCAGCCCACCGGTGAGGCGGCCGACGGGCGCACGCCCGACGACCTCCTCGCCATCGGCACCATCCGAGCGCGGGCGATGATCATGGTGGAGCTGGCGCTGCCGGGCACCGTCTTCATCTACAACGGTGCCGAACTCGGTCTGCCCAACGTCGATCTGCCCGACGACGCACTCGTCGACCCGGTCTGGGAGAACTCCGGTCACACCGACCGCGGTCGCGACGGCTGTCGGGTTCCGCTGCCGTGGGAGGGCACCGAGCCGCCCTTCGGATTCAGCAGCCGGTCGGACACCTGGCTGCCGATCCCCGCCGACTGGGCGGCACTGACCGTGGAGTCTCAGCTCGAGGACATCTACTCGATGCTGTCTCTGTACCGGCAGGCGATCGAACTGCGCTACGCACGTCCGGAGTTCTCCGGCGACACCGTGCAGTGGTACGGCGCCCCCGAGGGCTGCCTCGCCTTCCGCCGGCCCGGCGGCCTCATCTGTGCGCTCAACGCCTCCGATCGCCCGGTACCGCTTCCGCCCGGACAGATCCTCCTGGTCAGTACCCCGCTGGAGGGCGGTCTGCTGCTCCCCGGCGCCGCCGCCTGGCTGGTGTGAGATCCGGGCCGGGGATCACGGTCAACCGTTCGCTCCGGTTCGGAGGTTCCGCAGGGCCCGTTTGACGACCTTTCCGTTGGCGTTCTTGGGAAGCTCGTCGAGAAATGTGACGGACTTGGGCTTCTTGAAGGACGCCAAGTGCGCACGGGTGTGAGCGATGAGCTGCGGTTCGGTGACGTCGGCGCCCGGGCCGGTCACGACGAACGCGCATACGTTCTCGCCCCATTCGGGGTCGGGGACGCCGACGACTGCGGCCTCGTGGACAGCCGGATGAGCGAGCAGGACCTCTTCCACTTCGCGGGGATAGATGTTGGAGCCACCGCTGATGATGACGTCTTTGGACCGGTCGGTGAGGTAGAGGAACCCGTTCTCGTCGAAGTGTCCGACATCTCCGGTGCGCAGCCACCCGTTGCTGATGGCGGCCGCGGTCGCGTTCGGATCTGACCAGTACCCCGCCATGACGACATCGCCGCGGACTTGGATCTCTCCGGTTGTACCTGCAGGCGAGTCGGCACCGTCGTCGTTCACCACCCGCACCTCGACGCCGGTGAACGGCTGGCCGCAGGATCTGCGCCGAGGATCGGCGCTGTCGTGGGGAACCTCGTCCGGTTTCATCACGGCTATCGTCATGGGGCACTCGCCCTGTCCGTACATCTGGGTGATGATGGGACCGAACGTATCGAGCGCGTCCTGCAGATCTTCTTGATACAGCGCGGCTCCGCCGATGACCAGGCTGCGCAGGTGCGGAACCGCCGGTGCCGAACCCCCTCGGACCTCGTCGGTGAGACGACGCAGCATGGTGGGCGCGAGGAACGCTCCGTGGGTGACCCGGTCGGACTGGGCGAGGGCGAGATAGTCGGCTGGATCGAAGCTGCCGGCCGACGAGTACTCCACCGACGACCCCGGCGGGACGGCGTCGTTGACCAGCGGACCGGCGGCGTCACGCCACATCTCGTATGCGATCTCCTTGGTGATCTCACCGTCTCGGAGTTCGAAACAGTGCACCAGCCGCAGGCTGATCCGAGTGCCGATGGGGAACGGCAGATTGGGCATCTCGTCACCGATCACGGTCACGTCGGCAATCGCGTCATCGAACACGAACTGCTCCGTGCCGAAGCGTCGCAACGTGGTGAGCGAATGGAATTGCAGCGTGCGAAAGATCTTCATGTAGGCGCTGCGCACCTCGGCGGCATCGGTGTAAACGAGGCCGCGGTTCGGGGCTTCCCAGGAGATATCGGACGCGTAGAGGGCGATCGCCTTGTCGACGTCGTCGGGGTTCTCATTGTGGAAGTGCTCTTGGACCACCGCGAGGTTACGGGCGATGATCTCGTCGCGGGACAGTTCTGCGTCCGGGCGCATGGTCGTCATGAGTGAGGGTCCTTACAGTAGATCGGGAGCGGTTATCTGGTGAGCCACGGGTAGCGGGCGGAGTCGGCGTGGCTGGTGCCTTCGACCACGACCCTGTCGCCTTCGACGATGGAGTTGAAGTAGGCGGAGTGGTGTTCGATCGACGAGATGATTCCGCCGAGTTCGCCGAGGAACTCCTCGATCTTCTCGACGCCTCGAACCATGCCGTACTTGGGGAAGCAGAACAGAGCGTCGTCGGCGAAGAGTTCGATGACGTCGCCACCGGTATCGACGCGTTTGAGGAACTCCAGAGCGACTGACTTACGCTGTTCGTCGGTCATGGTGCCGGTCGTGATGGTCATTGGAAGCCTCCTTCATCAGATGGAGCGGAGTCAGACTCGGGACAGGACGGCGTCGATCGCTTCACGCAGCGCGCTGAGCGGGTCGTCTGCCATGCCGTGGCTCCGCCAGGCGATGTGACGGTCGGGCCGGACCAGCAGGCAGCCGCCGTCGGAGATCTCGCGGGCTCGCGCCCAGTCGCCGTATACGTCGTCGAAGGCGAGACGGTAACCGATGGGGGCACTCGCGATCTCGACGCCCACCTCCGCACCGATCTTCTCGGCAGCCGCGACCCACGCCTCGCCGCCGATTCCGGTGATCACTGTGAATCTGCCGTGACCGACGGCATCGAGTGTCGAGATCTGTTCGCCGTTCCGCTCGATCCAGACATGCGGCAGATATGCGCCTGGATGAGTGGTCGGTTGATAGTAGAGCTCGGGATCACGAGTGTGAGCCGGGAACGGGGTCCCGTCGCCGACCACCGCCGTCGAGGTGTACCGATGGCCGAGTTCGACACCGTGCGCGTGGAAATGGTAGGCGTTTTCGTCGATGCAGTCTTCAAGCGCCTTGCGCCGCTTGCGTCCGTCATCGGTGTCGGCGAAGAATTCGTCGATCGCCGCCCACCCTTCCTCGTCGGTCTGGCCCGGCCGGATGCCGAGGATCGACGGGACCCGCCCGACGATGTCTGCACTCTTCAAGGCGCGGTCCACCACCTGCCTGCCTACCGGATGACGCTCCTGGTGGTAGCTCTCGAGCAGAGATGGTCCGGCCTGCCCCTTGACGACCGCGGCGAGCTTCCAAGCGAAGTTGTACGCGTCTTGGATGGAGGTGTTGGACCCCAACCCGTTCGCCGGTGGGTGGCGGTGTGCGGCGTCGCCAGCCAGAAACACCCGCCCCCGCTGGTACTCGGAGGCGAGTACGTGATTGACCTGCCAGGTCGAGACGTTCTTGATCGTGACCGGAATGCTGTCGTCACCGATGGCCTTGTAGATGCGAGGCAGCATGGCTTCCTCGCTGGTGTCGATCTCTTCGGTGTCCGGGTCGTACATGAACACCAGCACCCACTCGTTCCACGGCCGCACGGTGATGAAGACTCCGGAGCCGAGCCAGAAGTCCTTGCCGGGCTGTGCGGTCCAGAACAGCACGCCCGGCCGGTGAGCGCGGTACTTGGACAGATCGGCTTCGAGCCAGATGTTGACCGCGTAGCCGAGCCCTGTTTCTCCCTCGAGTGAGAATCCCAACTGCTCGGCGACCGTCGAGCGACCGCCGTCGGCGCCGATCGCGTACTTCGCCCGCACCTGATAGGTCTCACCGGTGTGGCTGTATCGAACGGTCGCGGTGACCCCGTCGGCGTCCTGCGAGATCTCGGTCAGTTCCGTGGAGAACCGGATGTCGGCCCCGCGGTCGAGCGCACCCTGCAAGATCAAGGGCTCGAACAGGTGCTGGGGCATGTTGCACATGGCCGACGGGCTTCCCGCCTCGTAATCCGCTTTACGGTCGACCTTCGTCCCCCAGGTCTTCACCCGGGCGATCTCCTTGCCCGCCATGCTGGTGGCCCACACGTTGTCGGCCATCAACTCGTTGGGGACGGAGACGCTGCGCACCTGATCCTCGATCCCGAGGTCGCGCATGACCTCCATGGTGCGCTGGTTCGTGATGTGTGCCCTCGGCGTGTTGGCGGTACGCGGGTACTTGGTGACCGTGACGGCATCGACGCCGTGCATCGCCAGGAACGCCGCAGCTGTCAGTCCGGAGGGCCCGGCACCCACGACGAGCACATCGGTCTCGACGACTCTCATGGCTTATCTCCTTCTCGTCAGTCGCGGGGTGCGACGAGGCGATGGCTCATCTGACCCAGCCCCTCGATGCTGGTAGTCAGCACCTCGCCGGCGGCGAGGTAGCGTTGCGGATCCGCGGCGAGGCCGACTCCGGCCGGGGTCCCGGTGAAGATCAGGTCGCCCGGGTAGAGCGTGACGACCTCGGAGAGCTGTGCGATCAGTTCGGGTACGGAGAAGATCAGGTCGGAGGTCGAGCTCTTCTGGACCTCTTCTCCGTCGATCGCGCAAGCGATCTCCAGATCGTCCGGATTCTCCAGTTCGTCCGGAGTGACCACCCAGGGCCCGATCGGGCCGAAGCCGGGATGCGATTTGGCGAGACTGAACTGCGGTGCGGGTCCGGCGAGCTGACGGGATCGCTCCGAGATGTCCTGGCCGTTGGTCAGTCCCGCGACGTGGTCCCACGCGTTCTCCACATGCACTCCGCGTGCTTCCCGACCGATCACCACCACCAACTCCGCTTCCCAGTCGACGTTCCCGTCGACGAGGGCGATGTCCCCGAAGGGTCCGGTCAGGGATGAGGCGAATTTGGTGAACACCGACGCCCTGGCCGGGATTTCGAATCCTGACTCGGCGGCGTGTTCCCGATAGTTGAGCGCAATGGCGAAGATCTGCCGCGGCCTCGACACCGGCGGTCCGAGCAACGTCTCGTCGAAACTCTGCGGCGTCAATGCAGCTGCCCGCGCCCACTCACGGAACTCATCCCAGCGTGCGAGCACAGACTCCGGATCCGGCCCGAAACGCCCTTCGCTGTCGCGGGCGATGTCGGCCGCCCCGTCTTCGGTCACCAGTACCGCTCGTCCTGCAAGATTCGCCAGCTTCATCGTCATCCTCCTCTTCCAGAGTGACGGGCGCCACTCTGCGGTGTGCGTTTCAGCATGCGCCACAACTTTCCATCAGTCAAGAGAAAATAGAAAGTTATACAGAAGTTCCTTTCCTGCTAGGGTCGAAGCATGGCGCGATCCACGTATGGGACCCGCGCGGACGACACGTTCGCGACGATGAGAGCCGACATTCTGGCCGGCAGGTTGACACCCGGCGAGAAGCTGAAGTTCCCGGAACTGAGCACCAGATACGGCGTCGGCGTAGGGGTGCTTCGCGAAGCTCTGACCCGCTTGGTCGAACAGGACCTCGTCCGGTCTCAACCGCACCAGGGGTTTCAGGTGACCCCGCTGTCCGCAGAGGACCTGATCGAACTCACAACGGCGCGCGTGGCGATCGAGTGCCTGGTGTTCCGCATGTCACTGGCTGAAGGCGACACTCCGTGGGAGTCGGATCTGGTCGCGAAGCACCACACACTCGAGAGGACTCCGCAGTACGACCGGGACGATCCAGAACGCGTGGGCGACGCGTGGTCGCGGGCGCACGCCGATTTCCATCATGCGCTGTTGGCCGGCTGCCGAAACTCCAGACTGCTGGGGATCGCGACATCGTTGCGTGATTCCGCAGAGCTCTACCGATCGTGGTCCCAGCAGCACTTCAGGCACCCGGACCGTGACGTGATCGCAGAACACCGCGAACTCATGGAACTCGCACTCGCGCGAGATGCCGATGCCGCGGTCGAGGCGTTAGCGCGGCATATCAGCCACACCACCGACATTCTTCTCGGCACCGACCACCGGCAGGAATCGATGTCGGCCGGAAACGTGGGCAGCGGCGTGTCCGCCTAGCTGCGCACGGCCAGATTCAGCACCGAGCGCCGTTGGTAGACCGAGCCGAAGCGCGCGTCCACCCGCACCCAGCTGGACGAGAGACGGACCCGCACCGGCTCGTCCGGCGCGATCGCGTCGATCGGTGAGTCGGCAGTGATCTCGCGGCCGGCGGCGTCGCGGACGAAGCCCATCGCGGTGAGGGCGAAGACCGCACGCATCGACACCTTCGCCCGAGCGCCCGACCCGTTCGGCCCGCTCACCTCGATCACCGTCTGATCCAGCAACGACGACGCCGGACCGAGCGCGCCGGATTCCGTGCGGGCCACGTCGGCGCCCCTGCGGGCGAGTGACACCAGCTCGCGCGCCGGGACGTCGTCGAGGTGGTCGAAGCCGTCCGACGGGGGCAGCGCGCCCTGCCAGGCTCCGGGCAGTGCGAAGCCGAGCGGGAGCGGACCGTCGCCGCCCACCGCCGCCGACATCGCGCCGACGTCGGCGACCACGTCGGCCGGAGTCACCGAACCGAACACCGAGCGGGTCGCGAGGATGTCGAAGCCGGTGCGCACCCACAACCCGACGCGCCCGTCCGGCCGCTGCTGAACCCGCAGCACGCCGGAGTCGTCCACCCGGCGAGCCCGTTCCAGGAATGCCGCCAGATCGGTTCGGTCGGCCGGCCCGTGCGGGACCAGCACCCGCTCCCCCGCCGCCGCGTCGGTCACCTGTTCACCGGCTCGCGGAGGAAGCTCTGCAGATACGCCTTCTCGTCGGCGGTCATGCGCCGGGGCCGCTGCGTGTCGATGTCGAAGGAGACCAGCTGAGTGGTGGCGACCACCGACGGACGGGACTCGGGATCGGCTCCGTACGGCCGGACCTCGTAGCCCACCGTGAAGTCGACCGCACGCAGTCGCTCCACGAACATGGTGACGCGGATCGGCGACTCGTCGTGGCGGATCTGTCCCTGGTACTTGACGTGCAGGTCGGCGACGAGACAGCCCTTGCGCATCAGCGCGGTGGGCTTGTCATCGTAGAAGAGCCAGGGGATCCGCGCCTCCTCGAGCAGGGTCACCATGCGCGCGTGGTTGATGTGCGCGAATACGTCCATATCCGACCACCGCACCGGGACCGACACCTCGTACCCCCGGTCGGTCCGACAACCGTTATCCGCGAAAAGCCTTCGCTTGTCGACGTTCTCGTCTACGGCGAGGGATTCTTGATCTGCCATGCGCTGTGTGCCTCCTAGCCGACCACACTACGCAACGAGCGCACCGCCACCGACAGGGTGGCGAGGTCCCACCGGCCGGTGGCGGCCAGATCGGCGAGTGTCGACTCGGTCCGCGCGATCATCGCCGACCTCGCCTGCGACCAGTCCGAGATCTTCTGGGCGGCCGGCTCCTCGGGCTCGGACATCGTCAGGATCGCACGCGTCAGCGAGCGCAGCACCGCGAACACCTCGTCGCGCAACGACAACCGTGCCAGCTGGGTCCACCGGTCGGCGTGCCCGAGTTCGGCGATCTGGGAGACCAGCTCGTCGATCCCGAACCGCTCGACCACCGCGAACAGCAGCTCGCCCACCTCGTCGGGCGAGCGGTCGGAGATCTCGGCGATGTCGAGCACGTCGAGCAGTTGCAACCGGTAGGGACTGATCGCCACCGCCTGCGCCAGTGCGGGCCGGACGCCGCTGTCGGCGAGGGCCGCGGCCCGTTCCCGCACCGAGCGCTCGGCCGTACCGGTGAGCCATTCGTCCAGTCGTCCTCCCAGATCCGCGACCTGCGCGTACCGGGTGGTCTCGGCGGCGATCGCGAGCGGTTGCGGACGGTGCGCGAGAAACCAGCGCGACCCCGCCGCGAGCAGGTTGCGGATCCGGCGGGTCGCGTCGTCGACCGTCGTGGCGGAGACCTGCTCGGTCCGCAGTTCCTCCAGCAGCGCGGCGGCACCGAACACCCGCATCGCCACCACCGTCGCACGCGTCGCATCCTCGACTTCGGTTCCGGAGGTCTCCCCCAGCGCGTACAGGTGTGTCATGCCTCCGTCGGCGACGATCCTGTTGACCAGCACCGTGGTGACGATCTCCCGCCGGAGACGGTGAGTCCGGATTCCCGCGGCGAACCTGGCGCGCAGGGGTTCAGGGAAGTAGCCCGACGCCAGCGCGTCGAACATGTCGTTGTCCGGCAGACCCGACTCCAGCAGCCTGCTCTTGGCGTCGAGCTTCACATGGGCCATCATCGTCGCCAGCTCGGGGCTGGTGAGTCCGCGCTGGAGATCGCCCGCGCGGCGTCTGCGCAGTTGCTCCGGAGTCGGGAGGGCCTCGAGTTCCAGATCGACGCCGGTCGACGCGAGGTGGGCGAGCATCCGCGCGTGCAGTTCCACGTCCTCTCCCGCGGTGTCGCGCGCGAGACCGAGTTCGGCGTTCTGGTCGATGTTGTCCGCGAGGACCAGTTCGGCGACATCGTCGGTCATCGACAACAGCAGGTCGTTGCGGTCGTCGGCGTCCAGCACGCCCGCCGAGATCTGCGAGCCCAACAGCACCTTGATGTTGACCTCGCGGTCGGAGCAGTCGACACCCGCCGAGTTGTCCAGGGCGTCGCTGTTGATGCGCACTCCCGCCAGATCGGCCTCGATCCGGCCGCGCTGGGTGACGCCGAGATTGCCTCCCTCGCCGACCACCCGGACCCGGAGCTGCCCGCCGGTGACCCGGATCGGGTCGTTGGCCTTGTCTCCCACTTCCGCGTCGGCCTCGTCCGACGCCTTCACGTACGTCCCGATGCCGCCGTTGAACAGCAGGTCGACCGGCGCGAGGAGCACTGCGCGGATCAGGTCGGGCGGCGACATCCTCTCCACGGCGTCGTCGAGCCCGAGGGCGTCCCGCATCTGCGGTGTGACGTCGATCGACTTCTGTTCGCGTGACCACACGCCGCCGCCTGCGGAGATCAGGCTGCGGTCGTAGTCGTCCCAGGTCGACCGCGGCAGTGCGAAGAGTCTGGCCCGCTCGGCGTAGGAGGTCGCGGCCACGGGATCCGGGTCGATGAAGATGTGCCGGTGGTCGAAGGCCGCCACCAGCCGGATGTGCCGCGAGAGCAGCATGCCGTTGCCGAAGACGTCACCGCTCATGTCGCCGATGCCGACCACGGTGAAGTCCTGGGTCTGCGTGTCGACTCCCATTTCGCGGAAGTGTCTCTTGACCGACTCCCACGCTCCACGGGCCGTGATGCCCATGGCCTTGTGGTCGTAGCCGACCGAG
Organism: Gordonia cholesterolivorans; assembly: GCF_039531975.1. Classification (NCBI taxonomy): domain Bacteria; kingdom Bacillati; phylum Actinomycetota; class Actinomycetes; order Mycobacteriales; family Gordoniaceae; genus Gordonia; species Gordonia cholesterolivorans. Next base: position 31,860 of record NZ_BAAARB010000004.1, on the reverse strand, counting down.
CCGCCCGAGGCGAACGCGTCGGCGAGCCAAAAACCGTAGTGGTCGGCGACCTCGTTCGCGATGTCGGAGAAGCTGGCCGTGCCCTTGTCTGCGGCGACCACCAGGTACGGATCGTCGGCGTCGCGCCGGAGGACGCGCGCCGGCGGCCGCACCCGGCCGGTGGCCGGATCGAGGTTGTCGGTGATCTGCAGCAGGGCCGCGATGAACGCCCGGTAGCACGCGATTCCCTCCTCCCGCAGAGCCGATTGATCGACGGCCGCGTCGCCGGTCGCCACCGGGGGGTGACGGAGGACGAAACCGCCCTTGGCGCCGACCGGCACGATCACCGCGTTCTTGACCGCCTGCGCCTTCACCAGCCCCAGGATCTCGGTGCGGAAGTCCTCACGACGGTCCGACCAGCGGAGTCCCCCGCGCGCCACATCGCCGAACCGCAGATGCACCCCCTCCACCCTGGGTGAGTACACGTAGATCTCGAACTTCGGCCTCGGCTGCGGGGCCTGCGGGATCGCGCCGGTGTCGAGCTTCATCGCGATCGTCGGTCCGATGCCGGCCGCCGGGTCGCCGGAGTCTGCGTAGAAGTTGGTCCGCAGGGTGGCCTCGACCGCCGATGCGAGCGCGCTCACCACTCGGTCCGCGTCCAAGCTGAGGATCTCCGCGATGCGCGCGCGCAGATCCTCGAGCGCACGGTCGCGCCGTCCGGGTTCCGCGCCGTCCGGATCGAAACTGGCCTCGAACAACTCCACGAGCCCGTTGGTGACACCGCGATGGTTGCCGAGGACCGCGGCCACGTGGGTCATCGCGAATCCGACGCCGCACTGATTGAGGTAGCGGGCATACGCGCGGATCATCGCCACCGTCCGGGACGTCAGCCCCGCGCGCAGCACCAACTCGCCGAGCGCATCCACCTCCGTGACGCCGAGCCACATGTCGGAGAACGCCTCGGCGATCCGCGCGTCCACGTCGCCGGCCTCGGCGACGTCGACGTGCGGCGCGGGCCGGACCGTGAAGTCGTAGACGGCCACCTGCACCCCGTCCGGGCGGTCCACCACGTGCGGATGCTCGTCGAGGACGGTCAGGCCCAGGCTCTGGAGCATCGGGAGGATCTGCGTCAACGCGGCACGCTGGTCGGCGAGGTAGAGGACGAACCGCCAGGCCTCCGGATCGGTCCGGTCGAGTCTGACGTGCAGTCCGCCGGGGGCCAGGCCCGCCGCGATCGGCAGGTCGACGGCCGCATCCTGCGGATCCCGCTCGTCCCGGTAGCGTTCGCTGACGGTGCCGAGCAGCCGGGCGACCTCCGGGTCGGCCTCCCGCACCGCGCGCACCCGGTCCGGCCACGAGCGGACCGCCTCGTTCAACCGGTCGAGCAGGCGGTCGTCGACCCGGTGCCGCGCCTCGGGATCGGTGCGCATCAGCACCTGCAGCTGGGCCAGCGGCGAGTGCGAGAGGCGGGTCAGGAACTCAGTACGGCTGCCGCCGAGGTCCTCCTCGAGCAACGTGACAACCCTCGACCGCACCGCGGTCGAGTAGGTCTCGCGGGGAATGAAGATGAGCACACTCGCGAAACCGCGAGCGGGACCGGTCCTGGCGTAGAACCGCGGATTACGCGAGGTCTGGGCCTCGAGGAGTTCGCCGATCCGGCGGGTGAGCTCGGCACTGTCGCCGGCCATCAGGTCCGCGAGCGGATACGTCTGCAGCAGTTCCAGCGCCGCCAGTCCGCTGTAGGAGTCCTCGCTCAGACCCAGTCCACGCAGGACATCGGCCACCCGGCCGCGGACTCCGGGCACCGACCGCACCGACTGGTACAGGCCGATCGAGGTGATGGTGCCGACCACCTGGTGCTCGACGCCGTCCAGTCGGACGCGCACCATGATCGGAAAGCGGCTGCGGAGCAGACCGGTCGGCAGATACACCTGGTCGACGCCGACCGGCTCCTCGCCCGCCACCGGCTCCGGCCGGTCGGTGTCCGGATCGCGCCACACCCCGAGGCCGTTCTCCGCGTGCCCGCCGGCGGTGCGGGCGCCCACGGGCAGGAAGTTGTCGCGGGTGGCGAACCAGCTCAGCAGGTCCGCGTCCTCGTCGTCCGCGCTCAACGCGTCCGCGAAGCTCAGCAGCCGTCGATGGATCTGGGCGGCGTCGGCGTGCACCGCCTGTGCCCGGGTGAGTGCCGCGCCGACGTCGGCGCACAGTTCGTCACCGTCGACGCCGGACGCGGGGGCTGTGGTGACGCTGATCCACGACTCGGCTCCCGCCTCGTCACCGCCGACCACGACCACATCGTCGAGGCCGACGATCCGGCCCTGGTGATCGCGGCGGACGGCGAGCACCGGATGGTCGTTCGCGACGATCGTCAGACCACGGCTGTCCAGCACCGCCAGCGTCGATTCGACGAGCAGCGGGGCGTCGTCGGCGACGATCTGAATCTGGATCGATCCGTCCGGCAGATCGGTGGTCGCGACCGCGGTCTCCCCCGGCTCACGGACCTCGCCGAGGCGCAGATGACGCTCGAGGCGGTCCCAGGCCGACGACGCGACGGCGGCGCCGTCGGAGAAATCGGGAAAATAGTAGGCCGCGAACTCCGTGGCGAATGGGACGGTCACTCTGATCTGCCTCCCTAGTGGACCAAGGCAGAGCGCAACACGAGCCGACCGGCGGCCGGGGATCCACCTTGCTAGCGTCGTACGGCTCGTACGTTACCGCGCCGTGGCGCCGCGTGTTCGGATCCCGCGCGAGAGCGACAGAGCCGATCCGGACGTTCCGGATCGGCTCTGTTCGGGTTCGGTGCCGCGGTTCGGCGGCGGACCGTTCAGTCGCGAGTGAGGCGACGGTGCGTCACGCGATGCGGGCGGGCCGCGTCGGCACCGAGACGCTCCACCTTGTTGGCCTCGTAGGCTTCGAAGTTGCCCTCGAACCAGAACCACTGGCCCTCGGAGACGTTGCCCTCCCACGCCAGGATGTGGGTACAGGTCCGGTCCAGGAACCAGCGGTCGTGGGAGATCACGACGGCGCAGCCGGGGAACTCCTGCAGCGCGTTCTCCAGCGAGCTGAGAGTCTCGACGTCGAGGTCGTTGGTCGGCTCGTCCAGCAGGATCAGGTTGCCGCCCTCTTTCAGGGTCAGCGCCAGGTTCAGCCGGTTGCGCTCACCGCCCGAGAGGACCTCGGACGGCTTCTGCTGATCGGCGCCCTTGAAGCCGAAGGCGCTGACGTAGGCGCGCGAAGGCATCTCGTTCTGGCCCACCTCGATGTAGTCGAGACCGTCGGAGACCACCTCCCACACCGTCTTCTTCGGATCGATGTTCGAGCGACCCTGATCGACGTAGCTGAGCTTGACGGTCTCGCCGACCTTCACCTCGCCCGAGTCCGGCTGCTCCAGCCCGACGATCGTCTTGAACAGGGTCGTCTTGCCGACGCCGTTGGGGCCGATCACGCCGACGATGCCGTTGCGGGGCAGAGTGAACGAGAGGTCCTTGATCAGCACGCGACCGTCGAAGCCCTTGTCCAGGTGACTCACCTCGACCACCACGTTGCCCAGCCGCGGCGGGGTCGGGATCTGGATCTCCTCGAAGTCGAGCTTGCGGTGCTTCTCGGCTTCGGCCGCCATCTCCTCGTAGCGGGCCAGGCGGGCCTTGTTCTTGGTCTGGCGGGCCTTGGCGCCCGAGCGGACCCACGCGAGCTCCTCTTTGAGGCGCTTCTGCAGCTTCTGGTCCTTCTTGCCCTGGACCTCGAGGCGCTCGGCCTTCTTCTCCAGGTAGGCCGAGTAGTTGCCCTCGTAGCCGTGCAGCTTGCCGCGGTCCACCTCGCAGATCCACTGAGCGACGTGGTCGAGGAAGTAGCGGTCGTGCGTCACGGCGAGCACGGCGCCCGGGTAGTTCGCCAGGAACTGCTCCAGCCACAGCACACTCTCTGCGTCGAGGTGGTTGGTCGGCTCGTCGAGGAGCAGCAGATCGGGCTTCTGGAGCAGGAGCTTGCAGAGAGCCACCCGTCGGCGTTCACCGCCCGAGAGGTTCGTGACCGGAGAGTCCGGCGGCGGGCACCGCAGGGCGTCCATCGCCTGCTCCAGCTGCGAGTCGAGGTCCCAGGCGTCGGCGTTGTCGAGCTCCTCCTGGAGCTTGCCCATCTCCTCCATCAGCTCGTCGGAGTAGTCGGTGGCCAGGAGCTCGGCGATCTCGTTGAAGCGGTCGAGCTTCACCTTGATCTCGCCCATGCCCTCCTCGACGTTCTCCTTGACCGTCTTCTCCTCGTTGAGGGGCGGCTCCTGCAGGAGGATGCCGACGGTGGCCTCCGGATCGAGGAAGGCCTCGCCGTTGCTGGGCTGGTCGAGGCCGGCCATGATCTTCAGGATCGACGACTTGCCCGCGCCGTTGGGACCGACGACACCGATCTTGGCTCCGGGGTAGAAGCTCATGGTGACGTCGTCGAGGATCACCTTGTCGCCGTGCGCCTTGCGCACCTTCTTCATCGTGTAAATGAACTCACCGGCCACCGGTTACAGCTCCTGCCTGCAGCCTTCGCTGCGACGAAATGATTGCTCTGAAAATGACTGCTCTTCGGACATGCTGGCCGAACGCCTCTGCGCCGACGCATGGTTCTGTGGTCCATCCTATCGGTCCCGGCGCGGGCCGATTCCGGACGGCCGCGGTACCCGGCCGCCGCGGCGATGCGTGCCCCGGGGCGTGGGTCGAATACGTGACACACGGCTGCGCACCTGACGATCCACAGTGTGGTGTGTCACACTGGGAACCGCCCTGCGGGGCCACCCGTTACCTGTGGGTAACCGCTACGACGACGAGGGGATCTGTCCACGATGCGACTCCGGTTGAAGATCTGGCACCGGCGACGACGCTATGCGATCCGTCAGCAACCGGTCCTCAACCGCTTCTACCGCATCGGCGTCGGCTTCGTCGGCACACTTCTGGTGCTCGCCGGCCTGGTGATGATCCCCTTGCCGATCCCGGGCCCCGGCTGGGTGACCTTCTTCCTCGGGCTCGGCGTCCTGTCCACCGAGTTCGAATGGGCGCACCGCGTGACCTCGTTCATGCGCAGACTGCTCCACAAGGCCGGCGAGATGACCGCCGACGTGGCACACGCCGCGCGCACGTGGACCGCCGGACACCTCGACTACCACTCGGGCCTGGTGTATTTCCGCAGCTGGATCGAGCATCAGCGTGCGCTTCAGCTCGGCCAGCTCCAGCTCGCGATCGCATAGCCGCCCGCCGGGCGGGCACGGCCGCGGCGGTTATCTCTCGCCGTCGCCCTGCGCCGCGAGATCGTCGGCTCCCGTCTCGGCCTCGGCGGACACGGGTGCCGTGGCGTTCATCCGCCGCAGCATCTGGTTGTAGCTCTCCAACTCGGCGTCGTCGTCCCGCTCCTCCTTGCGGTCGAACCTGCGGGCCGCGCGATCGTCCTGCCGGTGCCACTGGATCAGCAGTGCCAGCATCACCACCACCAGCGGGAACTCACCGGTCGCCCATGCGATGCCACCGCCCATCCGCTGATCGGCCGCCATGTCGAAATTCCACGGGTGCTGCAGCGAGCGGTAGTAGGTTTCAGCGATGATCGAGCCGGTCATCATCAGCGCGACGCCGAAGAAGGCGTGGAACGGCAGCGATCCCCACACGACGCCGAGCTTGGCCACCGGACTGATCTGCCGCGGTGCGGGATCGATCCCGATCACGAGCCAGTAGAACAGATACCCGCTGACCAGGAAGTGCAGATTCATCAGCAGGTGCGCGGAGTGGTTCTCGACCACCGCGTCGAACAGCCCGCCCAGATACAGCACGTAGAAGCTGCCGACGAAGAGCGTGACCACGATGAACGGATTGGTGATGAAGCGCGAGTACGGGCTGTGGATCGCGGTGAGGATCCATTCGCGCGGCCCGGGCGGGTTGCCGCGTCCGGCGGGCGGGATCGCGCGCAGCGCCAACGTCACCGGGCCGCCGAGGACCAGCAGTACGGGGACCAGCATCGACAGCATCATGTGGCTCATCATGTGGATGCTGAACATCGCCGGCGCGTACCGGCCGAAACCCGATGAGGTCGCGATCAACAGCGCCGCGCAGCCGAGCAGCCACGACACCGTCCGGCCCACCGGCCACTTGTCTCCGCGTTTGTGCAGCCGGTACACGCCCCGCAGGTAGACGATGGCCGCGACGATCGCGAAGGTGCCGAAGATGAGGTCGAAGCGCCAGTCGACGAACAGTTTCGTGAAGGTCGGCGGACCGTCGAGGTCGTATCCGATCTTCAACTCCATCGGCGAGACGTTCGCCGTCCCCAACACCGGCGGCGGCGTGCGCGACAGCCCGGCGCCGAGGCCGAAGGCGACCGCGAACACCACCAGTTCGACGACGGCGAACCGCACGAACAGCGACTTGCGCGGCTCGTCGGTGGCTGCGAGTTCGTCGATCGTGACCTTGCGGTGCAGGCCGCCGAGTAGTCCGGCGAGGACCACCGCGACGAACTTTCCGACGGCCACCAGACCGTAGGTGGTCGTGAGCAGATCCCCCAGGGACATGCGGACCAGCGCGTTGATGATGCCGCTGAGCGCCACCACCAGCAGACACCAGAACGCCACCCGCGAGTAACGGGCCACGGCGAGCGTCCGCCACCGGCCGTCACCGAACGCATACGCCAGGACGGCCATCAGCCCACCCATCCATAGGGCGGCCGCCACGATGTGCAGGATCAAGCTGTTGGTCGCGAGATCGTGCGCACCGCCGGCCGACGAATGCCCCAGCAGCGCCGACGGCATGAGCGACAGCAGCGCCAGCGCCATCGCGAGGAACGTCCATCCCCAGCGCATCGCCACCCGCGCCACCACCGCCGCAAGCACGGCGAAGATCGCGGTCCACAGCCAGTAGCGGCCGTCGGCGACCACCCCGTAGGCGGTCATCAGGTTCTTCGGGACGAGGGTCTCGGAGAGCGGTGAGCCACTGACGTCGGAGATCGACAGCGGGATCATCGCCAAGGCGCACACCGCCCAGACAGTCATCGACGTGGCCGCCCAGCGCATGGCGCGGAAGCCGCCGACGTCGAGCGCCCCGTTGTCCTGCGAGGGCACGAAGAAGGCGGCGAACACCACGCAGCCGAGACCGATGGCGGCGCTGAGCTGGCCGATCACCGTCATCACCGGCATCCCGTAGGTGGTGAGCCACCCCGGATCGGGCACACCGGTCAGTTGCAACGCCGTCGCCGCCGACGCCGCGGTCACGATGACCGCGGCGATCGATCCGACGACTGCCAGCAGCGCGATGAGGACCGACCGCACCCCCGACGGGTCGGTCAGCCGATCGCGCACTGGTTGCTCCGCCGGCCCGGCGGACGTCACTGTCATGGTGTCCACTGTAGGACGGGATATAGTAGTCCTTCGCCGGCACCTGTCGAGGGTCGGCAAGCCTCCATAGCTCAGATGGATAGAGCAAGAGCCTTCTAATCTCTAGGTCGCAGGTTCGAGTCCTGCTGGGGGCGCTTTGACCTGCGGAGACGCTGGTTCGCCGCACGACGAGGTGGAGCGTCGTCCCGACGAGACGGACGTGGCCGGAATCTCACCGGTGGCGACGGTGAGTCCGGGACCGACTCAGAAGGGCGGTTCGCCCGGACTGTCGAGGACCGCAGTCTCAGCGCGGCGGCGCTGCGACCGGAGCCGCATTCGGTACGCGTGTTTGGCCTGAGTACGGGTCCGTGACCGTCCCGGCTGCGTCGTCGTGTCGACGAATCCGGGCGCGACGGGTGCGCCGTGCAGGCACGGCACCGAACCGAGGTCGGGCAGGAGCCAGTGGTTCCTGGCGCGGGCCCGGACGGTGTAGCCCGACGGCGTGGTGGTCTCGGTCCAGATCACGCCATTCGCATCGACGACTTGATCATCCAGCCAGCCGTCGGCGTAGGTCTTGATCAGATGATGGAAACGACACTTCGGATTCAAGTTGCACGGGCAGGTCTGCCCGCCAGCTGCCGGCTGGGCATGGTTGTACTCGCAGACATGATCGAGATCGCACGCCCACGCTGACCGGTTGCAGCCGGGCACCGAGCAGGTGCCGTGCACGGCGCGGACGGCGGCGTCGCAGGCAGCGGTCGGGCGGTACGGGTTGCCTGCCTGCGCGGTCTGCTCGGCCAAGCCTGCGATGTCGAGCGGCCGCACCGTCGCATCCGCGCGAGCGGCGATCTCCCTCGCGTGATGTGCGTCGATCACGCCGAAACCGTCGAGATAGGCGGCCTTGTCCCCGCCGCCGGACAATGTGGACGCGTCGACGACGACGTGCACGACGATCTTGGCGAACTGCGCCCGGACCTCTTCCTCGGCCGCACGTGCCGGGCAGTCATCGCGGCCGCAGTCGCAGCCGAACCGGGTGCCGAGTACGGCGGCGACGACCACATCGGCGCGCCGCTGGCCGACGGTGCGGGAGTCCGCCTCGCACACCCGGGCGGCGCGCGCCCTGGTGGCCTTGTCCATCAGAGTCACGTCCTCCGCGCGGGTGGCGACGGTGAGGGCGGACTGGTCGACGTCGTGGGCGATGGTGACGCCGGGCGTGTTGGCGCGGCGTTTGTCGCGCACCCCGTCGGCGTCGTACTCGGCGACGAACCGGCGCGCGGTCTGCTCGGCCACACTCATCGACACAGCGCCGTGCCCGCGGAGGTCCTGAGCGATCTCGGCGTCGATGGCTGCCATCAGCGCGGCGTCGGTGACCGCGCCGCACTGCAGGACGATGGCGCCGAATGCACGTGCGCTGATGACTCCGTCGCGGAGCAGGCGTGCGGTCTGCGGCAGACGTTCGGAGGCTTCGACGGCGAGGGTGACCTGTCGGATACCGGTGTCCTTCGAGACCGCCTGCACGATAGCGGCCTCAGCGCCCACGATGGCGGTGGCATCGGCCAGCAGTCGTGCGGACTCGACGTCACCGGCCGAGCCCGCGGCACGACGCCGCTGCATCGCATACAGGTGCCCGAGCCGCAACCACGCAAGGTGGGACTCCTGACGGGCGATCTCCGCGACCGCGGTGATGTCGGCGAGATCCTGTGCGGCAGGGTCAGACGTGTCGACGCCACCCACCCCCGCAGCGTCGATGCTCGGGTTCGTCATGTCCGCCTCCCCTGCACACATATCGAACGTATGTACCCATATTATGTGATTGAATCTCATATGGCAATAGTGTAATTCGATATTCTTAGACTCTCGTCGACGCTCGCCCCTCCGCTCGAGAACAGTCACTCACACCCGAGATTCACGCGCATTTCCGACGAATCCGGTGCCACCGCGAAATTCGGTGACTTCCTTTCGTTTGCGACAGCATTCAGCTGTTCTCACAACGACGACTTCGGCGTAGCGTCGTATTCGTCGTCAGATGCATGCAGTCAAAGGAGATACCGACATGAACAATCGAATCGTTCGGACGGCGACGGTGGCCGGAATCGGCGCCCTCTCCCTGCTCGGCGCCGCCGTGGCGCCCGGCGTGGCCGCTGCCGCACCGCACATAACCGATCCGGCGAAACTCGCGATCGACGGCGACTTGATGATCGCCCCCGGCGTCCACCTGCTGAACATCGAGGCGCAAGGTGCACGCGACACGGACGGCAAGACCCACGGGACCTACGTCGCGACGATCATGGACGGTATGCACAAGACTCCGTTCCAGGTGAAGGGCCCGGTGACGTGCATCTGGACACACGGCGACACCGCCTCGCTCGTCTACCCGATCACCGAGACCTCCCCCAACATCGTCCCCGCCCAGCTCAGCGGCGCGTACGCGGTGAAGATCTCCGTCCGCAAGGGCAGCGGGATGATGAACGAAGTCGGGGTGATGGGTCCGATGGCGACCTCGTCGTTCCACGGTTGCGCGCCGGGCGCGACTCCGAACATGTTCCACGGCGACGTCATGATCGGGTGAGGCGGAGTTCAGGCGGCCGTCGAGTCATCGAGCACAACGCACTGGCGCCAATTGCCTCGTGAATGCGTCACGGCCCGCGATATCGCACAAATGGCGCAGGAGGATGCGATCCGGAAGAATTCGACTTCCCCGAATGACGCGGCCCCAGAACAGGGTTTGCGGCGCATTCACAATGCGGCCGATCATCTGTGATTCACGGACCACCCGCCGCACTCGGCGACGCCTCACGTCATGGAAGAGCTGCAGTGGATCCTCCGGACCCGCACTCGTGCGGAGAGCGGCCGCCAGTACGACGGAGTCTTCGATCGCCTGACATCCGCCCTGCCCCAGATGCGGACGCATCGGGTGAGCGGCGTCGCCGATGATCACCGCACGACCGTCGTGCCACCGGCGTGCGACGGGCCGGTCGTACAGGTCGTGTCGCATCAGCGCCGAAGACGGCGTCGCTGCGATCACCGCGTCGACCGGCTCCGGCCAGCCTCTGCCGACGCGATCGACCTCGGCGCGCTCGTCGTCGAAGACCGCGGCCTCCGGGGCCTGTGCCGTGGCGAACCAGTACGTCTGCCCGGCCGGAAGCGGCACCGCGCCGAACTGCGACCGCGGGCCGATCATCTCGCCTGCGAGATCGGGGTCGATCGAGATGTCGGCCACGCCACGCCACGCGGTGTACCCGGCGTACCTGCTCGACAGACGGTCGTTGAAACCGCGGGCGATACGGGAATGCGTTCCGTCCGCGCCGACGACGAGATCGGCTCGCATCTGAGCACCGTCGGCCAGGGTCACGACTGCCTCGCGGCCCACGGTGCGCACGGTCTGCACGGCGACACCGGTGCGCACCGAGTCGGTGGGCAGCGCACCGGCGAGCACCTCGTGCAACGTTCCCCGCAGAATGACGGCGAGTTCTTCGCCGGCCGCCGCGGCGAGCGCGCCCGGCGGAGGCTTCCGGATCCACGTTCCGTCTCGCCACCTCAGTGCTCCGCCGCCCACGCGTGCCGACTGCGAACGGACCGCGTCGCCGAGGCCGATCCAGTCCAATGCTGCCAGCGCGTTCGGCCAGAGACTGATGCCCGCGCCGCCGGTCGACTGCCGTCGAGATTCGAGAACGACCACGTCATGGCCGTCGCGGACCAGGGCCGCGGCAGCGGTCAACCCGGCGATGCCCGCACCCACGACGACCACCCGCACGGCGACTACGCCCCGGTAAACCGTCCGGGCCGCTTCTCGAGGAACGCGGCGACGGCCTCCCGATGGTCCTCGGTGTGGTGCGCCACCGCCTGCATGGTCGCCGAGAGCTCGAGCAGCTGGTCGAGGGTCTGCTGCGAGGACTCCCGCAGGAGCTTCTTGGTCATGCGCACCGCCACCGGTGGGTTCGCGGCGATCCGCGACGCGATCTCACGAGCGGTCGGCAACAGATCGGCCGGTTCGACGACGCGCGAGACGATGCCCCACTCGAGCGCCGTCGCGGCGTCGACGCGATCGCCGGTCAGTGCCATTTCTGCGGCCCGCGCCGGCCCGATCGCCCGGGGCAGCAGCCACGCGCCGCCGTCGCCGGGGATCAGCCCGAGCTTCACGAAGCTCTCGGCGAAGAAGGCCGTGTTCGAGGCGATCCGGATGTCGCACATCAGCGCCAGATCGCACCCGGCGCCCACCGCGGGGCCGTTGACGGCCGCGATCACCGGCACCTCGAGCGCGTACATCGCGCGCGGTATCCGCTGGATGCCCTCGCGATAACCGACGCGCTGCTGGTGCGGAGCCCCGCCGAACAGACCCGCCGCGGCCGCCATGTCTTTGACGTTGCCGCCGGCCGAGAAGGCCGAACCGGCGCCGGTGAGGATCACCGCCCGGACCGACTGGTCCCGGTTCACCGCCGTCGCGGCGTCGACGAGTGCGTCGATGGCATCGTCCTCGGAGATGGCATTGCGAGTCTCGGGTCGATTGACGGTCCAGGTCACGACGTCGCCGTCGCGCTCGACCAGCAGCACGTCGCCGCTCACAGAAGTTCCAGAATCGTTGCGTTCGCCATACCTCCAGCTTCGCACATGGTCTGCAGACCGTACTGGATCCCGTTGTCGCGCATGTGGTGGACGAGCCGGGTCATCAGGATCGCGCCTGACCCGCCGAGCGGGTGGCCCACCGAGATGGCACCGCCGACCGGATTGAGGACGTCGTCGGAGGCACCGATCTCGGCCTGCCAGGCCATCGGGACCGGCGCGAAGGCCTCGTTCACCTCATAGGCGCCGATGTCGGACACCGCCAGTCCCGAGCGGTCCAGCGCCTTGGCGGTGGCGGCGATCGGTCCGGTGAGCATGATGACCGGGTCGTCGCCGGCGAGGGTCGCGGTGTGCACCCGCGCCATCGGTCGCCAGCCGTTGGCCGCGGCGATCTCGCTGGTCGTCACCAGCAGGGCGCCGGCACCGTCGGAGATCTGCGAGGCGTTGCCCGCGGTGATGACGCCTTCGGGGTCGAACGGGGTCTTGAGCCCGCCGAGCTTCTCCGCCGTGGTGCCGCGGCGCAACCCCTCGTCGACGGCGAGGCCGCCCGGGATCGGAGCGATCTGCGCATCGAAGGCGCCTGCGTCCTGCGCGGCGGCGGTGCGCTCGTGCGAGCGGGCCGAGTACTCGTCGAGCTGCTGCCTGCTGAAGTTCCAGCGCTTGGCCATCATCTCGGCGCCGAGGCCCTGGTTGAAGCCGTCCACGCCGTATCGGTCGAGCACGGACGCCGGATAGGGAGCACCGTCACCGCGTGCGGCACCCATCGGTACGCGCGACATGGACTCCACGCCACCGGCGACGGCGATGTCGTACTGTCCGGCGATCACGCCGGCGGCGGCGAAATGCACCGACTGCTGACTCGAGCCGCACCGACGGTCGACGACGGTCGCCGGAACGGACTCGGGCCAGCCCGCGGCCAGCACGCCGACCCGACCGATGCTGCCCGCCTGGTCGCCGACCTGGCTGACGCACCCCCAGATCACGTCGTCCACGCCGGCGGGATCGAAACCCACGCGGTCGGCCAGCGCCGACAGCACGTGCGCGCTCAGGTCGCCGGGATGGATCTCGGACAGGCCGCCGTTCCGCTTACCGATCGGAGTACGGACGGCATCGACAATCACTGCATCTCGCATGCCGTCCTTCATACCCTAACAAGCGCTCGGTTGGGAAGGAGGTGTCCCGATAGTTGACCTGGCTGTAACGCCGCTCTGCACGCGCCGAAACAGTTCCACGGAACCGTGACTGGCATGTCCCTGGAACCGCTGGCTCCCACTGCCGTCGACACCGTGTGCGGTTACTGCGGCGTGGGATGCGGACTGACCCTCGACGTCGCGGACGGGGCCGTCACGGGGGCGCGGGGCACCAAGAGCCATCCGGCCAATCGGGGCAGGCTGTGCACCAAGGGCGCCACCACCGTCGACATGCTGCGCGCCCCCGGACGACTCACCACCGCTCTGATCCGGGAGCGGCGCGACGGTGACGCCCGACCCGCCGACGTGGACGACGCGATCGCCGAGACCGCCCGCCGACTGACACGGATCCGTGACCGCCACGGCCCCGAATCCATCGCGGTGTACGTCTCCGGCCAGATGTCACTCGAAGCACAGTATCTGGCGAACAAGCTGGTCAAAGGCTTCCTCGGCACCAACCAGATCGAATCGAACTCCCGGCTGTGCATGGCGAGTGCGGGGACCGGCTACAAGCAGTCGCTCGGTGCCGACGGACCGCCCGGCAGCTACGACGACATCGACCACGCCGACGCCTTCCTGGTGATCGGTTCCAATATGGCCGACTGCCACCCGATCCTGTTCCTGCGCCTCCTCGACCGGGTGGCCGCGGGCGCCCGGCTGATCGTGGTCGATCCGCGGCGGACCGCCACAGCCACCAAAGCGCACATCCATCTCCCGGTCCGGCCGGGCACCGATCTCGCACTGCTCAACGGCCTGCTGCGGCTCATCGTCGACGAAGGCGGGCTGGACGAGGAGTTCGTGGCCGCGCACACGCGGGGGTGGGACGCGCTCGCCGCGATGCTCGACGACTACCCGCCCGAACGAGTCGCCGAACTCACCGGCGTCGACGAGGACGCCCTGCGGGAGACGGCCCGCATCCTCGCCGGCGCCGAGAACTGGATGACCCTGTGGACGATGGGGCTCAATCAGTCGACGCACGGGACGTGGAACACCAATGCCGTCTGCAACCTCCATCTCGCCACCGGAACCATCTGCCGGACGGGATCCGGCCCGTTCTCGCTGACCGGGCAGCCCAATGCGATGGGCGGTCGCGAGATGGGCTACATGGGTCCGGGCCTGCCCGGGCAGCGCAGCGCGCTCGATGCCGGCGACCGCGCCGACGTGGAGGCAGCCTGGGGTCTCGAACCGGGGACGCTGAGCACCGATCCGGGCGGCGGCACCGTCGACATGTTCGAGGCGATGGCCGATGGCCGCATCCGCGCCGCGTGGATCATCTGCACCAATCCGGTGGCCTCGGTGGCGAACCGCTCGACCGTCGTGCAGGCCCTCCGGCGCGCGGACTTCGTCGTGGTCCAGGAGGCCTTCACCGGAACCGAGACCTGCGAATACGCCGACATCGTGCTGCCCGCCGCACTGTGGACCGAAGCGCAGGGGACGATGGTGAACTCCGAACGCAGCATCAGTCTCACCTCCCCCGCCGTAGCGCCGCCGGGCCAGGCGCGGGCCGACTGGGAGCTGATCTCCCAGATCGCCCGCGGCATGGGCTTCCGCGACGGGTTCTCGCACGCCGACGCGGCGGCCGTGTTCGACGAGATCCGCGGCTTCCACAATCCGCGGACCGGCTGGGACCTCCGCGGCGTCGACTACGCGAGGCTGCGCGAAGGACCCGTTCAGTGGCCGGCGGCGCCGGGCGGACCGGCGCGCAATCCGATCCGCTACCTCAGCGACGACCCGGCCGAGCCCGGTCCCCTCTTCCCCACCCCGGACCGGCGCGCGCGGTTCCTCGCCCGCCCGCACATGCCGCCCGCCGAACTCCCCGACGACGACTATCCGATGGTCCTGACCACCGGTCGGCTGGCGCACCAGTGGCACACCATGACGAAGACCGGCCGGGTCGCGAAACTCTGCCGGCTCGACCCCGGCTCCTTCGTGCAGATCCATCCCGACGACGCACGCCCGGCGGGTATCGCCGACGGAGACATGGTGGAGGTGCGATCCCGCCGCGGCGCGGTACGGGTACCTGCGCGCGTCGACGACGCGGTGAGCGCCGGCGTCTGCTTCGTCCCCATGCACTGGTCCGACGCCTTCGGCGAGATGCTCGCGGTGAACGCCGTGACCACCGATGCCGTCGACCCCGATTCGCTGCAACCGGAGTTCAAGGCGTGCGCCGTGGCGCTCACCCGGCTCTCCGGACCGGTGCCCGATAACCAGGAGCCGCCCATGACCACCGCCGATCCGACCGCCGCCGATCCGACCGCGACCGAATCGTCGTCGCTGGCCGTCGCCCTGCGCGTCGACGCCGGCGAGCCCGTGCTGACCGAGACCGAGCGCGGCTATCTGGCGGGTCTGCTGCGCGGCCTGACCGCCAATCCGCCCCGCGACGCGGTTCCGACGGTCCCGTCACAGGCGCCGCTCTCGGAGCCGGCCCGGATCTGGGTCGACGGAGTGCTGGCCGGGTACTTCTCCCGGGTTCCGATGACGGGACCCGGATCCGCGTCCGCCGTCGATTCACCGGCGCGCAGAATCCGGCTCGTATGGGCGTCGCAGACCGGCACCGCGGAGGAGTACGCGGCGCAATGCGCCGGCGTATTGCGCGACGCCGGCTTCGACGTGATCGATGCGAGCGCCGAACGCACCGGACTCGGCGACCTGGTCGGCGACGTCCTGTTCATCGTCTCGACCACCGGTGACGGCGACGCACCGGATGCCGCCGTCGCACTGTGGGACGCGCTCGCCGGCGCGTGCGCGCAAGACGTGGACGGACTGCGCTTCTCAGTTCTCGGGTTCGGCGACTCGTCGTATGCGGACTTCTGCGGTTTCGCCCGCAAACTGGACGCACGGCTGGCGACGCTGGACGCGCAGCGGATCGCGCCCGCCGGATACTGCGAGCCCGACTACGACACCGCGGCCGCCGCATGGCTCGCCGGGGTGGTCGCCGTGCTGGACTCACCGGCCTCGCCGGACGACCCCGACACCGCTGCCGACTCCCGGACCTGCGCCGAATCCCCTCCGGCTCCGGGCTATTCGCGGAAGAACCCGTTCACCGCGCGCGTGCTGGAGAACGCAGTCTTGACGACGGGTACGGCGAAGGAGGTGCGCCGCATCGCGTTTCATCTGCCGCCGGGCTCCCTCGAGTACACCGCCGGAGACGCCCTCGGCGTGTGGCCGCGCAACAGCGAGACGCTGGTCGACGAATGGCTCGCGCGCACGGGGCTCGACGGCGCGGAGGCGGTGACCGTCGACGGCGCCCCCGTCCCGCTCCGGCAGGCGCTCACCGAGGACTACGAGATCGCCGACTGCTCCCGCGATCTGGTCGCCTTCGTCGCCGAGCGGACTGGCGACTCCGAACTGCGCGCCCTCCTCGACGATCCGGCCGGCTTCGCCGACTGGGCGTGGAACCGCCAGTCGGTGGACCTACTGGCCACTCATCCGGTCTCGGCCACGGCGGCGCAGTGGCTCTCGGTGTGCCGACGGCTGCGCCCCCGTCTCTACTCCATCTCCTCCAGTCCGTCCGCGCACCCGGAACGGGTGGAGGCCACCGTCTCGGTGGTGCGGTTCGGCGACGAGTCCGCTCCGCGCCGGGGCGTGTGCTCGGGATTCCTGGCCGATCGCGGCCCCGACGACCTCGCGCGCATCTTCATCGCGCCCAACAAGAAGTTCGGCCCGCCCGTCGACCCGGACGCTCCGGCGATCATGATCGGTCCCGGAACCGGAATCGCTCCGTTCCGGGCCTTCCTGCACGAGCGGGCCGCGTCCGGGGCCGCCGGCGACAATTGGATCTTCTTCGGTGAACGCCGCCGCGCCACCGAGTTCTACTACGAAGACGAGCTCGCCGGGTTCCGGGAGGCCGGGGTCCTCACGCGACTGGACACCGCCTTCTCGCGCGACCAGCCGGAGAAGGTGTACGTCCAGCATCTGATGCGCGAGCGCGCCCCGGAGATCTGGGAGTGGCTGCGGCGCGGCGCGCACGTCTACGTCTGCGGCGACGCCAAGCACATGGCGCGCGACGTGGACGACACCCTCAAGCAGATCGTGGCCGAACACGGGCGTCTCGCCCCGTCCGGCGCCGAGAACTATCTGCGGGCGCTCTCCGCCGAAGGCCGGTACGTCCGCGACGTGTACTGAAGCCGCACCCCCGTCGCCCCCCCGACTCGAAACATGCTCGAAACCCGGTGCGGGACTCGTCATCTGACCGCAACGCGACCCGAGCGGCATCGCAACACCCCGTTCGTAACGTCGCTTCCGAGCCGAACGGATCGGCTGCGAACTCGAGTGGAAGGACCTGGAGTCGATGAGCGAAACCGTGGTGGTCATCGGACACGGAATGGTCGGGCACCGCTTCGTCGAGGCACTTCGCGCCCGGGACGTCGACGGCGGATGGCGAGTGGTGGTGCTCGGCGAGGAGGCCGACCCCGCGTACGACCGCGTGGGGCTCTCGGGATACGTCGGCTCCTGGGAGCGGGCCGAGCTGGCGCTGGCGGGCAACCGCTACGACGGCGACGACGCCGTGGAGTTGCGGGTCGGGGACGCCGTCGTCGCGATCGACCGCGACCGTCGCGTGGTGCGAACCGCTTCGGGCGCCGAGATCGCCTACGACGCGCTGGTGATGGCGACCGGATCGCGAGCCTTCGTGCCGCCGGTCCCGGGACACGAGACGCCGGGCTGCCACGTCTACCGGACCCTCGACGATCTGGACGCCATCCGCGCCGACGCGGAGCGGGCCCTCGCGCGCGATGCCCGCACCGCGCCGGTCGGCATGGTGGTCGGCGGCGGGCTCCTCGGACTCGAAGCCGCCAACGCTCTTCGATTGATGGGTCTGGCGCCTCACGTGGTGGAGATCAACCCGAGGCTGATGCCTCAGCAGGTGGACGCCGGGGGCGGCGAGCACCTGGCCCGGATGATCGGCGAACTCGGGATCGAGGTGTCCCTCTCGTCGGGCACCGAGTCCATCGAGCCCGGCGACGCCGGCGTGCGTGTCACACTCGCCGACGGCACGGTGGTCGACGCCGCACTCCTGGTGTTCGCCGCCGGGGTCCGCCCGCGCGACGAACTCGCCCGCGACTGCGGGCTCGCGGTGGCCGAACGGGGCGGGATCCTCACCGACGAGCGCTGTGCCACCAGCGACCCGTCGATCTACGCGATCGGCGAGGTCGCGGCGATCGACGGTCGTTGCTACGGCCTCGTGGCCCCCGGCTACGCCACCGCCGAGGTGGTCGCCGACCGGCTGCTGGGCGGCTCTGCGGTGTTCCCCGGCGCCGACATGTCCACCAAGCTCAAACTGCTCGGCGTCGACGTCGCCAGCTTCGGCGACGCGCTGAGCGCCACTCCCGGAGCGCTCGACGTGGTGGTCTCGGACCCGATCGGCGGCGTCTACGCCAAGCTCGTGCTGTCCGACGACGCGTCCACCCTGCTCGGCGGCGTGCTCGTCGGCGACGCGAGCGCATACGGCCTCCTGCGCCCGCTGGTGGGATCGAGCCTGCCGGGAGACCCGGTGAGTCTGATCAGCCCGGCCGGCGACGCACCGGCCCTCGGGGTGGGCGCGCTCGGCGACGACGCGCAGATCTGTTCGTGCAACGACGTCAGCAAGGGCACGCTGTGCGCCGCGATCGCCGACGGCGCATGCGATGTGGCGGCCCTCAAGGGCTGCACCGGCGCGGGCACGTCGTGCGGCTCGTGCGTTCCGCTGCTGTCGCAGATCCTGGCCGAGGAGGGAGTCGAGCAGTCGACCGCCCTGTGCGAGCACTTCGCGCAGTCGCGCGCCGAGCTGTTCGAGACGATCAGGGCCTGCGACATCCGGACCTTCTCCGGCATCGTCGAACGGTTCGGCACCGGCACCGGCTGCGACATCTGCAAGCCGACGGTCGCGTCCATTCTGGCGTCGATCGGCTCGGGCCACATCCTCGACGGCGAGCAGGCCTCGCTGCAGGATTCGAACGATCACTTCCTGGCGAACATCCAGCGCAACGGCACCTATTCGGTGGTCCCGCGGATGCCGGGCGGCGACGTCACGCCCGAACAGCTGATTCTGATCGGCGAGATCGCCCGCGACTTCGGTCTGTACACCAAGATCACCGGCGGTCAGCGCATCGACATGTTCGGTGCCACCGTCGACCAGCTGCCGCTGATCTGGCGGCGCCTGGTGGACGCCGGGATGGAGTCGGGCCACGCCTACGGAAAGTCGCTGCGGACCGTGAAGAGCTGCGTCGGCTCCGACTGGTGCCGGTACGGTCAGCAGGACTCCGTTCGGATGGCGATCGATCTGGAACTGCGGTACCGCGGGCTGCGGTCGCCGCACAAGATCAAGATGGGCGTCTCGGGCTGTGCCCGCGAGTGCGCCGAGGCCCGTGGGAAGGACGTCGGCGTCATCGCCACCGAGAAGGGCTGGAATCTGTACGTCGGCGGCAACGGAGGCATGACTCCCCGGCACGCGCAGCTCCTGGCCGGCGACCTGGACGATGCCACCCTCGTCGCCTACATCGACCGTTTCCTCATGTACTACATCCGCACGGCCGAACGACTTCAGCGCACCGCCGCCTGGCTCGACGGACTCGACGGCGGCATCGAGCGGCTCAAGGCCGTCGTGATCGACGACGTGCTGGGTCTGGCCGACGACTTCGAAGCCGACATGGCCCGCCACGTCGACGCCTACGAATGCGAATGGAAGGGCGTCCTCGACGACCCGGACAAGCTCCGGCGGTTCGTCTCCTTCGTCAACGCACCCGGCGTTCCCGACCCGACGGTCGCCTTCGGCGAGAGCCACGGGCGCCGAGTTCCGGTCCTGCTCGGTTCGCCCGCGCTGCCGCAGTCGTGAACCGGCCCGTTCCGCCCGCCCCCGAACACACCTGAAAGGTCTGTCATGACCCTCGCCTTCGACCTCCACCGTTGGACCCGCGACTGGACCGCCGCGTGCCACATCGACCGGCTCGACCGCCTGCGCGGCGTGGCCGTGCTGCTGCCGGACGGCGCGCAGGTGGCGCTGTTCCGGCTCGCCGACGACACGCTCCGCGCGGTGGGCAACATCGATCCGATCGCGCGTGCCGCGGTGATGTCGCGCGGCATCGTCGGCGACCGGAACGGTTTCCCGGTAGTCGCCTCGCCCTTGAAGAAGGAGGCGTTCAGCCTCATCGACGGACGCTGCCTCGATTCCCCCGGAGTGCGGATCCCGGTGTACGGCACCCGCATCGGGCTCGACGGGACCGTATTCGTGGCGAACTCCCCCGACATCCGGTTCGGCTTCCGGCCCGAGGGCTTCAAGCCCGCCACGAGTTCGGCGGCGAGCCCGCGATGACCGTCCTGCTCGTCGCGCACGGCACCCGCGACCCACGGGGCGTGGAACTGATCTATCGGCTCGCCGACGAGATCGGACGCCGCCGGGACGAGCCGGTGGCGGTGAGCTTCGTCGACGTCGTCGGGCCCTCGCCGAGCGACCTGCTCCCCGATCTGCCCGACGGCGCGGTCACGGTGCTGCCCGCGTTCCTGGCGCGCGGACACCACGTGCGGGTCGACATCGCCGCGCACCTGGCCGCGGCCCGCCGGCCGGTACGGCTGGCGCCGGCACTGGGACCGTCTCAGCTGTTGACCCGGGCGCTCACGATTCGCCTGGCCGAGGCCGGGGCGACGAGCGACGACGCCGTCGTCCTGGCCGCGGCCGGCTCCGCGGACCCGGTGGCGCAGCGGGACATCGAGACCACCGCGCGTCTGCTGTCCGCGCGGCTGGCCACACCGGTCCGCATCGCATTCGCGAGCACCCGCGCGGGCTCGCCTCACGCATCGGTCCCGGACACCGTTGCCGCCCTCCGTGCGGACACACCCGGACGCCGGATCGCGGTGGCGTCGTACCTGCTCGCCGACGGGCTGTTTCAGCAGCGCCTGGACGACTCGGGGGCCGACGTCGTCGCCCGCCCCCTCGGCCTCGCGGCACCGGTCGTCGACGCGGCCTGCGGCCGGATCGACTCGGCCGGCGAGTTCACTGCTCGTCCAGTGCCAGCCGGTAACCGCGTTTGACGACCGTCGCGATCATCTCGCGGCATCCCAGCGCGGTCCGGAGCCTGCCGATCGCCACCTCCACCGCGTGTTCGTCACCCGCGCCGATCACCGCGAGTAGATCGGTGCGCGACACCACCGTGCCCGGCCGCTGTGCGAGGGTCTTGAGCAGACGCAGCGCCGACGCGGGCACGTCACGGACCTCTCCGTCGACCACTACCGCCGAGGCATGCACGCCGAGGCGGTGCCCGGCCACCGCGAGTTCGGACTCCCGGACCGGCAGATCCTCGGCCACGAGCCGCGCCAGCGCGCCGAGCCGCATCCGGTCCGGCCAGCGCGAGGCGACCCCCGCCAGCTCGAGCGGCGCGGCGGTCACCGGGCCCACGCAGTAGACGGCGACCGCCTCCCGGAGTGCGGAGACTAACGGCTCGCGCACGCCCAGCTGAGTCGATCGCGTCAGCATCGACACGGCGGCCGGACCGGAGGTGAAGGTCACCGCGTCCAGCCGGCGGGCGGCGACGTCGTAGATCAGCGCATCGAAATCGCCGAGATCGGCGGGCCGGCGCCAGCTGTAGACCGGCACGGAGACGACATCGGCTCCCATCGCGATGAGACCGTCGACGAAGTCGCGGTTCGGGTCCCAACCGTCGATCGCACCGTGCAGCTGAACCGCCACTCGCCGACCGGCGACGTCGTCGGGGCTCAGGTGCGCCAGCACTTCGGCCGACGACTCCGATTCGGGCGACCATTCCTCGCGCAATCCCGCCGCACGCAACGCCCCGGTCACCTTCGGCCCGCGCGAAAGGATGCGCGCGCCGGCGAAGGCGCCCATCAACTCGTCGGCCAGCCCCCATTCGTCCGCGGCCTCGATCCACCCGCGGAAGCCGATTCCGGTCGTCGGGATCAGCAGATCCGGCGGCTCCGCGATCACCGCATCGGTGCCCGCGCGCAACGCCGGGTCGTCGGCCAGCGGCACCATCTCGATCGCCGGTGCGGCGACCACTCGTGCGCCTCGTCGCATGAGCAGCGCGCCGAGCTCCTCAGCTCGGCGCGCTGCGGTGACGGCGACGGTGAACCCCGCCAGCGAGGGCGGGGCCGACCGGTCGCCGGTGGTGGCAGAACTCATGAAGACAGCTTCGCAGACTGCGGTGCGCCGGGCGCATCGGCCGCCGCGCGCGGCACTCCGACGTACGCCCGCCAGGTGACGGCCGCGGCGACGAGATAGAAGGCGGCGAAGACCACCACCGCGACGGTCGCCGACCCGGAGCTCAGATACGACTGTCGCAGCACCATGTTGATCCCGACGCCGCCGAGTCCGCCGACCGCGCCCGCGATCCCGATCACCGCTCCAGACATGGCTCGCGAGTACGCCGCCCGCCCGTCCTCGTCGAGCGGCAGCGCGCGAGACTTCGCGTCGAACACCGACGGGATGATCTTGTACACCGAGCCGTTCCCCATCCCGGAGAGCACGAAGAGCGCCACGAAGCCCACCACCTGAACCTCGAGGGACGAGCCCACCAGGAGGACGGCCGCGGCGCCGACCATGCCGGCGAACACCCCGAGCGTCACTCGGCTGCCGCCGATCCGGTCGGCGAGCCTGCCGCCGTACACCCGTGCCACCGACCCGAGGAGCGGGCCGATGAAGGCGATCTGCGCGGCGTGCAGTGAGGCCTGCGCCGCGGTGTCGCCGCGATCGAGGAAGTTCAGCGCCAGTACCTGCGAGAAGGCGAAAGAGAACCCGATGAACGAGCCGAAAGTCCCGATGTAGAGCAGCGAGATCAGCCACGTGTCGCGGTCGGTGATCGCCGACCGCATCGCGGACAGGTCCACGCCCGGCCCCTCGAGGTTGTCCATGAAGAGCGCGGCGCCGAGCCCGGCCACCGCGAGCAGCACGAGGTAGATCGCGCACACCCAGTACGGTTCGCCGACCCCGGCCCACGCGATCACCAGCAGTCCCACCAACTGCACCGCGGGCACCCCGAGATTGCCGCCGCCCGCGTTCAGGCCGAGGGCCCAGCCCTTGAGGCGCTGCGGATAGAAGGCGTTGATGTTCGTCATCGACGACGCGAAGTTGCCGCCGCCGAGCCCGGCGAGTGCGGCGCACAGCAGGTACACCCAGAGCGGCTGACCCGGATTCGCGAGAAGGACGATCGTCGCCATCACCGGCACGGTCAGCACGACGGCCGAGAAGACCGTCCAGTTGCGGCCGCCGAATCGCGATGTCGCCAGGGTGTACGGGAAACGCAGCAGAGACCCGGTGAGGGTGGCCACGGCTCCGATGAGGAACTTGTCCCCCGCCGAGATGCCGTAGACGTCCGACGGCATGAACAGCACCATCACCGACCACAGCGTCCAGACGGAGAATCCGACGTGCTCGGCGACCACCGACCAGATCAGGTTGCGCCGCGCGATCGCCGATCCGCCCGCCTCCCATGCCGCGGTGTCCTCCGGATCCCAGTCGGTGATCGTCCTCGACGCGAATACTGCTCGTCGTTCTCGGGGTCGGGTGTGAGCTGGTCCCATCCGCACGCGGTGCCTCCTTCGTCCGCCCGGGCATTCGACCGGGTCGCGATCGACGCTAGGCAGGCGGTGTTGCGGGCGGTCGCCGCGGCGATCACGGGCGCGTAATGAAGCCCTCACCGACATGCGGGGAGCCGTGTGAGCAGCCTGAAACACGGCGGAATGCCGCAGTTCCGACGGTTCCGAGATGTTCCCAGAATGCTGCCAGTCGCGCGCCAGATCCTCCACAGACGGGGTCCATAAATTCATCTGTGTCGGACGCGAGATACGCGAGCGGAAATAGCCGCCGAGCCGACCGGATAAGGAGAATGACATGGCATTCGACAACAACCGCCGCCCCGAGCAGAACAACCGTCAGAACTTCGGATTCGCGCACCCCGCTCCGCGTCGGCGTCGTGAGCGTCGCTGGGATGCCCGCAATCACCGCTGGTACTGGATCTGGGTCCGCTGACCAGGTGTGAACTGATCGGGTTCCACACCCTCGGATGCGCCGGTCCCGGAAATGTATTCCGGGACCGGCGCATCGGCATTTCTATTGAAGAGAATCGGTCCGTTTCATCGATTACAGGAGATCACCCAAATGACATTTCTCACCGCGATGCGCCGATTCTCCCATTTCGCCTCCGGACATCGCGTCGCACTGAGCGGTGCCGCATTCTTTCTACTGGTCGCAGCCGCATGCGACGCCGTCGGCGTGTTCTTCCTATCCGATGTCGTCGACGGTGCCCTCGGTTCCTCCGACTGGCAGTCGTTCGCGCGTCTCGCCGCACTGTGGCTCGCCGTGACCGCGGTCAGCGTCGGTGCCGACTACGTCGGCACCCTCCTGTCGACGGTGGCCTCCGAAGGTGTGGTGCTCCGGCTCCGCACCGCTCTGTTCGCGCACGTCCAGCGGTTGGCACCGATCACGCATCGGCGCCGCGGGCTCGGCGACCTCGTCGTGCGGCATTCGAGCGACCTGGAAGCCGTCGAGCACTTGATCGGCACCGGGATGATGTCCCTGGCGGTGGCGGCCGCCAACGCGCTGGGTCTGATCGTTGCCGCGTTCGTCATGAGCCCGGTCGTCGCGGGGGTCGCACTGGCCGCATGCCCGGCCCTGTGGGCGGTCTCGTCGTTCTTCGGGAGGCGCCAGAGCCGGACGACGCACGCCGAGCGCGCAGCGAACAGTGACATCGCCGACGCCGTCTACTCCGCGCTGGCCGGCCACGAGACCACCGTCGCGTACAACCGCGAGCGCGACGAGGCCGACGAGCTGGAGCGCCACGGCCGCCGATGGGCGCGCACCCGGGTATCGCAGACGCGCATCGAAGCCGGCTTCGGCGGGGTGCTCGGCTTCGCGCAGGTGTGTCTGTCACTCACCGTCACCCTCGTCGGCGTCTGGCAGGTGCGTGAGGGCGCACTCAGCGTCGGCCAGCTGCTGGCACTGTCGGGCTACCTGGCGATGCTGTATCCCAAGCTCCAACAGATCGCCGACGTGCGGCTCGCGGTGGCCGAGGCATGCGTGAGCGCCGAGCGGATCGCGGAGATCCTCGACGAACCGGTGCACCGTGCCGAACTCGGCGACGCGCGGCCGCTGCCACCGGTCCCGAGTGGCGCCCCCGTGCCCGTGCGGCTCGACGGCGTCTGCTTCGCGTACGACGGCAGGCAGATCCTCCGAGGCGTCGACCTGGAGTTGCGGCCGGGTGTCATCACGGCTCTCATCGGCCCCAGCGGCACCGGCAAGTCGACGCTCGCATCGCTGATCTGCGCGCTGGAGGATGCGGAGTCCGGCACCGTCACCGTCGGCGGCCACGACGTGTCCGAGGTGACCGGCGCGTCGGTCCGCGAACAGGTCACGCTGCTGCCGCAGACGGCCCACATCCGGCCGGGGACGGTGGCCGACAACGTCGCGTTCGGCCGTCCGACGGCAGGCCGGGAGGAGATCATCGAGGCGGCGCGCGACGCCGGCGCCCATCGATTCATCGCCGCGCTGCCGGACGGATACGACACCGTGCTCGCCGGCGACGGCTTGGAACTGTCCGGCGGACAGCGCCGACGGATCACCATCGCGCGGGCGATGCTCCGGAACACGCCCGTCCTGATCCTCGACGAGCCGACGGCCGCGCTCGACGACGAGTCGGTCGCCGGAGTGATCGGGCCGCTGCGCCGACTGGCCCGCGGACGCACCACCCTGCTCATCACTCACGATTCGCGGCTGACCGCGATCGCCGACGAGGTGGTGCGACTCGAGGACGGGCGAATCCGCCGGGTGTCAGCTGCGCAGGTCGAGCACGCCGAGCGCGTTGCCGAGGATGGTGCCGAGATACAGGACCCCGTCGCGCTCCGCGACGGCGGTGACGAAACCGAAATCGAGGTCGTCGATCCGCACCTCGCGGGCCATCGTGCCGTCGAAGTCGAAGGCCTGTACCCAGACCACCTCCTCCGGCGTCGGTCCGACACCCTGCGGGGCCCGCGCGAGCACCTTCCGGGCCCGCAGCGGAAGCCGGAAGATGCCCTCCAGCACAGCATTCCGCGGTGAGGCGAGCGCCACCCACAGTCGCCCGTCGCTGCCGATCGACATGTTGTCCGGATAACCGCCCAGACCGTCGAGGAAGACCTCGGAGGTGCCCGCCGCCGGTCCGGTGAGCCAGTACCGCGAGATCCGGGAGGCCCCCGTCTCCGCGACCAGCACGTAGTCCTCACCGGGGCCCAGGACCACGCCGTTCGCGAACTGCAGATCGTCGCGCAGCACCTGGACCTCACCGCTCGGCGACAGTCGCATGAGCCTGCCGGTCCCGGAGTGCTCGATGATGTCCGCCCGCCAGCGGTCGAACATGAAGTTCTGAGACGACGACGAGAAGTACAGCGTTCCGTCGGAGGCGTGGGCGACGTTGCTGGCGAACCGCAGCGGCCTGCCGTCCACCGTGTCGACGAGCACTCGTGCGCGCGAGCGATCCGGATCCAGGACGAGCAGCCCGCGATCGTGGTCGCAGATGTAGATCGAACCGTCGGCACCGTAGTCGAGGCCGAGGAGCCGTCCGGCGGTGTCGGCCAGCACGCTGATCTCCCCCGTCGACGGCTCCACCGACAGCAGACGACCGTCGTCGAGTCCGGTCACGACCCGCCCGTCGGGCAGGCAGATCACGTCCTCGGGTGCGGTTCCGGGAAGGGCGATGCGGCGAAACGAGGTCACGGCCAAGTCTTAGCAGCAAATCGGCGGCGGTGTGTCCGACCCGCCGCTTTATATGCATCGGAGTTCATATGAACCATATTGCATAGAACTAAGGTGCATTGCTACGGTGTCACGCATGGCACTCGAGCACGCGATCCTCGTCTCGCTCTCCGAGCGGCCCGGGACCGGGTACGAGATCGGGCAGCAGTTCTCGCGGTCGATCGGATACTTCTGGTCGGCTACGCACCAGCAGATCTACCGGACGCTCAAGAAGCTGCACTCCGACGGGCTGGTGAGCTTCGAATCCGTGGCACAGGACGGCCGCCCGGACAAGAAGGTGTACACGCTCTCGCAGGCGGGACGCGACATGCTCGCCGAGTGGGTGAACAGCCCGACGCCGCTCCCGCCGCTGCGCAGCGATCTCGGAGTCAAGCTGCGCGCCGCCGATCTCGGCGACCTGCCGACGGTGATGGCCGAACTCCGCGCCCACCGCGACGAGGCCGCCGCGATGCTCGAGGTGTATCGGGGATGGGTGGAGCAGTACTACCCCGATCCCGATGCCCTCTCCGGACGCAAGCTGAACCAGTACCTGGTGCTCCGCGGCGGGGTCCGGATGAGCGAGCAGACCGTCGACTGGTGCGACGAGGTGCTCGACCGCTTCCAGCGCGAACTCGAGCGCTCTGCCGCCGTCGCCGCCCCGCAGCACTGAATTCCACAGAAACCACTGCATCCCACCGAGACCCACAACGAGAAAGGTCGCCCAATGACAGCCCAGACGGCGCCCAACGCCCACTTCCCCAGACTGTTCGAACCGCTTCGGATCGGCGGGATCACGCTCGACAACCGCGTCGTCATGGGATCGATGCACACCGGCCTGGAGGACCGGTTGTGGGACACGCCCAAACTCGCCGCCTACTACGCCGAACGCGCCCGCGGCGGCGTCGGGCTCATCATCACGGGCGGTTTCGCACCGTCGCGCACCGGACAGCTGCTGCCCTTCGCGGGCAAGATGACGAACCGTGCCGATGTGCTCCGGCACCGCGAGTTCACCAAGGCCGTCCATGCCGAGGGCGGAAAGATCGCCCTGCAGATCATTCACGCGGGGCGCTACGGGTATACGCCCTTCAAGGTTGCCGCCGGCAGCGAGCCGAGCCCGATTCACCCGTTCAAACACCTCAAGATGACCGAGCAGATCATCTGGCATGTGATCCGCTCATTCGGCACCGCGGCGCAGCTCGCGCACCGAGCCGGCTACGACGCGATCGAGCTGATGGGCGGCGAGGGATACCTGATCAACCAGTTCCTCTGCCCGCACACCAACGACCGCACCGACAAGTGGGGCGGCAGCACCGAGAACCGTCAGCGCTTCCTCGTCGAGATCATCAAGGACGTGCGCGGGAAGGTGCCGCGCGAGTTCCCGGTCATCCTGCGCCAGAGCGTCGCCGACTTCGTGAAGAACGGACAGACCTTCGACGAGATCGCACTGCTCGCCAAGCGGGCCGAGGAACACGGCGTCGACGCCATCAACACCGACATCGGCTGGCACGAGGCCCAGGTACCGACGATCGTGACGTCGGTACCGCGGGGCGCGTTCGTCAAGTTCACCGAGCGGCTGCGCGATGTGGTGGACATCCCGCTGATCGCGTCCAACCGCATCAACACCCCGGACGTCGCCGAGGAGATCCTCGAGCGCGGCAAGGTGGACGCGGTGTCGATGGCCCGCCCGCTGCTGGCCGACCCGGAGTTCGTCGACAAGGCGCGCACCGGCCGCGCCGACGAGATCAACACGTGCATCGGCTGCAATCAGGCGTGCCTGGATCACGCCTTCGTCGGTCAGAAGGTCTCGTGCCTGCTGAACCCGCGCGCCGGCCGCGAGACGGTCCTCACCCTGGGGGCCACCCGCACGGCCAAGCGGGTGGCCGTCGTCGGAGCCGGTCCCGCCGGGCTGTCGGCGGCCGTCTCCGCCGCGCAGCGCGGCCACCGCGTCGACCTCTACGAGGCCGGGCCGGCCATCGGCGGGCAGTTCTCCATCGCCGCCCGCATCCCCGGCAAGGAGGAGTTCAACGAGACCATCCGGTACTTCACCCGCCAGCTCGAGATCAACCACGTCGCCGTTCACCTCGACACCCGGGTGGGCGCACAGGAGCTCATCGACGGCGGGTACGACCAGGTGATCGTCGCGACCGGCGTGGTCCCGCGCGTGCCTGCGATCGACGGCATCGACCACCCGATGGTCATGTCGTACGCCGACGCGGTCCTCGGCCACCGCGAGGTCGGCAAGCGCGTGGCCGTCATCGGTGCGGGCGGCATCGGATTCGACGTCACCGAATTCCTCACCACCGATGAGTCGCCGACACTGAACCTCAAGGAATGGGAGCAGGAGTGGGGCGTCACCGACGACCTCGACACTCCCGGCTTCCTGACCGAGCCGAGGCCGATGCCCGCCGTGCGCGAGGTGTACATGGTGCAGCGCAAGCCGGGCAAGCAGGGCAAGTCGCTCGGCAAGACCACCGGCTGGGTGCATCGTGCCGCGGTCAAGATGAAGGGCGTCGAACAGATCTCCGGCGCCACCTACGACAGGATCGACGACGCCGGCCTGCACATCACGCTGCACGACAAGGAGGGCAACGAGGTCGGCAAGCGCCTGCTCGAGGTGGACAACGTCGTCGTCTGCGCCGGTCAGGAATCGGTGCGCGACTTGGTCGACCCGCTGACCGCGGCCGGTGTGATCACCCACGTCATCGGCGGTGCCGACCTCGCGTCCGAACTCGACGCCAAGCGCGCCATCCGGCAGGGCACGGAGGTCGCCGCGGGCTTGCCGTGAGGTGCTGCTCTCTACGATGACTCGGTACCCGCATCGGAACGACGGCGCCCGCGACCAGAAGAGAAGAGCCCGAATGAACGAGAACGAGATCGTCATGATCGCCACCTTCCCGAACATCCCGGAGGAGAACGTCGCCGCGTTCACGGCGGCCGTCGCCGAGTCCCTCGACGCGGTGCGGACGGAGAAGGGCAACCTGCAGTACGACTGGTTCATGGACGACGACCGCAGCCGATGCGTGGTGCTGGAGCGCTACCGAGACGCGGCGGCGGTGGTCGAACACGTCGGCAATGTGGCCGAGGTCCTTCCGCGGCTGGCTCAGCTCGGGGGCGGGGTGGAGATCGACGTATTCGGCACGCTCCCCGCGGACCTGCACGCCGCACTCGAACCCCGCGTGCGAGCGATCCACGGTCTCGTCGCGGGCAAGTAGCCGACACCTTTCGGCCGATGTCCGAGGCCGTCGATACGATGTGGCCCATGTTGATGCCGCCTCGTTCGTCTGCCCGCGCCGTGGTCACCGGAGCGTCCTCCGGCATCGGAATGGCGTTGGCGCGGACGCTCGCCGCTCGCGGCCACTCGGTGATCCTGGTGGCGCGGCGGGAGAACGTACTTCATGAGCTCGCCATCGAACTGCGGTCGCGATTCCAGGTGGACGCGGACGTGCGGGCGGCGGACCTCTCCGATCTCGACGCGGTCGACGCACTGTGCGACGAACTGTCGAGTCGCGAGATCTCCATCCTCTGCAATAACGCGGGGATCGCGACCTTCGGGCCGCTCGCCGGCCTCGACTCCGCGTACGAGCGCGCCCAGGTCCGGCTCAACGCGAACGCCGTGCACGATCTCACTCTCGCGGTTCTTCCGCAGATGGTCGAACGCGGCTCCGGCGGCATCCTGATGGTCGGCTCCGCCGCAGGCAATATGCCGATTCCCAACAATGCGACGTATGCGGCGACGAAGGCCTTCGTCAACACCTTCAGCGAGTCGCTGCGCGGGGAACTCAAAGACACCGGGGTGCACGTCACACTGCTGGCTCCGGGACCGGTCCGCACGCACACCCCCACCGCCGAGGAGGCGTCGATCGTCGACAAGCTGGTCCCGGGCTTCCTCTGGCACGATTCCCAGAAGGTAGCGGAGATGAGCCTGGATGCGTTGAGCCGCAACAAGATGCGCGTGGTTCCGGGGACACTGAGCAAGGCGATGTCCGTGGCCGGCGGCTATTCGCCGCGTGCCGTGGTCGCGCCGATCGTCGGCAAGTTCTACAGCAAGCTCGGCGAAGGCGAGTAGCTCGTACCGCGCACGCGGACAGACGGCGGCACGCCGTCCCGATTACAGTTGATCGAGTGCAAGACAAACTCGTGTGGATCGACTGTGAGATGACCGGACTGGATATCGGCTCGGACAAGCTCATCGAAATCGCCGCTCTCGTCACCGACAGCGACTTGAACATCATCGGCGAGGGGGTCGACCTCGTCATCCACGCCGACGACGAGGCCCTCGCGGGCATGCCCGAGGTGGTCGCCAAGATGCATGCCGACTCCGGGCTCACCGAAGAGGTGCGCGCCTCCACCGTCACGCTCGCCGAAGCGGAGAAGGCGGTTCTGGACTACCTGCGCGAGCACATCACCACGGCCGGCGCGGCCCCGCTCGCGGGCAACTCCATCGGCACCGATCGCGGCTTCATCGCCCGGGACATGCCCGAGCTGAACGCCTACCTGCACTATCGGATGGTGGACGTCAGCTCGATCAAGGAGCTGTGCCGTCGCTGGTACCCGCCGATCTACTTCGGTCAGCCGCAGAAGGGGCTCGCCCATCGCGCACTCGCCGACATCCGCGAATCGATCCGGGAACTGCGCTACTACCGCGAGACCGCCTTCGTTCCCGCCCCCGGCCCCGACGCGAAGACCCTCGAAGAGGTCGTCGAACGGCTTGGCCCCGCGTAAACACGCTGGTCAGGAACCGATTGGAGTTTCTGGGTGAAAACCGGCTAGAGTATGAGCCTGGCTCGGCAAACAACGTGTGAACGCTGTGCAGCTGCGCCGATGGTGAGTGTAGTTCAGTTGGTAGAGCACCAGGTTGTGATCCTGGCTGTCGCGGGTTCGAGTCCCGTCACTCACCCCGAAGAACGACGAGGGCCCGGACGGCGAGAACGCCGACCGGGCCCTCGTCGCATATCGCACGGACTCCTCACCCCACGGGCAAGAACATCGGGTTAAAGGCCAGAATGTGTGTACGGTTCGGGCGTGGCGTCGGGTGGTTTACCGGTTTCGGCCTCCCCATCCGTGTTGGATGCCGTTGCCGTCTTCCCAGTTGAAGCCTGTGTCGTAGGCGGCGG